>JBILKQ010000094.1:0-11788 GCA_044376655.1 Silvanigrellaceae bacterium
AAGCGATTTTCAAAAATATTGATAATATCATTTGATATCAGGAGGTTCTGATAAACAGGAGCGATTTACAATTTTCTATTCCGTAATGAAAATTGACCAAGGGTCGATTCGAAGAGTCAACGTTCGATTATCATATTCCAGATTCAAGTCTGAAAAAAGCACCACAGTCACCTCTTCAAAAGTGGAGTTCTCACGAACCACTGGGGGATTTTTTTTCGGGGCAACTCGATGCTCAAGGAGCCGCATTTTTGAAAGATAGCCCGAAACAAAATTAATTTCGTGCGCAAGATTTAGGGGAGATTCTTTTCGTTCAAAAAAAATTCAGTTTTTTTCACCCGCTATTTACGGCCCTTAAACATCATCCGCAAATTCTCCGATTATAAAAAAGAGATTGTGCTTTTGAAAGAGAAGGAGCACGTGATGCAATACATTTCCAGTCTCTCTATTCTTGTTGCAACAACGGTGCTTTTGGGATGCTCCTTAGATTCAGAACAATCCTCAATCAACAGGAATATTTTGCAGGAACAAGAGAGAGATTCTGAGCAAATAACTGATAATGAAAAACTGGTCGAGGAATCACCTCTCTTTGCAAGTATTGCGAAAACAACACTAGCCGGCTCAGGAAAAGTCGCGGTGGTAAAGTCTCCTTCACAGAAAAAAGTAAAACCGCAACCGAATCCGTTGCCTGTGAAACCAACTCCTGTGCCTTTACCACCATCATTGCAATCAAGATACACCATCACGATTCTCGACTTCCCAGCGAACTACAGCGTCAGCAGACTCATCCTCGAGGCCAATGCTGATGCAGTTATGAAGAAACTTGCTCAACACATTTCTTGGAATGGCGTGCTGAACTTTGTCATCCGCTTTGATGTGAACAATTCACTTGGGCAATTCTGGCGAGCTGGAGGCCCCTCGTTTGCAGCATACGGAGGATTCACAGCCGCTGGACGCTCGTTTGCAGCCGAAGAGGCAATAACGGGAATCGACCCAAACGGATCAGATTTTGAACTCGGCTCTTGGGTGTCTCCACTTAGCCTGGAGCTGTTGGACTATGGACTTCCAATGACACTTGAAGCCAATCCAAATCCGGCTCAGGAACCATCCATCCCAAACCAGAGGGATTTGTACTCTACATTGTTGCACGAGGCATTTCATGGCCTTGGAATGTGGAGTTCAGCCCAGCATGCACTGAAGCCGACGCAGTTCGACTCCTTAACTCAGTTTCTGAACAACCAATGGGTTTTTGCTGGTGTCAACACGATTCGTATTTTTGGTAGCCCACTTCCACTTGCAGCAACAGGATCTCGAGACCATTATTCACACACACTTCCACAGAACAACAACCTGATGAGGGAAATTGGATTGTGGGGCCGATGGCGCATGACAAACGTCGACTTGGCGATACTTCAGGACCTGGGCTTCAACGTACACACGTGGCTGCCGTAGCTGTCTTCTTTTAATCAGCAGTACGAAAATCATCAGGAACATTCAGAATTGCCAGTATAGGACACTCTCCGAGAAAGACTCTCGACGTGGATTTAAAAAGTAGTTGCGAAATTCGACACAAGTATTTCCGGAAGGAAGATGTTGAGCGTTTGCTCCGAGTAATTTAAATAGAATCTTGAGGTTGGGAATTAAAGATGGATTGCCTCTTGTAACCGTGACATTCCTGACCCGATGTTCATAAGTACCTATGCTCATACCGAATCCAGCTCCAACCGATTGGTTTGAGTTCAATGGTGGTACGTGCGGTATTATGAACCTCTTTTACCCATAACGTCCGACGTCGAAAATCCAAGAAATACACACTATAACTATAGCTCTTCTAAACCAAAGAACCAAACCCATATTCAGTGTCCAAATTTTGGAATCATTTATCATTTTCTTGGCTCAAGTGCTTCCGGTAGATTTACAGCCGCCCAAAATGGCTTGTAGATGGAATAAGCCGGCACACGTCGGCCGTTGCCACAAACCCTGAACTGTCACCCTACTGTTCACGAAAGTTGGGGCTGCCGCGTCAAACGGATAATCAGTTTGCAACATGCGCTGTTAATTACTTTGCTAGCTCACTAAGGCATGGAGTCGACTCTAAGCGCTCCAGCGGCCTGGATCTCGAAGATGCACGAACATTTGCCAAATTGGCAGGTCTTTTGGATTCTGGTTCATCACCTTCAACTTATTCGGAACTGAGTGATGCAGTTATCGCGCGATGGGCGACTGCATCAAAGAAGAATGCCATTAGGCATGGTGTGTCAGCTTATAAGGGCGCTGTAGAAATTTGGGTAAAACATAATCTCGATGCCTTCGTTTCGCGAAGGGGTGCGGGCGGGGGGGGGACGAGCAAAATCCCGTAAAGACAGTACTTTTTAACTCACCCCCGCCAGCGCTGGGTGAAAAACACTGCATTACTGGACTAAACCTGCCGTTTGTCGCAAGGTCTCCCCTGAGAAACGTCTTTAGGGAAAGAAATGTTTGAACTTGTCGTTATATTTGCCTGCTTGATCATCAATGCCCTGCTTTCTGCTCTCGAAATGGCCATCATGACCGCTTCGTCCAGCAAACTGAAATCTCAAGCAGCAACGGGCGATGTAAAGGCAAAGAAGGTTTTGGAACTCAAAGGCAACCCTGAAAGGGTGCTCTCGGTTCTGCAAATTGGAATCACTCTTGTTGGTGCAATTTCCGCTGCAATTGGTGGTGCTGGTGCAGAAGAAAACATCGCGCCGTTTTTTGAGAAATTTTTTGGTCTGAGCGAGGAAGTTTCGGAATCACTTGCGATTATTTCAATTGTCATTCCTCTCACCTACTTTTCAGTGGTCCTGGGTGAGCTTGTACCAAAAACGTTTGCACTCAAGTTCCCACTGACAATCGCCAAATTCGGAGCTGGGCCTCTTAGAATCTTGGATCGTGTTTTTCATCCTGTGGTTTTTGTTCTCGAAATATCGACCAAGTTCCTGTGTAGATTGTTTTCATCAAGTACACTCTCAGAGCGAACGGGAGAGCATCAAGCCTCAATCGAAATTGATGGCCTCACTGACACTCACAAGCAGTATGTTCTCAACTTACTTGGAATTGACAAAAGACGCGTGAAAGACGTCATGTTGCCCTGGATTGAGGTCGTCAAGATCGATTTTGAAGCCGACGACAAGTTGGTGTTAGAAATGGTGAAGCAGTCTGGACACACACGCATTCCAGTCTGTCATGAGAGAAAGATTGTGGGGATCTTGCATTCAAAAGAATTCATTGCATCCGATGAAAATTCCCGAAACAAATGGAATCAGCTGTTAAGACCCATTCAGACTTTCAAAGAATCTGAGCCCGTTCTGAATGCTTTGAAAGTTCTTCAAGGCAAGGGGTATCACATGGGAATCGTATTTCGTGACCAGGAGCCTGTAGGGGTCATCACGATTGAAGACATTCTGGAAGAAATCGTTGGCGATATCTTCGACGAAGACGATCAACCGCGCTCCGTAATGTCATTGACCGCTCAGTTGCGCAGCAAAAACCTGGTAAGAGAGTAGTTCGATTATTTCCCTGGGCCAACATTTATAAGATGAGTGCTGGAAGATCACCTTCTGCACTACAAAACTTTGAATTTACCCTCATGGCGTAAGTTGGATGGGTTCGCGCAACCAAAGAAAAATGTAGTGAGGCAAATGACTTTGAGATTCTTTGCCATATCCTTTGCAACCCCAAACTGTTCAATCATCACAGTTGGCCATTGTACTCTGCTTTTTCCAAACCACCGCGAAGAGTTGAGCTGTCTTTTCGCTTAAACTTAGGTTTCGAAAACTTCTGCAGCTGGTTCAACGTCTCACTTTCTACTTTCGACATGTGTTTTGAAGTTATTGAGAATTGCTTGCCAGCCCTGCCTTTGCTGTTCCGCAGAGTTTTGCGTTTCTGCCTGAAAAGTTTCCTCCACAAGGGTTCCATCGCTAGTCTCCCGGAAACAGACTGCAACTTTCCGCATCTCGCCAAGCTTGAATTCAATCTTCTTTAAATAATCAACTACCGTAAACTCGCCTTCGAAATCAAAACCAAAAGATTTATCTTTTGCTTCCATTCGATAGGAGAATCGACCACCAGGTTCAAGCTGAATGGAGGCACCAGGGCAACACCAATCCTCAGAAGCAAAATTCCACTGAACGATATCTTCAGGTGTAGTCCAAGCTGACCAAACTTTTTTCAATGGAGCATTCACTGTCACTTGAATTGTAATTTCCATAAGGCAACCTCCGCATCCACTTCGCAAATGAATTTTCGATCGTTCGTGCACATTTCAGGAAGTTTAATACTCCATGCGCGTTTCATTGGGTTGGTTACAGGAAGCAATACTTCCCATTTTTTGCTCCAAAACACGTGCAATAGAGCCTCGGACGGAAAAGCCAGTATCAAATACGCTTGCGGCGATTCCTGCACGCTCTAAGAATGTTTTTGAAAATGTTGATACCGCAACAAGCCACTTTGGTTTGGATACGGCGCCCTGGCGAAGGGGCGACACCATCGTTGTTCTCGGAGCTGTCGCATCATTCCCTCGCCGCTTAACAACCCAACCTTCACTTGCCAAAAGATAATCGTGCGGGCTCTCCTCATGTGCTCGAGCAAACCTTGTAAGTTCCTCAGTGGAAAGCTCTACGATATGTGCTGTGTTGTCGAACGGAATAATTTCAAACAACTTCCCCCAGGTTAGAGCGCCGGGTGAAATACCATCACGCAGGGCTCCGGAATTCAGAAAGGCTGCATCGATTTGCGAGGAATGGAATTTATCCCAATGTTCGTCGGAGTGCTTCAGATCATAAAACCATGCATCGACCAAGCACGCAGCCGCGGGCGACTTCATAAGCCGGTTGTGCGGAAGCTCCGACCTAAATTCCGCCAACCGTTTGCTCATTTGTTGTTGAAGGCGATTTCGATAGGGATCGAGTACTCGACGCACCCTGATGCCATCGACCGTGTTCAGGCTTTGACCAAACACCTTTACCGGCACAGGCCTCCCCAAGGCCTTGGGTCGTTCTTTCTTCCAATCCCACTCCTCGGGATGACATCCGCTCCAATTTTCAAAGTGCGCCTCGCACAAATAAGTGGGATCGAGAAGCTCGGTGCTGACACTTTTTCCGCTCAGTGTTAGTCGTGCATGAGTTATACTCTGGCCCAAACCTGAAGTCTGAATCACGGGCACGCCCGAAATAATGTGGCGTTGCGGAGAGTGACTGTGTCCAGCAACAACCAGATTCCACTTCCCGGCTACCTCACGGTGTTCGATCAAGGCGCGATAGAGCTCATCGTGTACGGACGCTCGACACGCCTGATCGCCCAGTGGGGCAGCTTGCCTCATGTCGCACTTGCCGCCTGCATGCGAAAGAAGAATGGTGACCTGAGCACCCTGCTCCCTTAATGGTTCACCCTCTTCCAGCAAAACCTTCTTCAGTTTCTGGAACTGAATGTTGCTGACGTTCTCTGGAAGGCTTTTCGCACCCGTTGTCTCGGTCGTATATCCTGCAATTCCAACTTTAACCCCAGCGACATCCAACACAACTGACCTTGCAAAACGCGGTGCATTGAGTTCTGCCCACGGAGTGCTTTTTCCGCCCGCCGCCGATTGCAGTGAACTCGTGACGTACCAAAAGGAACGCTTAGGGTTTGAGAGCCAAGACCTGATCTGATCTTGACCGAAATCGAACTCATGGTTGCCAAACGTGCTTGCTACAAGACCAAGCTCGGAAAACGATTCGACCACAGCTTCGCCGAACGTTGAATTTGAAAGCACACTCCCTTGGTAGGAATCGCCCGCATCTAGATATAAAAGCCGGCCCTTTGCATTGCGGCAAAGGGCAGAGAGGTACATTGCTAACCGCTCGAGCCCGCCGACCTTCACACTGTGTGATTCCAAGTCCGACACTTTAAGATCAACTGATTTCTCATCAGTGCGGCCGTGAAGGTCGTTGGTCGACACAACAACGAGAGGATCAGTGGGCTTCAGTTGCGCCATTAATTCTTTATATTCAGAAGCCGGCAGAAGGCGAGCGCAAGTTGGCTCAGTGTCGGAAAGCTGAACCGCACGCAGCAACGATCTTTCGGCAGGCTTTTTTGCAATACAACCACTCAAGACTAAAAAAAAGCATAGACATCTCAATGCAGCAAAGCGCTCCATCGAACTATCGCCCTTTCGCAAGCTGCTCAGAAACATTTTTCCACTTCCGCTTTATATAGGTTCGCAAATGCGGACTCTTCATGTTTGCCCAGCCTGCTGGATCTGGGGCATTCACAGAATCTTCGGTAACCTGCAGTCTGATGTCTGATGTTGTGAATTGTCGTGCCGTATGAGCCATTTTAAAAGGATCCTCTTTGGAATAATCAATATTTTCGGAATCCGACTCTCGCACGACAGAGGATTCAATCATCTTCCAAATCGCCGATATCTCACCAAAAAGAAACATCTGTGCGTTGCCGTGGGGAGGTCGCGAAGAAACCAGAACGGAAAGAAATTCATCGTACTTTTTTCGCCACTCTGGCCGTGTAAGAATGAGTCTGACCAACGGTAACCTATGCGTCCCACCTTTAACAGACTCCCAATCAAAAATATTCGTCTTTGACCAATCCTGTTGAGTAAAAGAGACACCAAAAGTGTTATCCAAGTCAATTGGCACCCAGTGAAAATAGGGCTTTTCAATCGAGCCGCTATTTACAAGAAAATAGTTTTTGGAATTGTAATAGTAATTATCCCAGCCCCCAATCATCTGATTAACGGCCATCCATCTTATAAAGGTATCGACATCAAAAATCTCTGAAAGCGTATCTGGTGTGCCACTCTGGACTGAGTTTTTAAGACTGAAATCAATTCGATTCAAAAGCTGATCAAAATCCTGAAATCTCGCATCTTCTGCGCCGGCAATTTTTTTGTATCCTTTGCCTTCAAACCTGTCGAACGCGGAAGCTGTTCCAATGCGGGGAGAGAGTTGTCCCGCATCTGGCTCCGAGCCATCACGACCCTCGTATATGGAAACGAAACTGGGCTTATCAAGTACCTCTGAAATGAATCTCTTATCCACTTCCTCGATATTTATGTAGAGCCCGCGATACACATCATCCAAACAAAAACGAACATACGAATTTCTCGGTGACGGTACCTTAAGAAAAGACAAAAGCTTCTGTGAAAGAGCCTCGCGCATTTGCGACAAGTCATTGAACATTGCAACAAGATGGATGCGTTTAAGATCAAGAAATCGCTCATTTTCTTTCTCAAAGCTGATCAAATAGGAGCCTTTGGGTGTTCCCTTGCTTTTATCGCCACGCAGAGACACGTTAAATGCAGTTGTGGAAAAAATCTTATCTTTTGGTTTGATTTCTTCCGGACTCGGACACCACGTCTTCGCTGCCGTACTTTCATCTAGCCTAAATATTTCGAACCGTGAGCCATCTACCTTGGTTCTTTCGGGAATTTGCCACGATTGAATTTTGGACCTATCCCAGCCTGAAATCCTGAAGTACCAGACTTGACTGTGATTAAAAAAACCCACCCGATCGATATTTTCAATTTCAGCAGGGCTTTTTTCTGAAAGGTTATATGAACGCAGCTTACATCCAATCAGAAGAAAAGCCAGAATCGTTATCTTCAAATAATTAGACATAAACACTACTCCGTTACTTGTTCCCTACTTTAAAATTGTACCACGCAGAGATTTTCCGGTCATGAATCCTGGTGCATTGGCGCCAATGAGAGACAATACCGTGGGTGCTACATCATCTGCACGCACTGAGGAATCGACCTTTTGCGGGGGTACGCGCCAACCAAAGTACGTCATTGGAATTCGTGTATCATCTTCATTAGCTGTGCCATGGTTACCCGCAACACTGTTTTCAAGCAGCCAACCGTCTGAGACCATCAAGAATGCATCACCCGAACGCTCAGCTTGTAAGCCTCGTTTGTAGAGCTCGATTTCCTCGTTTCCACCCTTCGATATCTCCTCAGAGCTCAGAAGACTGCTAACCCCAGGAATCTTCTGAGCCTCTGATTTGAGCGCTGTCACAACTGAAGAAAGGCTCAAATTGCGCTGACGAAGAGCATCCCGATTAAAGTAAACCTGTGCGTTGATCGCTTCGTCAATCCACTGTTCTTCCCCAAAGCGTGCGTCGAGAACTGCATCGAATCGGGATTTGATTTCTTGGCTTGCGAGACGTCCGGCTGACTTGCCTTTTAGAGCTTGTGTCACCTCAGGAAGTGTTTGCACGCCATGGTCTGATGTTTGAACAAAAAGAATGCTTCCCGCCCCCAACCTCGCCTCGAGTTCGACCCGGAGTCGCTCAACACTTCTGTTCAGGTTGAGGTAGATATCAAAATGTTCGAGGCTCTCGGGCCCAAATCCATGTCCCACCAAATCTGGGGTTGAGAAGCTCACCGTCAGCAGATCTGCAAATTGAGGAGCGCTGCACTCAGGGCCTTGAGATTTCTGCGCACAGCCCAGCCTCTCCTGCTGTTGTGCCTCGAGTGCGAAGTCAACCAGATAGTCGGACGCATAGGGTGTATATTCAAAAAATTTTCGCGCACCTAGCGCTCCAATTTCTGCAGAGCTGTGTGCGTATGGAAACCCATGGCCGTACTTCTGCGAGAGGGGACTACGCACATCCAATGCTTGCTTGTAGCGTGCATCGCCCAAAAAGGATTTCAAGGTTGCCAAAGGAAAACTCGGTTTCCAGATAAAGTTGAAGTTTGGCCGTTTGTCTTTATTGAATCGATTCACCCATTCGGGCAAATGCTGCCTATAGCGTGAACTCGTAACCATTGAACCAGTTTGATAATCATACCAGTAAACACCCGCACTGTTTTTTCCGCCACAGTAAACTGATCCTCTATTCTTAATGGAAGCAGAAACAGTCTTTGATTTCCCGCCACTCCAATCATACATAGCGTCCGCAAGGTTTGGTGTGAGAAGTCTTGTTTCGCTAGAGCCAGGATTGTCGACTCTCGACAATGGGTCGTTCGACAACAACCCAGGAGTTCTTACTAACTGAGTTGCTGGATCGACAGCCGCTTCCTGCAACTCACGGCGAGAGCGATCGAAATACATATTTGCAATAATGCCGTGCTTAGAAGCCGTTGCACCGGTGCAGATCGTCGCATGCCCTGCTGCAGTAACGGTGGGAGCACTCGCCGTTCTCGCGTTAATAAAAGCCGTTCCGCGTTCATAAAAGCGCAGCAGCCCTTCGGGTTCAGATGTAGGCGAATTCTGGCGAAAAGCATTCGAAAACCTATCAAGAAAATCGGCTCGCATTTGATCAACGATAATCAACACAACGAGACGCGGCTTTTCAGGCACTGCTTTGCTTTTGTAGGCCTTACTGTCGCTGCGCAGGATACACGAAGAGCTCCACCCCGCGAGAGCAAAAAAAACTAATAAATTCAGAACAATAAACACACTGCACCCTTTTAAAGATGAAGTTTACAGGGATAACTACTCAGTGGGTCTCGGAGCTCTACTTGCGAAATTGAGGGTAGGAGAGCAATTGTTTCGAATTATTCACAAGTCACGGCTACTAAATCGGAAATCTATTTGAATTGGCCAACATTTGATGCCAATTCCTGCTGCAGGAGCAGCACCTGCTTGCCCCAAACAGAGGAGAGAATGAAATGAAGCTTCTACTTGGCACTTTTCTCGTATCAACGTTCTGTATCCTAGCTGCCTGTGGCTCTGAAACGTCGGCAAACAATTCTCTCGCAAGAATTCAAGAGGCTAAGAAAGCACCTCTGATTCGGGCTGAAGTGAAGAAGTCTTTTGAGGACTGTTTAATTTCTGAAAAACTTAAAAATAGTCGCATGAGTTTTGTTGCCATCAAAAATTCCTGCCATGCATCTGAGTTAGCCAAGTGCAAGGGTGCTAAGGCTTGTGAATCTGACTTCAAAACCGTGACAGAGGAAGTTATGTCGCGAGCAACGGGAGTTGACTGCGATTCAGGCTACTGCACGATTTTATATTGATATGCATTGGCTTGGTCTAACTTCTTTTCTTCAACGGCAATGAAGACGCTTCTTTTCTATCAGTGGTGGTGATCCAAAAGACGATACTGGCACGCAGAATTGGAGGAAATTCTGCGTGCCAGTAAACTACCGAAAACCTAAGTGACATAAGAACCCATCAGTTTCAGAACAACATCAGGGAGCCCTGAATGTCTGACCGTCCCAAACACACGTCCTCAGGGGATTAGTTGACTCAAGTGATGCACACTGGTCTTTGCATGGCTGAGGCTGAAGCATCGCATTAAAGTGGACCTTTCCGCCGCTTCCAACGATGAGGCACTGTGCTGTTGGTGTCTGTCTGAAGATAATTCCGTTGTAGGAGCATTCGCGATAAGGGTTGGTCGCATCCAAGCTTTCGCAGGTTAAACGACAAGCCTCTTCACTCGTGTTTGGGTTGAAATAGACTCTCTCTCGATTTGCTCTCAACACTTCACAGAATCCTGGCACGGGAACAACAGGGTCGACCACTGCAACCACGGGTGCCGGGGCTGCAGGAGCTGGCTTTGGACCAGGTTTCGATGCTCGGTCCGTCTCCTTGGGTCTGGCAGGTGATGAGTCTTCTTTCTTTGATTCAAGCTTTTTCTTTGCTGCAGCGTATTTATTCTTTAGTTCAAAGTCATCATTTGAATCAGTTCCCTGGCTCTTTTCACCACCACTTAGGGATGGTTTTTCAATCAACGTATTATTACCGTTGCTCAATGCACCACACCCTACCACACCGAACACAAAGCCGACGCACGCGAGAATTTTGCACGACTTAAGCATTCATTTCCCCTTTTAAATAACACCACCACCTTTTTCTATCGGAATCATTCGATAGCAGATTGAACAACTGCGACTATAATCAGCAAATACCTATGCTTATCTAACTATTTTCAGAGAGGTGCACTTCACTTCGTGCGCTGATGAGCGAAGATTCAAGAAAAAATAAAATTTCAGACCGTTCTTACAGATTCAGACATGCGCCTCATTGTCCAAAATCCATCTGTATTAAAGTTGATGGACACACCAAAGGTTAACCATCTTCGTAGACAAATTGTGATTGACAATGAGGGGCTGATAGAATTGAAAATTGGCTCAAAGGAACCTCTCTCTTTAAGAATCTTTGGCGCGTTTGAGCGGGCTCATTCGAGCTCATCGAGAGAGGCTTCGTGCAGGTTGTCGGGTAAGTTATGAAAGCCAACCCGACACTCTATAGAGAGGGAGGTTTCTCATTTCCCGGAGAAGTTGGCCGCAATAAAATTCCCGATGGGGGTAAAGAACATGTAGAGAGTTTCCTTCGACTTGTCTTTTGCAGCAGGGTCTTTGAAGGTCACCATCCACTCCTTTCCTTTTTTTCCATCAACTTGAACGATCTTATCGTGTGGAATTTCTTTCCATGAACTCTCAATTTTGCTGCTCTTGATGAGGATCTCCTTCCGTTTTGCGGCGCATTCAAGAACCGTCTTTTCTTCTGCCACCTTCTTTCCATGAAAATGGCAGGTTGCATCTGCACCTGCGTATGCGCGCTGAGATAACAAATCAGTTTGTCCGGCGAACAATGATAGAGCAGCAACAGAGCGTGCAGAGATGAGAAACTTAGAGATTTTCACGACCGGACTCCTCATCGAGTTTTTCCAATTCCATATCTTCATGAATGTGCTTGTGGTTTTCAACAGGGAAAGCAAAGTCATTTGGATGCGAATCATGCCAGTAGCCATGAACCTGCATAAAGAACAGAAAGATGCCAATAGCAATAATACCTTGGTTGGCTAGAGTACTGAATTTTTCAAATGA
>JBILKQ010000209.1:0-3780 GCA_044376655.1 Silvanigrellaceae bacterium
ACCCCTCCGAGCTATCAAAATCAAACCACAACTCCTACGCATGAGCTCTTCAAGCTCAATTTGGTGGACAACGAGGGCGCCCAGAGTGCACAAATTCCAGTTGCAGCTGTTGTGGCAGCGGTCAATAATCCACCAGAAGCACTGGTTACATCATCAACACTCACACCCAATGTTGCGCGCAATGTTTCAGGAGGTCGCACAATTACGTATCAAAATATCTTTGATGCAATCGACTTCCGCGAGTACGACTTCGACACTGCTAACAAACCTAATTTGAATGATGCGCATGGCATCCGCTTCCGCATTGAAAGTGTTGAGTCTGGCGTGTTGCGTGCAACGAACAATACTGGAACTCAGATCAGTTACGTGCCTGGAAATGCATCTTCTATGAAGTTCCTAGTGAAAGCGGGTGCAGACAACACCACTTCTTGGACGCAGCTCAACTGGACACCACCCACAACAGGTGTGGGCGAGTTTACAATTATGAAAGTCCGCCTGTTCGATGGCGTGGATTACTCGAGCTCTGTTGTGAGCATCAAGATTAATGTGGATGCAGGAAATACGGCTCCAACGGCATCGGCGTTCACTGTGAGCCCTGGTATTGCTGAAAATGGTGCATTACTTCTGAGTTATAACGATCTCCTGGTGAAATCGAGTGCCAGCGATGCTGAGAACGATCCAGTTTACTTCAAGATTTCATTCCTCTTGAGCGGATCTATTAAATACAAAGGCACGACCTACAGCTCGGCTGGTGCACTGGCTCTGACCAACTTCGGGCCGGGTGACACCTTGGTGTGGAGTCCTGCAGCCAATGTGAACGACCCAGCAGTAGCTGCATTCAAGATTACACCGACAGACTTGGCCAACGATGGCTCTGAGGTGACTGTCAGTGTGAACGTGACTTCGGTGAACACTCCACCTACCCATTTGTCGAGCTATACGTACCTCAACCAGACACGATACCCCAACGTGAAGTTTGTAGAGATGAGCCATGCTGGGTTGCTCACGAACCTCGCAGTTGCCGATGTCGAAGATACGAACTTGAGCACCTCAATTAAATTTAGAATTGAAGAATTGCTCGCAGGCCAGGGTGTGTACATTCAAAACACTGGTTCGTGCGGAACGGTGCCAGCTAACACCTCTTTCTATCCTGCAGTGAATCTATTGGAAACAGGCAAGAGCCTGTGTTGGATTCAACCGAGCGGTGTTATTGGAACCTACTCTGCTCTCAAACTGTCTGTCTTGGACTCAAATAGTGCTCTGAGTGCAGCCCCTGCGACCGTGTCGGTGCAAATCTCTCAAGGAACTGATGCAACACCTGCGTATTTTGGAACTTACGTCACACCGACCTACAAGGTGGTTAAAGGTGGCGGCAGTATCACATGGACATACGAAGAATTGAAGGCGCTTTCTGGAGCCTATGATACAGACACATCAGCAATTTCTCTGGTTATAACCTCGATTAGCAATACGCTTGTGGGTGCCACAGCCGGCACTCTTCAAAAGAATGCAGCGAATGTCTCCGCATGGGGAGGAACATTGGGCCAAGCTTATTCATCCAATGTGCCAACGTCAGCCATGGTGATTGTACCAGGTGAGTCGATCACATTCTCTTCTATGAGCTCGAGCACAGTGGCTACCGGTGTTAACACTGAGCTGTTCCGCTTCGCGGCGCTCGATAGTTACAGCTCCGCCGCAACCGATAAGGCAATCAATGTGACTCTGGTGGCAAACACCGGTGAGAATCCCAACTTTGGGTACGTTGCTCCTATTCCAGTCGGCAGCAAGACGAATGCAGTACTAAACCAAATTCCGTACACGCAGTTTAGAACTTATGCGGATGCTAATGACATTGACGAGCCCTCGAGTGAGAAGGTCAAGTTTGTGATCAAGTCCGTCACGACCACCAACGGTTCAGTGCAAATCAGTAAAGGTGGTGCAGCATGTAGCGCGATTACGACAAACACCACCGAATTTGTTCCCGGTGATTTCATCTGCTACACACCCAATTCAACTGGTGCTGCGCTTGCAACTGATGCAATCCACACAATAATGACAGTGCGCGCCAAGAATGTTCCTGGCAACGCAGAAGTTGGCAGCACAATCGATGTTCCCGTTCGCATGCCCTGAGCTGAGTTTAAAACCCAAAATTCCGATTAAAGTGACACGTGTATCCATTTGGATTCTTGCTCAGGTATTTTTGATGCTCGTCTTCGCCAAGAGCAAAACCACCGAAGCGTTCGACCTGTGTTACGACTGGCGCCTTCCACTTCTTGGACGCATTGACCAGTGCAATGACCTTCTCCGCAACTTTCTTCTGCTCCTCGTCGTGGAAGAAAATTGCTGATCTGTATTGTGTGCCAATGTCATTGCCCTGTCTGTTGGTTGTGGTCGGATCGTGAATGCTGAAAAAGACCTTCAGAACTTTTTCAAAGCTCACAATTTTCGGGTCGAACAAGACCTGCACGCTCTCAGCGTGTCCGGTTTTTCCTGTCTTGACGTCCTCATAACCTGCCTTGAGGTCAAACCCACCACTGTAGCCCACGCGTGTTTCAACAACTCCAGGAATCTCGCCCAAGAGCTTCTCCAGCCCCCAAAAACAGCCACCCGCGAGTGTTCCCACCTTCAATTTCAATTTTTCAGCAAAGTCGAACAAATATATTCCCAGGCCTTCTTTTTTTAGCGCCATGAGCGGAACAAAGCGCAACGATGCTGAGTTGATGCAATAGCGCAGACGGGTAGGGCCAGGACCATCATCAAATACGTGTCCAAGGTGTGAATTGGCGCGCGACGAGCGAACTTCTGTGCGGATCATTCCGTGTGAAGTATCGCGAGAGAGTTTTACAGCAGCTTTGGAAAGTGGTTCGGTAAAGCTGGGCCAACCTGTGCCTGAATCGAATTTTGAAAGCGAAGAAAAAAGTGGCTCACCACTGACAACATCCACATAGATGCCGTCTTCTTTATTATTCCAATAGGCATTTTCAAAGGGCTTCTCTGTGCCTTTTTCCTGAGTGCAGCGATACTGCTCTGGAGTGAGCATGGTTTTTAGGTCAGCTACCTGCAGCCAAATTTCGTTGCGTCTGAAAAAGGGGAGCTGCCAGGGAGAATTGAAGCGAGCGAAGGTAGGCTCGCCCACCGTTACAATCTGTGCCTGAGACAATGCCTTTCTAAATTCTGCTAATTTTTCATTAAAACGGCTCTGAGACCAAGAACCCGTGTAACTAAAAACGGCAACTTTACGGGCCGGTACCTCAACAATCTGAACGCGTGAATCGTTTGGCTGTGGGAGCGTCTCACGCGTGTAGGATGAAGGCATCGTAAATTGAACCACATATCCCGTGGTACTTTTGCTTTGAATGACAGGAGCGGTCATGGCAATTTTTTCTGAGCGTGCCGGTTGCTGAATAACAGGCGCGGTCATGTTGATTTTGACCTTCGCCTTGTTGTTGCCAAAAATAAAATCAGCGAGCACGCGGAAAGCCTTGTTGCCTGCATCGTCAAATTCTTCATTTACCTCGGTTTGAGCCACCAGCATTGGACCATAGCTGCGCACCACGAAGCCTTTATACTCTTTGGTTTCAATGACCTTGGGTTCTTCAATTGCCATGGCCGTGTTGTGTCCCAGGAAAAAAGTAAAAAGGAAAAAGAGAATTTGCCTCATAGCCCACCTCAAATGCACCCGTGCAATTGCTGGGATATTATTCAATTCTGCTACAGAACGTCCACCCTCATCCTTCAGATTTGCCCCAAAACTGCTTTGCGAGTATGAAAACTTGGCAT
>JBILKQ010000095.1:0-11721 GCA_044376655.1 Silvanigrellaceae bacterium
CGAGGGCATGATCACCAGCGGCAAGGTGCCGCATGCTTTCCTATTTACTGGCACCCGAGGCACAGGAAAGACCTCAAGTGCGCGTATTCTCGCAAAGTCGCTCTGTTGCGAAAAAGGGCCAACACTCTATCCCTGCCAAACCTGCACTCATTGTGTACAAATCACAGCCTGTGCACATGAAGACGTCTACGAGATCGACGGTGCCTCGCATACGGGTGTCGACAATATCCGCGAACTGCGAGAATCAGCTCGCTTCTTTCCCCAGTCGAGTCGCTACAAAATATTCATCATCGACGAAGTTCACATGCTGAGTCTCGGTGCCTTTAACGCACTGCTCAAGACTCTCGAAGAACCACCACCACAGGTTGTCTTCATCCTGGCCACCACCGAGCTACATAAAGTTCCTGTGACTGTGCGCTCACGTTGCATGATACTTTCATTCCGCAAAATCGATCCGCCCAGCATCGCCCAACATCTGAGCTCTCTGCTCGAAAAAGATGGTATTCCCTTCTCAACAGAGGCCCTGCAACTTGTGTCACGCGAGGCAAAAGGAAGTCTGCGCGACGCGCTCAGTTTGCTCGAACAGGTTCTTGCCCTGGGGCAACACAAAAGTGTCTCTATTGAGGCCGCCCGCGCCGCACTCAGCGTCATGGGCGAAGGACTTTGCCAGGACCTCTTCGTAGGAATCCTGCGCAGAGACGCCCAGCAGTGTTTGGAGGCCGTTTCCGAGATTGATGCCTCTAGCCTCGATTACAGCCACATTCTTGAACTCACAGCGTCACTTTTCAGAAGCGCAATCGTGCTCAAGCAAGCCGGAACAGATGCAAGCAAGCGCAACCGTGCCAATGAATTGCTGAGCTTGCTGCCGTCTGAAGTCGAATTTGTGGCAAGGGAAAGTGCCAACACGTCGCTCGCGGCGCTCGTTGAAATCTACAGGACACTGATGCAGTCGGCCCGCGATGTCCTGCGCACCAATGCGCAAAAGGCATGGGCAGAAGTCACGCTGATGGACTGCGTCAGCCGGGCCGAATGGCTCTCCGCCGAAGAACTTTTGGGCCTCGTCGCTGGCTCTGGTACCACCCAGGTCCTCGTCGAAACACACCAACGATCCGCTCAGATTTCATCTGCGAGCACACAGCCAACTCGACTCCCAGCGACACCCCAAACGCCGGTCGTAACGCAGGACGCCGCCCCAAGCCGTGCGGGAACGAGCGATGCCGGATGGCTGGATTTGTTCTCGCGGCTGGTTAACATCATCCAAAAAGACAACCTTCAGCTCGCGGTCAAACTCAAACACGCCAAGGTCGCAAGCTTCACTCCCGATCGCCTGGCCTTCTCAGATTGCGCTGAAAATAAGCTTTTTGCACAGCTGTCAGCATCTGAAGCTGAGATCTTCTACGCGGCACTTTCAGAAATGGGATTTGAACACTGCCGACTCGAGGGGATAACCCTGCCCAGCGGTGTCGCAAAAGCAACAAAAGACAAGGCAGCTCAAACGCCCAACCCATCGGCTACTGCGCCACAGCCTGCGAATACACCAAAGCCCACGACAGCCAACTTCCCCAACGTCAATCCACGTGCCGCAAACAACCCGCTGGAAGCTGTGAAGTCGCTCGTGCGCGACGATCCCTTTGGCGGACTCGCACAAAAAACGGATCTTAAAAAAAAAGATGAACCCGGGCGACCCGCTGGAGACTCAGGAGTAAGCTTGGCAGCAATCGAACAGGCCGAGCAGTCTCAACGCTGGAAATCGCGCCAGGAAGAAATAAAGAACCGCCCCGAGGTTCGCAAACTCGAATCGCTCGGAGCCGAGGTGGAAGTGCTCCCACTGCGGCAAAAAGAGCGACAGTAGTGAACGCCGTCTGCCAAATCCGAAAAAGATGGGCGCATCCACTTGCGTTCGGTTTTGAGTTTTGATTACCTGATCTCAGTCATCGAAAAGTTAAAAGCTGCCGTGGCCTGCTGGATTAGCCAGGGAAAAGCGGTACAGAGCTTTGAGTATGTTTCCGGAGGTAATAATGGTTTTTGAAGTCCGCACCAAAGATCACTCTGATCTGTTGGAAAAGCTTTTGCCTGGCGTCATGTCGCCATCCAAAGGACGCGGTTCGAGCGATGACGATGAAGATGAGGACGAAGACGAGGACGAAGACGAGGACGATTACGACGACGAAGACCTCGAAGACCTCGACGATGAAGACCTCGACGATGAAGATCTCGACGATGAAGACTACGAAGAAGACTTCGGCGACGAAGATGAAGATTACGACGACGAAGACGAAGACGAAGACTTCGATGACGAAGATGAAGATGAAGATGAAGATGAAGACGAGGATGAAGACGAAGATGAGTGAGAGCTGAATGCTTCACTTTTTCTTCCGACCGAACGGCTGCAGTTTAATACTGCAGCTTTTTTTATACTTGTGGTGAAGCTGAGCCGCTCTCAGTGTGGGACGGAATGGCTGCAGCATCGATGTGCCCAGAATCTGTTGCGTGAATACTGGCAATAACTCTTCTAACGCGGCGACGACTGACTTCCACTACCTCAAGCTCTACACGCCCAATCGCCAACTTATCCCCAATTCTGGGGATCTGGCCGATGTGATGAAGAATCAATCCACCCAACGTATCAAACTCAACGCTCTGTGCCTCTTCGGAAATTTCATTCCGTGACAGCTCGAAGAAGTCGCAAAAATCGTCAATATGAATTTTGCATTCCACCAAATACTGGTTGGGCTGTTGGGTTGGGCGGATAGCATCTTCCTCGTTGTCGAATTCATCGCGAATCTCACCAACGATCTCCTCGAGGATATCTTCCATCGTGACAACACCACTCGTGCCACCATATTCATCCAAAACAATAGCCATGTGCTGACGACTCTTGCGCATCTCCTGAAAAAGCTGGTCGACGGGTTTTGACTCAGGAACGAACATGGCATCGCGCTTCAGTTCGCCCACGGGTGCATCCCAAGAAGAATCATCCTTAGCGTGCTTTTTAATGTAAAAAAGAACATCCTTGGAGTGCAAAATACCAATGATGTTGTCTACGCGACCTTCGTAGACCGGCAAGCGCGACAGACCACGCTCTTTGAACAACTCCGCAGCCTCATGGATTGTCGAATTGGTTGTCAGGGCGGTCATGTCAGTCCGGTGCACCATCACTTCACGCACCACAGTGTCACCCAGCTCAAAGACTCCACTGAGCATTTCATGTTTTTGCTCAGCAATAACTCCTTCTTCCTCACCCACGTCGATAAGAAACTCCAACTCCTCTTCGGTGATTTGCGGAGCGGACTTCGCATCGCGCTTGCGCACAGCGCGAGAAAAGAGATCAGAGATACCTGAAAGCAACCAGGTGAAAGGTATCAACAGCACATAAAAGACTCTGAAAATCAGCATCAATGGCAATGCGATTTGGGTCGAGTAGGTCTTCGCCAAAGTCTTTGGAATAATTTCCGCAAAAAGTACAATGAGCACGGTCATGACTGCGGTCACTGCTTCAACCGAGGCATTTCCAAAAGCGCTGGAAATAAGGTTGTCAGCATAAATAGAGGCAAAAATATTGACCAGGTTGTTACCGATCAAAACAGCGGCGAGAACTCGATGTGGAGAATGCAACCAGAGGTCAAGAACCCGACCAGCACGGCCGTGGTTCTCACGCAAATGTTTCGCTTTAAGTGAAGATAAGCTTGTCAATGCAGTTTCTGTTGCCGAGAAAAAAGCCCCCAAGCCCAGGCAAACAACAATAACAAGGAGACCCCACAACAATCCCTCTTGTGTCACTTGGGCGATCTCCTCTTTGCGCGCACCATTTTCTTCTTGGTCTCCGAAGCTCGCCCTGTGCAAAAGTCAGGCTCACCTAATGCACTATTTAATTGAGTTCGAAGACCACGCTCGAGGAGAGTCATGACAGCAAAGGCGGCATCGGAACGTTCATGATCAAAACCCTTGAGGTGCACAAGGCCATGGATCATCATCCGCTCAATTTCTTGAGACCATGAACAACGATGTGTTTTCGCTTGCGCAATACAAACGGGAATACAAATCGCAAGCTCGCCGAGATTGGTCGTTTTTACGGAACCAGGAAGTGCCTCAGAAGGTTCTATTTCAAACCCCCGATGTGGAGGAAAACTCAACACATCAGTTGGTTTATCTTTGCCCCTGAACTGCCAGTTCAACGACCCCATCTGAAGCTCATCGACAAACTCGATGTGCACACTCGCAGCGCCTTCACACATCAGGTCAAGAACAAAACCAAGACGACGCGCCATGGCTTTGCGATCCCAATCGAGGTGCAACTTTGCGCCTTTCAAATCAGTTGCAATTGAACGCGGTGGCACTGAGAAACTAATGCTATGACGAGAATTTTTACTGCGCATTTTGACCTGTTCGGGTCGTCTCAGACCAATTCCAGCAAGCAAAACCGGTGGTCTGGTAACTCAAGCAAACTTCGTTGAGCTCAACCCGTCCGTTGAAAAAATCACCGACGATAGGACCATAATTAGATGGAGCACCGCTCCCTGCGCGCCCACCGTCTGACGTGCGCAAAGCAAACAAAGCTCCATCAGAGCTGGCCACGAGGAGACGATCTTGTTTTTTAAGAAGGGTGATGGCTGCGAGGGGCGTAGAAACGGGAAGCGGCTGACGCCAGCGCAACTGGCCGGTGGCGGCATCAAGCTTGTGCACAGCACCATCAGAACCCGCAATGTAGATGGCACCTTCATCAAACTTCGGCTGAACCACGGAACCCACCCCATAGTTCCAATCAACAGCTCTGGAGTTCCAATTCATTTTTTGAGTTGCACTTTCTGCATTAGCAACGACAACTCCATCGGCCATGGGCAACGCTAATGCGACAACGCTCGGAAAGCGGTCTGAGGGGTTCGGAGTCACGGGTTGGCGCCAGAGCAACTGGCCATTCTTGGGTTCAATCAACAAAAGATATCCATCGCTGGTGCCGACAAGAACTCCCTTCTCATGCAGCAAGAGCGAGGTTGTTGAGAGGCGCAGTTGAGCCTCGGGTGCGATACGTACACTCCAATTCAATTTTCCGGACAATAAATCATACGCATTTAGCGACTGGTTTGCGGTCAGGACAAAAACCTGGCCGAAACCAAACTGAGGGGTGCCAACAAACTCTGCATTGGCTGTTGCATACCATTGCCAAGAGGCGCGAAAACCGCCCTTAAAATTCTGCAAAAGTGGATCTAATTTCTCTCGGGGAAGCATGCTCGATGCTGCCAAAGACTTCATCACCGCACGTGCATCAGGCCCCTGAAAAAGCTGACTGTCAATTCCAAAACTGGGGGTCAAAAAAGGTCCATTGGCCTCGAGTCGAATAAAGAACCCGCGGGATGTCCCGACATACCACGAGCCATCGTGATACTGGGGAACAGTGGTGAGCTGCCCCGGGACCGGTATGTCCGCAAGAACTTCACCGCTCGCCAGATCCCAACATCCTAGGGTGTTGAACTCGGCAGCCTGACCACAAACGGGAAGAACAGTCTTCGACACCTCAACATCCGTCGACCAAACGCGGTGACGAATGGCTTGCAATGCCGCTCCGCCCTTGGCAACAGGCAACAGCGCCACGCCCGCAGTAGCACGCTCAGCAAGCGGCGAGAGCCGCGCCAATCTCGGCAACGCCGATGGACGAACTGGAAATACTGACGTGTTCTGAGTGATCTTGCCGTCAGCATGAGCATGCACAGGAGAGGCAAAATGGAGAAGAACGTAAGCCGCAACCGCTACCCAGCAGAGTGATCGGAACGGAGAGAAACACGACCGATATTGACTGTTCACGCTCAGAGCCCCCAATAACCCAACCAAAGCGATGCTTCGGTTGCTACAGAGCGAGCGCTGCCCTCACCCACAGCGGCACTGCTGTCGGAGGCAAGTTCTTTAAGAAGTTGCGCCGCTTGGTCTTTCTCTCCCTTTTTGTAAAGCAATTGGGCACGCATCAAGCGCACCTCGGGAACCATTGGGTTGTCTGGAAGCTTTTCAAGAAAGGAAAGCTGTTCCAAAGCTTGGTCGAACTGTCCTTGCTCAGCCATGAGTCCGGCGAGGGTCTTTCGAACACGCACCTGCACGACAACATGTTTGAGCGTGCGAATAAGAAGCGGCTCAAGCAGAGCCTGTGCTTCGGCGTATTTCTGCTGTTCAATGAGTTCAGAAGAGGCACGCAGAGCAGCTTGCCATCCCAAAGAGGTCTTGACGTTGGCCTTCGCAAACTCTTCAAACTTCTTTGTGCTCTGCGAGTGATCAGGACGTGCATCGAACGTGTTGAGATCCGGTGAGGTTTTCAGTTTGTCCTCAAAGGCCTGATTTTCAGAGACATAGAGTGCATCAATTTCGACATAGGACTGAATCAGTTGACGCTCAGCTTTGCTTTTTTGCCAAGAATACACCAAAAGACCTGAAGCAACCGCAAGCAATACAACCACAAATCCAACCATGGTCCATTTGCGGCGGTGTGCTGCCTGAATGGCCTTGGCAGACGTTTCTTCGAAGATAGGGCGTTGCATAGAACCAGCAGCAACTCCGCCTTGTTGGACGGTATCGAGCCATGATTGCTTTGAAGAGCGCATCGAGTTGAACACAGTTGAAATCCCCTCATTGACGCATGCGTCTGCGGACTTTGAATTTACCGTCGTTGTTAGCACATTTGCCGCAGTTTGTAATGTTTGCTGCAAACGACCAAAAAATGCCTCAAGGGTCGTCGTTTTGACGCCTTCCGGTTGAAAGTATGCCTGACAAGCCAACAATAGAAGGTGTGCCTCAACGGAAGAGGCAGACGCGGGTGTTCGCTCGCTTGACTAATATCACCACAGTGATATGGCAGGCGCGCATGAGATGTCTATGTGCGGCAAAGGAATCAGGCCGTCCGCAACCATCTCCATCACCCTGTGACGCTGGCCATGGAGGGTCTGCAAAATGCTCGTCCTGACGCGAAAAGTTGGAGATGTCATCGCCATTGGTGACAACATCAAAATTGTGGTGATGGCCATAAAGGGAAAGCAGGTCCGTCTGGGTGTTCAGGCCGACCGCAACACGGTCGTTCACCGCGAAGAAATTTACCAAAAAATCCAGCAAGAAATTAAGGCCGCAATGCAGTCGGACATGGGCACCACCAAGGTGGCGGGCGAGATGCTCAAAAATGCCCAAGCGGCCGACTCTTCTTCCCCCGGACAGCCTCAAAGCGTTGGCGGACCTGCCAAGAAGGCAGAGCCCAGCAAATTGAGCAGTGGTGGAGCTGGCGGTGGTACGGGTGTGTTCCGCAGGGTGGAAATCCGCCGGGCTGCACAACCACCAACCGACGAAGAAGAAGATTTCGACTCCGAAGACACAAAACCGAACAAACGCTGAGTCAGCGCCTCAAGCCCTGCCCCCTCATTCCGATAGTGTGTATGGAGAAGGGGGGCATGCAGGATGCAGAACATACGCTCCAGCACAATTCACTATCAGGCACTCAAAGCTGCCTACAAACGTTACCTGAAGACCTACAAAGAGCTGAACAACGGCAGTCTTGGTGGGGCTGTGAATTTCTTTGAATTCTATTACTACATGAATTACACGAGCCGAAACTCTGACCCACGTTCATGTGTGCCACTCGGATATCGATAAAATCCAAGGTTCTTTTTTCGACCTGAAAGAGCAGTTCAAAACTGCTCTTTTTTATTTGAAGCAAGAAATAAATTCGAACCAACCATCAACTCAGGGGGCAGTCGCCTCGTTACCAAAGAGATCGATACGTGCGCTGTTGTTTCCCGCAAGGCCTTTCAAGAGAGAGAAAAAGCCGCCCAGATACAATCTTGAAACGGGACTTGAATTCAGAATTTCGGAGGCAAACAAAAGCGAATGAATCCCGAAAATGCCCGCGTTGTATTGATTACCTCCCCCAACCGAGATCCATTCGTCGGGCGCATGTGGGCCAAGAACAGTGCCACCAAGCACGTTTGCCGCAATCGCAGCAGTCGCACCGCCCTCGAGAACAAGGTCGAGAGTCGCAGGCTCAAGACGGACCAGTGGGCCCGCCGAGACTCCAGCGACGCTGTTGAAGGCCCCCCCTGCCCAGATCTTTCCTGCTGAATCAAGCTGCAGTGCGCGCACTTCGCCCCCTACGAGAGCAGCCTGTGCAATTGGTAAGGCCGTGCTGGCATTGACGCTCACGAGACCCTCAGCCGTTGCAGCTCTGTAGCTGCTGAACGCCCCACCCGCAAACAAAGTTGAATCGGAAAGAAGCAGCGCAAGAATTGGCTGATCGAATCCCACCGAGCCCACAGCAAAGGCCGCATCTCGGCTACCCGTATGACTCACCTTCACGAGATTGGGAGAGTTGACACCTCGGAATGATCGGAATTCCCCCCCAACAAAAACGGAATACGCAGAATTCACAACAGGTGAAACAGCTACTGAATTAATGCTGATACCGCGCCCAGGCTGTGCAACAAAACCCGTTCCCAAGGCAAACGTTGTATCCACACTCGCGGATGTATCCAGGCGCACCAGGGGAGCTGTTGGGGAATTTTTATACTGGCTGAAGGCTCCACCCACAAAAAGCTTTCCGGAGTTATCCGGCGCAAGAGCCAATGAACGCACCTCTCCGTTGAATCCTGGCTCAGAAATAAAATTTGTATCAACGAGGGATGCGGTGTCATCCGAATTTGAAAGATCAGTAAACTTCACTATCCGACCGCGTGCACTGCCATCGAACTGAGTGAAGGCACCAGCTACCACAAGATCATTTTGCAAGAATAGAAGCGAGCGCACATCGGCGTTGAAGCCTGAGCTCAAACGCGCATTGAAAACTGAATTGAATTCGCCGGAAGATGAAAACCGTGCCAAGCGGGGCGCCGAGATACCACCTAAGGTTGAGAATTCTCCGCCCAGAAGCAGCGATGTATTCGCGTTAAAAAGAGCAAGACTCCGCACAGCATCATTCATTCCCGGACCTGAGTTAAATGATGTCACAACAGCGCCAGTGCTTGCATCTAGCTTAGACAAATTGGAATGATGAGAGGAATCGACAGACGTAAATCTTCCTGCCACGATCAACTCAGACCCCACCAGCGCCAAAGCAAAGCTCGTTGGTAAGACATTGGGGTTATCGTGGGTGAGGCCAACCACCCCGTCGGTGCTGAAAGTATTGTCGAGTGTCCCAGTTGAGGCATCCATTTTTACAATCTTCGATGCCGCGCCTATGAAAAGGTCACTGCTATTGGGCACAATTGCGCGGACCGGAGTATCCGTAAACGTTGCGCCTGCATTAAATGAGACATCCTTCGCACCGTTATCAGTTAATTTCACAAGTGCCAGGCCTGGGCTCGTAAACTCACCTCCCGCATAAACTCCGCTGGGGACTGTGGCCAATGCATACACAGCCGCATCTAATCCGGGTGAGACTGTTAGAAGATTTTCTCCGGTATCGAGATTGATTCGAACAAGTGAGGAATAACTCGCATTCGATTCATAACTTGAAAAGCGCCCACCGACCCACAATGTCTGAGGCGAAGTAGGAGCCAAGCTGAGTGCATAAGCACCCTCGTTGGAGTCGGCAAGACTCATCTTACTCGCCCCAGCACTACCGTAGGCCGTTTTTAGAGAGCCGTTGGCATTGATGCGCACAATACCTGCAGAGTCAGTTGTGCCGTATCTTGTAAAACTGCCACCAACAATAAGCGAGCCATCAGATGCTCGCACCAATGCACGCACAGCTCCATCGAAGCTCTGACTGCTAAACCAGGTTACAGGTTCGCCCGAACAACTCAGACGAATGAGGCGCGAGGCGGCCTGTGTGCGATAGCGGGTGAATTCACCACCAACCAAAAAAGAATCGTCCTCTGAATCATAGAGAACTGCATGCACGGGGCCATTGAACCCTTCAGTCAAATTACATTCCGCTGCGCGTGTGGCATCCGAGACCTTGACAGCAGTTGCACCCGGCGCGGGAATCGGGTTCACAGCCGTGAACGCACCACCTAAATATAGATCCCCGTTCGGAGCCTTTGCCGTTGCAAACACCACTCCATTGGTGCCGAACTTTCTGGGGACAAGAGAAACGGCCTGAGATGCAATAGTCAACGAATCCGTGAAAACATTCCTCACTCCGCTGACACTCACGTTGGCATCGCATTGAGTTGTGGGCATCACGACACCACCCGAGAGCTTTCCGGAAGTCGCACTTAAGCCACAGCCGCTGAATGTGATTGATTCTGACGACCTATCATTCGGAACTGAAACGGAGCCATCGCTAAAATGGATTTCACACTCAATATCATTCAGAAGTGTTCCCACCGGCAGAGATATGCGTTGCGGGCAACGCAATTCAGGCTTGCGCCAGAATGTCACTGGAACAGCCGCCACGGATTGTGACGCCAAAACCAAACCAGCGGCACGCTCGCTTTTCACTCGAACATTGAAACTCGCCTCTCCCGTAAGTCCTACCACCGGGCTGAGTGTCAGGGTGCAGACCGTCTCTGTGCCACCAGACTTCTTGGAAACCGTGATACCAGAATCCTCAAGCACTACCGCAGCTGTGTTCGTGAGCGCCTCGATGTGTACTCCGGGAGTGTTGCCATTGGACTTCACACAGATATCTGATTCGGTCACATTTCGAACCTTAATCTCCAGCTGTAAATTCCCACCACTAATTTCGTGCAGCCCCCGATTGAATCGACCTGAGGCGGGGACATTCGAATTGAGCTCAACAACAGGATACGACAGCACACTGAAGGTCACAGCTTTGCCACCACTCACTGGTTCGAGAGAGCCATCATCTTCAACTCGTGCAGCAACAGTGAATTGGCTTCTTCCTCCGGGCAACTGCTGCTTAATCCTTAAATTCGCCCTCTTTGCATTTCCTACCACAGGTGAAACAAGCTCAAAATATTGGGAGTCTGGACTCACATTGGAGCGAGGGTCGAAGCGCCAGTACGAGCCATCCCCAATATCCTGATCCGTTGTTGTGAAATAACCCAAAATGTCATTCGGATTATTTTGATCAGAGGGAGCTTGGCCGTCGACCAGATCGAGTGTGCCGTTGACGTTGAACTGAATCGCAGTGGGACGCTCGTTCGTGTTGTTCAAATTGATTTTTATCTGTTGAGTAAAACTAAGAGCTGCGGCGGTATTGAATGCACGGATCTTCAAATAGAAATATCCCACTTGGGGATTGGGACTGCCAGGTGGAGTGTGGGTGATTCCAGGGAAGGTCTCAAAATCCAGAGGCATGAGTGTACGCAGTTCCGTACTCCCCATGACAATGGAAAATAAACCCCCTTGCGGTGGGCTCACGAGCGAATAGGACCAAGCATTAGAGCAGTCGGGTGTATTTCCATTGGCTACGCACAAATCGCCAATCGCACGTGCCGCCTCACCCTCAACAATTGTTACCTCACTGCCTGTCTTGAAATTGATATCAAAAAGCCGAACCACAAGTGTGATTTCAGGAGAGAGCGCGTCATTTTGATCTTTTGCTCTAACCTTAATATTCCACTCACGGTCACCCAGAGTGGAATAGTTTAAAACCCTCCGTGGGTGCAGATCCTGACCCGCGATTACAAATGGAAACAACGCGGTGTTGTTCACGTCATAAGAGCTGCCGTTGATTTCGGTGATTTCGAATGTGAAGGTTTGATTTCGAGTCGGTTCATTCGCATCGTCTGGATCGACTCCGTACAATCTCAGAATTGAGTTCGGGCTTGTGTTTAGAATGTTATCTGGATC
>JBILKQ010000096.1:0-11670 GCA_044376655.1 Silvanigrellaceae bacterium
CTCTTCATATGCCGCACGTGCCTCTTCGACTTCAGCGGCCGTGTAGTGGGTGTCGGTTTCTTCATCATAGTAGCCTCCCGTGCGCTCAATCCGCTGTGTGGCCAGTGTCCCGAGCGAATGCGTTGCGGTCCATCCGGGTTCAATTGCTGTGAGCTGCACGTTTGCATTTTCAGAATACGACATGCGTCGTAACCATACGGCGAGCTGCTGTGCAAAATTCAGGCCTGTGAGAGTCTCGAAATATTGTCCAAACACGGCACCCAAGACTGGTTCGTAGTTGTTCTTGGCAAACACCTCGAGTGGATTGTTGACAAGGCGTGCGAATAAAACGGGTACGGCGGGCCCGTGCTCGTTTTCTTGGGAGATGCCCTCGAGCACTTTGAAGAAATCTTCGGAGACGTTGAATCTTCGTGTTTCGTTAAAGGTCATGCCGTTTTTGTCGGTGAGTGCCAGGTAGTTGAGAACTGTGCGAACAATCAGACTCTTTGGCTTGCTTTGTCGCATGTAGGAAAGTGCCTGTGAAACAGAGTCCCAGAACATCACGTCGATGCCCATAATGATGCTCGGATTGATTGCTTTCACATATTTAACCGCTTCTGTGATTGCACGGCGGCGCAACACAGGATCTGACCAGCGCGAGCGCTGCAAGGGTTCGATGATCGATGGGCTGACGTAGGCGGCGAAGAAATCGTGCATGCGACCGCCATCCATCGCCAGGTCAATTACCCGAGGTGCGTTGGGATCCTGCGGTTGGTTGGTTTGGAAGGTCTGGTAGAGAATCCCTTTGCGCGCTGAATTGCGCGGTTTGCTGAGGTCGCGTACGGTTTCAATTCCCCCGACAAGTCCAATAGATTCGCCATAAGCTGTGTTCTTTTGCAGCCACGCAGAGAACTCTGGATCGGTGAGGTGTGCCACATCACGGCGTGGGTCATAGGTCCACTCACCGGTGTAGCCATCTCGCTTCAAGGACCAAGCCGGGATCAGGCCTTTGGGTCTGTTTTTTGGATCATTTTCGAGAATGGCAATCTTCTCGGCTCTTCCATAGTCGGGCTTCTTCCACTGCACCTCAGAAAGAAAATGAAGCAGGTAGTTTCGACGAAACCACAGGTTATCTCCGGTGAGATCCGAGTAGGCACGGAGAGTGTCGTTTTGGTCGCAGCCAATACACCCATGTGTATAGCTTGCGCCAATGTTCATTATTTTTGAGTAGTACTTTATCTGGTCTTCGGCGCTGAGTCTTGGAAAGCAGAATTGCGATGCATCCTTCACGTACCTCTGTGGGAGTGGTTCACTCGCAAAAGCATTTCCCGTCAGTGCAGTTGCCAAGAGCAAGCTCGTTTTCAACCGTGACAACATCGTCCACCCCATCCGTGGGTTCAGGTTTCACCCACAATTTTTTGTTAGATGGCATTTCGGCAGAAGATGGAATTATTCAGGGCTGACAAAAAGAAGTGACGTGTTTTTGTCGACTCGGACACAGCATGATGCAAAGAAGGAGTGGTCCTCGGCGAAGTTTGCAGCCGTGTAGTACAAAATGCCCACCAAGGGTTTGTCGTGAGTGGCAAACAGTGTCTCACCAGCCAAGTCGCTGACGAGTAGGGACGGCTGAGTTGCAAGAATGTGTTTGATCCATTTCAAGTACTGCCGCATTTGCGCCAGGTGTTCGGGATCGAAACGGCCTGTTTTGAAATCAATCACAAGGTGAAGATGCGGGTCGGCCTTGAGTGATTCCTCCAAAGTTTTTTGCAGAGGCAAAGGAACCTGCGCATCCGGTTGAACACAAGGGGCTTGCCACAGTTCCTTGGGCCATTTTGAAATTGGCACGACGCAAAACAAATCCAAGATGCGCCGCTGTGTGCGGTATAAACCCTGCGCTGCCATAGCATCGCTGGTTGGGGTATCAAATGCACCCCACAACTCGAGCTCATGCTCGCGCACAATCACGCGTGAGAGGAGTTTTGAAAGGAAGGAGCGTTCTCCTGGAAGTTGGGATCCGCTGTGCTCCATGAGCGCATGAAAACGCATACCCGCTTCATGGGGCGCGAGCTTCTCGAGCCCGTCCTCTGTGGAAGATGAGGGTGAGAGATTTTCATTTACACCCTCGGTTTGGCTGCTGGGCGAGTCCTGAACGAGAGAGGGCGTGGATTGTGTTTCTGGTGTTTGCCTTTGCCAAGGTGTCGCACGCGCGCGTAGGAAACGACTCCCAGCCCAAGCTTCGCGCCACTCCTGACCCAAACGGTAAGGGCTATCCTGCAGTTCGTTGTCACTCTGGGGATCGTTCACCGGCAAAGCCTCACTGAGCCAGTCAGGGCCGTAATCCCGAAGGGCGAGGATGTCGTTCCAGTCTTCGTGACGCACAGCGGCCTGCATCTCCCGCCCCAGCCATGGGACCTTGGGGCGGCTGCCACGTTTGCTTTCCTTTCGCAGATCAAAAAAAGTATCTGCAAAGAGCCCCATCACAGTTGATTCAAGCGAACTGAGTTTGAGTTTTTGCGGATCGAATTCATCGCCCTCTCTTAGCGCCGAAAGTTTGTCGCGCAGATTCTTTAGGGTGCGGCCACTGGTTGCGGGTGAAACCAACACAAGCATTTCACGCGCGCGGGTGTAGGCCGTGTAAAAAACGCGCTGCCGTTCGAAGTCCTGCTCAAGGCGGTCTTGCAGGTCAGCGCTCCAACGTATTGCTTGCTCACCCGAGCGTCCCTGCACGGAAATCGAAACGACGTCCTTGGGTGGCTTCGGATTGACAATCCAGGGCAGCAGCGAGGCTGATTGAGTGTCTTCCGCGAGCCACTTCACCTGTGTGGCATCTTCTCCGCTTTTCATGACAAAGTTTTCAGGTGCGCGTTCTCTTTTGTTGCTTGGCCAGAAAACTACAACAGGCCACTCCAAACCCTTGGCGCCGTGAATTGTACAGACCGATATTGCGTCTTGGTTGGGGTCGCTCTGTGTTGCGCTGAGACGCAGCTGTCGGATTCTGTTTTGGAGAAGTTCTTGTGGCCAGATTCTGCTTGCAGGCAGTACATGGGAACCGCTGGGCTCCGTGCGGCTTTCGGCTCTAATGCTGAGTTGGTGCAGGTGTGTTGAAGCCTGTTGGAGATTCCTTCGCACAGACCAAATTTCCAATGTTTGGTGCAATGCAATGGCGACGTTCTCCATTTCCAGATTCATATCGCTTCTTTGTTTGCAGTCAGTTCCTTCAAATCCCCAACGAAAAACTTGCCAGGCTGAAAAGAAGTGTCGGGAGGCCAGTGCGCGACAGGAAACGAGGTGAGCACGCAAATCTGTCCAGCCTTGTGGCAGCGGAGATTGTTGAGCATTTGCGGTGTTATTCTTCAATGCCATGGAGGAGCGAATGAACTCAGCTCCCAACAATCCTTGACCTGCATGCGCCAGTAACAAAGAGGCATCTGACAGAGAGAGGTCGAGCCATCCACCGAAAATTAGCTGCGCGAATTCGAGAACCTCAAGAGGTTCACAGAGCCACTTTGCGAGCAGCAGTCCCATGTCTTCGCACTTTAGTCGGTAGGAGGCATCTTTCTCCGCAAAGCGGGTGGTTTTTGCAATAGAAGGTAACCCCAGACTCCTGAACTGCTGATGAGTTTTTAAGGCGAGGTCGTTGGTCTCACAAAGGACAACGATGTCTTTCCAGCTAAAGCTTTGCTGCTCGACCAGAGCTTTGAGCTCACGTGCCAGTGCCCAACACGTGAAGGAATGTTGGTCGTGTCCTGGAACGATAGCCTCGTTACTGCTTCTTTCTTTCGATAAAGAGGCGCCGAGCAACAATACGCGTGGATGCATAGCGACACCGCTTGCGAGCTCGGTAGGTCGCCCTGCGTCGAGAGCCTTTGATTCAACATAGGTTTGTTGCGCAGCGAGTGAAAATGTTGTGCCAAGGAACTGATCTGGAATTTTGTTGTTCTTGTAGGAAAAGCTGAGATCGGAGAGATAGTTGATCCAGGGAAGCAGATCGGGGTGCGAGCGAAAGTTTTGGGTGAGCTCGATCAATTTCCAGCGCGGATCGATCTTCAAGCGTTGAAAGACACCCACATGAGCGCTGCGGAATCCGTAAATACTCTGCTTAGGATCTCCCACAACAATCATTCGACCTTCGTCTGGATGGAGCAATGAGGTTAGAATGTTGTGCTGAATTTCATTGGTGTCCTGATACTCATCAACGATAAGCTCTTTGCACTGCACAGGCAGATGCGGGTGAGTGTGGACTTTAAAAAAGGAATCGGGAGCCAGGGTCTTCTGCGCGACCAACAAATGATGCAGGAATAACATGCGATCGTTGTGGGTCATTCGTCCCTGCATGAGCCGTTTCTGAAAATGCTCGCGGGCAAGAACTATCAGTGACTCAAGTGTGGTGAGCGATGAAGGGTGAATTTTTTCAAGTGCAAACTGCAGTGGCAGCGCATCTTCTCGCAGCAGGTTTTCATGCAGCATGGCCGAAAGAATCCGGGTTAGGCTTTGATGCCTGTGGCCCGATGTTCCCGCGGCAGTAAAGGAACTTCCCTCAAATGCCCCAGCAAGAATAAAATCAAGCAGTGCAATTTCCGTTTCAGGCTGCTGAGCGGTGACTCGCAAAAGGGCTAAAAGTTGTTCCGCAAGCTCAGGGTGCAGTTCATCTTCTGAGACCAAAGTGACTGGAGGAGGAAAATGTTGTTGGGTGAGGCCCCATTCCTCAATCAGGTGCGGAGGAAGAGAACCACGCTTTTCTTCCCACCAGATGGGGAAAAGGTTGTTCGAAAGCTGCATGAAAAGACTGTCAATGGTCGAAATGTGCAGGCGATTCAGAATTTGCTCACAGGCTTCCGAGGAAAGTCCGGATTTGGAGATTCTCTTTTCGACACGTGAGCGCAATTCTTCATCGGCAGCGCGCGAGAAGGTAACCAGAATTAGATCTTGGGGATCGATTCGCAACGCACGCGGAGCCGCATTGAGGCGCCAGTGCACACGTTCGGTCAGAAGCGTGGTCTTTCCGGCTCCTGCACCTGCTTCGATCACAAGGTGACGAAAAGCTACAGGCAGAGCGGTGCCCGCTGCGGTATCGAGCGGAAAAAACACCGCGGACTGTTGTGAGGGTGTCAGTTGTGATGCGCTCATGTCTGTCCCCCCACAATTCCCTCAGCTGTTGGACAAAAGGCACTCAGTGCGCAGCTTTTGCAGCTCTCTTTGAGTAGTGGAGTGGCCGGAAAGAGACCTTTTGCGAGTTGGTCTGCAAAGCTGGAGTACTCAGCATGAAGTTGCTCAAAACCTTCGGAGGATTTTCGCAGCGGCTGTGAGAACTCGAAGCTGAGTTCCGGATTGCGGGTCAAATCGAGTGTTTTGAGGCGCATAAGACTGAATCGGCCGACACCACGCGTGCTGCCGAAATCATTTTCGGCCTGCTGTTGGGCCCATGCCAGGCTGTAGACACCACCCTGCACACTCAATTTGTTCGTTGAGTTGAGCTGCGACGGGATTAGCACTAAATCGGTATCGTTTTTCGGAACTTTGGAGGTTTTGTAGTCGATGATGAAGTCACCCTTGGGGTGGGAATCAACCCGGTCGATTCGTCCCGAGAGGGTGATAGACTCGTGGATTTGAAATTGAACGGGTTGTTCGAGAAAAGCCGCCCGAACGCGTTGTGTTCCATGTTGTTCCGGCAAAAGCTGCGCGTGTGCATCTCCCGCATGATCGGTTGTCATCTGTCTTTCGCACTGAACAAATTTCTTCATGGCACGACGAACACTCTCGCGGGTAAGCTGTTCCCTGAGAAGTGAGTCCCCGGTCGTAGGCTGCTTTTGCCCCGTCACGATGGAAGAAGAATCGAAAATCAGCATTCGCACTTCTTCGGCCATGCGCTCCAGATGGGGCAATTGCGTTTGATTCAATTGACATAACGCTAAAGAGCGCAAAAATGCCTGTTTCCAGCGTTTTGGGTCAACAACCAGAAAGTCTTCAGAGGCCAAAAAGTTTTCATCAACTGCTGAGAAAACGCGAAGCCAGATTTCATTCTGTTTGAGAGGATCAGATTCCAGCAGAGCAATGTGTCGGAGAGTGCGCAAAAAGTTCTCCGCCAAAGCATGAACGCGTTGCCCAAGCTCGAACCGATGGGGATGGAGTGGTGCAAGGTCTTCTGGTTCGTTGCGATGCAGCTTGAGCCAATAATATCTCAAAGGACATTCGATGTAATCGGCGAATGCAGTGACTGCCAACCGAATTTTCCGGTCGGGTGTTGGGTTGTCGAGCAGACGCTGCCAGTTTTTGTCCTCAATGGTGCAGGTGTGATTTAGCCAGCTGCGGAATGGCGAGATTTCTTTAATCGGACGTGAAACGTTCTGCCAAAGTACCGGTGCTTTACACCAGTCTTTGGAATATGCGGGAAAGTTTTCATACTCCTGTAAATCCCGGAGCAGAAATGTAATTTTTTGAGGTCTTGCGAGGAACGATTGCCAGTAGCCCCGATAAGATTGTTCTGAGGCAATGGGCTCAATGGCTATTTGCTTGCTGCGTAAGGCATGGAAAACAGCATTAAGTATGCGTAAGTGAAAACTTGGCGTTGTGGGCGAATGGGGTGCGCCGACAACCACAAATTCTTCGGATGCCTTCAAACCGGGGAGCAGTGAGAGTGCCGGTGGAAGTTGCGCAGGTTTACCGGGCTGGCCAACGCTAAAAACGTCAGAGTCGAAAAACCGGTGCAAGAGCAGTTCTTGAGAAAGACCATGTTTTCGCAAGGCAGGGCTGAGTTCATAGCGCACCAGGGCTTCCTGAACGGCAGGAACGAAACGCTCTAGGCGTTGCCAATCTTTTTTGAATTCCTGATGCAGCTCAGCAACACGTTGCGCGGCAGGATTGTTCCAAAGAGTGTCGTTTTCAGCGGAGTTTTCGCCCAGTGTAGTTGTGCCGCCAGAGTCTGGAATTTTTGATTCAGCATTCCCATGCTGATGAAGGTGTTCGGCAAAATCGTGTGGCGTGAGTGAGTGTGTTCCTGCTCCATCGGAGTTGTTGACGTTCCAGGATTTGGAATCGGAGTCGCCCAAGAGAAACTGGATGCGGCCTTGCGCCGTTTGCTCCAAAGTGTCGATGCGGAATTCGAGTGCTGCCTGTGACCCCAAAATTTGAACGTCGGCGCTGCGGTTTGCTGGCTTGAGCTGCTCCGTGGGAATGATTGTTCTGGCCCACCAGGTCGGTGTTTCGCGATGCCCCGGAGAATTCTGAAGCAGAGTGCGGGCCTCAAAGAGGTTATGCCGCAGCGCATCGATCCAGTGCGACTGGAAGTTTCCTGGGCGGTAGGTGTTTGAAGGATCGCCTGTCTGGGTATCGCGGGTGTACTCGGGAGCAGCAACCCACAAAAGAGGCTCTGTTAGAAAGCGTCTTGGCAAAACAAAATTTTCATAGCCTACGTCTTTGTCCACAACCGCTCGCAGATGGCTTTCAAAATATGGGATCCAGTATTCTCGTACGAAGGACTGCAGGCGGCAGAAGTGTGAATTGATTTTTTGCAGGAGCTGATAGGTAACGCAAATTGTGCGCAGCGAAATGTCTGGGATGTCTGTGAGTGTTTTAATTCTTCCGGTGGATTGCTGCACTTCCATGAGAATGGAGAGGAAATTTTCATCGCGCGGCAATTCGGTGTCGGATAGAGTCAGAATCTGTTTGGCAAGTGGAGCAACATCACTTCCCGCATATCCGAGTTGCAGCAGCAGGATGCGAGTCAAACGCTCTTGTTCAACAACATCGAGGAACGGTGAGTTGAGGAGTTGATGAATGTCTGCGCCAAGCTGAGGAGCGCTGTTGTGTGAGAGAGTCAGCGCGAAGTTACGGACCAGGGTGTCGGGCGTGTACAAACTGACACCTGCCCAGGCCTCAATGTTTTGAGCGCCAGAACAGCGCTCCGCGTGTAATTTCTTTAGAAGGCTGAAGATCTGGGTACGTATGGAAAGTAGGTCTTCTTTGCGTTCACAAACAATAGTCCAGCGGCGTGGGTTTTTGTGTTCCAACCCATCGAGCAGTTCCTGCGCAAGGTTCTCATACACTGAGTGCTCAGCGAGAAGAAAACCTTGCGCGTGGAACGACTGCATCATGTATTAACCGTTTTTACCCTTCTGTTGCGCCATGAATTCTGCACGGAGATCTTTGCGAAGAATTTTGCCAATCGGAGTCTTTGGAAGTTCTTTGCGGAATTCGACTACGCGCGGAACTTTGTAGGCCGTCAGCATTTCCTTGCAGTGAGCACGAAGGGAGTCCTGGGTCAGGTTGGGAGTGCGTGGTACAACATAGGCTTTCACAGCTTCACCCGACTGGCCATCGGGGATACCGATGACGGCTACTTCAAGTACTTCAGGATGCTTCGCGATGCAGTCTTCAACTTCGTTCGGGTAAACATTGAATCCCGAGACCAGGATCATGTCTTTCTTACGGTCAACAATTTTGAAGAAGCCATCGGCATCCATGACAGCAACATCGCCTGTGTAGAGCCAACCATCTTTGATAGTCTTGGCAGTTTCTTCCGGACGCTTCCAATACCCAGCCATGATCTGTGGTCCGCGCGCAATCAGCTCTCCGGGTTCTCCAATACCCACTTCGTTGCCGTTGTCATCCACGAGGCGAATTTCGGTGGAGGGCATGGGTACGCCAATGCAGTCTTTCTTCACCTTACCACCGATGGGGTTGAAGGTGAGCACTGGGCTCGACTCCGTGAGTCCGTAGCCTTCTACCACAGTGCTGCCGACTGTCTTTGCCCATTTCTCCGCAGTGGCTGACAACAAAGCCGCGCCACCAGCAATGGCCATTTTCATTTTCTTGGGTGGGTTTTGTGCGAACCAGGGTTCGTTGTTCAATGCATTGAACAACGTATTCACACCTGTCATCCAAGTGATCTCGTGCTTACCAAAGGGTTTCTTCAGATTGCTCATCGGACGAGGGCTGGGAATAAGGATGTTGGTGGCGCCCTCTTCGAAGAACGACAAGCAGTTCACTGTGAAAGCAAAGATATGGTACAGCGGCAGGGCTGTGACGATCGTTTCTTCACCTGTGGTGATGGTTGTTTTTGCGAACTCCAGAATCTGGTAAACGTTCGAAAGCAAGTTGCGATGTGTCAGCATGGCTCCCTTGCTGACACCTGTTGTACCTCCTGTGTACTGCAGTGCCGCAAGGTCATCGAGTGTAACGCTCGGGAGGGTGAGTGCCTTTTGTCCTTGAGCACCGGCGCGTGCCCATGCGGTTTCGGTTTGGGCCATGCGCGACTGACCTGCAGCCAAAGCGGCGGGGAACGGCAGGTGTGGAATCGTGCATGGGGGCACCTGTTTTTTCACTTTCAGAAGCGTTTTGATCAAAAGTTTCAGATGCACGGGGAAGAAGTCCGCGAGGCTCACGGTAATCACGTGCTTGATACCGGTTTTTGGCAAAACGCGCGGGAGTTTGTCAGCAAACATGTCAATGATGATGAGAACAGATGCGCCACTGTCGTTGAAGGCGTGTTCCATTTCGCGGTCGGTGTAAAGTGGGTTGACGTTGACCACCACGCAACCGGCTTTAACAATTCCGAACAGGGCAATGGGATAGGCAATGCAGTTTGGCATTTGGATGGCGACGCGGTCACCCTTTTGCAATTGAAGCTCTTTGATGAGAAATGCAGCAAACTGATTTGAGTAGGCCTCGACCTCAGCAAAGCTCACTTGCCCCTGCATACCATTGGGAAGGCAAGTCACATATGCGGTTCGCGAGGCAAAGCGTTGTGCTGAGCTCGAGATCATAGAGCCGATGTTTTCGTAGGGAATATTCGGAATCTCGGGTTTAACACCTTTTGCGTATGCGGAAAGCCAGGGCTTGCTCAGGTACGGGGAGGCGGCATTCGCTTGAGTCATGGCTGGAGGCTCCTTCCTATGGGGCTTCAGTTTCCGGTGCCGACAGGCTATCAAAGCCTGAGCGTCCCGCAAAGCTGAGGAATTGTCATGTCTCTTATCCGCAAATTGCCCGAGCACGTCATCAACCAGATTAAGGCGGGTGAGGTTGTCGAGCGCCCTGCCAGCGTGGTCAAAGAGCTGCTTGAGAATGCACTTGATGCACAGGCGCAGGAAATTGAAATCGAGCTGCTAGATGGAGGTCGGCAGCTCATCCGCATAGTGGACAACGGCACCGGAATGTCGCCCGAGGATGCGGAGCTTTCGCTGGAGAGACACGCCACAAGCAAACTTTCAAATGTGGACGATTTGGACAACCTTTCGACCTTTGGTTTTCGCGGTGAGGCTTTGCCCAGCATCGCAGCGGTGTCAGATTTCACTTTGCGAACACGCCGTGGCAGCGATGCCACCGGAATCGAAATTCAGGTGCGTGATGGGCTCAAAGCTCCCTCAAGACTCTGCGGAATGCCGGTAGGTACAGAGATTCTCGTGCGCGACCTGTTTGCCACCGTTCCCGCGCGGCGAAAGTTCCTAAGAGCCACGGCTACAGAATTGGGGCACATTCTCGAAACAGTTCAGGCAATGGCGTTTGCCTACTTTCGGGTGGGTTTGCGCCTCAGTCATAATGGTCGTGAGCTTTTGAACTTTGCTCCTGCGGAGAGTCTTGCAGAGCGGTTCAAGGTCATTCTTGGCCCTGAGGCGGCTGAGTACGTGCCCGTGAATTATGAAAAAGGATCATTCCGGCTTGAGGGGTTTGTCCAGAAGCCGGATCTTGCGCGGCCTGTCCCGCGTTACTTTACGACTTTTGTCAACGGCAGGCTTGTGAAGGATCGCATCGTACGTAATGGCGTTCTTTCCGGTTATACGGGCTTGGCAATGAAAGGCTTGGTTCCTGCTTGCGTGCTTTTTGTGACCGTTGATCCTGCATTGGTTGATGTCAACGCACATCCGAACAAAACCGAAATCCGTTTCAATGACTCCGCTTTGGTGCAGGATTTGGTGACTATTGCCTTGCAGCAGGATCTGCGCCGGACCACCCAGAATCAAATGCTGAGCACGCTGCCAACGGCAGAGACCATTGTGAGAGTGCAGCCTGAACTCCGGCGTGAAAATTGGTTGGACGACAAACTTGCACAGAATCAGTCTAAAAATTCTGCCCATTCTCAACCGCAGGCAATGACATACAGTCAGTCGAAAACTCCGGCTTATGCTCAGCCTCAGGCCATTTCAAACAGCCAACTGAAGCCTTCGGCATATGCACAGCAGCAAGCAATTTCGCACAGCCAGCTAAGAGAAGCTGACTCTTCTCGGGTTCAAGTTGTCTCTGCCGGCCAGCCACCTCACGCTGCGGAACTTTTTGTTTCGGCAGAAATCAATGCCGACCATCCGCTCGCCCGCGCTGAATATCTTGGACAGTACAAGAACTGTTATCTTTTGTTTGAAGCGCAGGGCGATCTTCTGGTGGTCGATCAGCACGCTTTTCACGAGCGGGTACTTTTTGAGGATTTGGCGCTACAAATGGAGGCTAGCGCTGGACTGGCACGGCAGGCTCTTTTGGCTCCATTGATTGTTCCGGTTCCACCGGTTCTCACTGAGGTGCTGCAGGATGAAGAGCAGAATCTTGCGCATCTTGGATTTGAAATCGAGGTTCTTGCCAATCGCAGTATCGCATTACATTCCATGCCCACCCAGGTCGACTTCAACCGAGCAGCTGCGCTCTTCGATGATGTTGTTGCGCGCTTACTCGCCATCAAGGGGTTCGCGTCAGCTGAGGCGCATCCCC
>JBILKQ010000097.1:0-11481 GCA_044376655.1 Silvanigrellaceae bacterium
CAAGCTCTAGCGACTTCCAAGTTGAGATCACAATTCGATGTGTTTGAGCTCCGCTCAGAACTCCCGAGTTCTGAGCAGAAAAAAGTTTTCCAGAGCCATACGAAGAGAAAGGTTATCCTCTCAACCAACGTGGCTGAAACGAGCCTCACCATTCCGGGCGTCACCGGAGTTATCGATACCGGTCTTGCAAAAATCGCGAGCCATGCTTACTGGAGTGGCCTGCCCTCGCTAGATATCAAACCTATCAGCCAGGCCAGTGCAACACAGCGTTCAGGACGTGCCGGGCGCACGGCTCCAGGAATTGCACGACGGCTCTACACACGCGCTGATTTCATGGGACGTAACGCCCAGGATCGACCCGAAATACAACGTATGGAACTTGCGCAGGTGATGCTTGAAGTGAGTGTTGCTGCGAGAAAAATCTTCAACGCCGCAAGCAGCATCAACTTCGAGAAATTTGAGTGGATCGATCTGCCCCACCCAGACAATGCCTCTGCCGCAAAACAGCTTCTTGCAGAACTGGGCGCATTGGATGCGAAGGGCTCACCAACACCACTCGGCGAAGCCATAGCCCGCTGGCCTCTCCACCCACGGCTCGGCCGGATTCTTGAAGAGAGCAGAAAAACAGGACAGCTCCCCGAGGCTTGCCTTATTGCCAGCATCCTGAACGAGGGCCTGGTGTTCAAGTCCGGACAGTTTGAGGCCAGTGTCCACACCGACTGCGACCTTCTGCACCAAGCGAAGCTGTTTGAGTCTTGCACAACTTCCCCACAGCGTTTGACCAACTCCCTGCGTGATGCGGTCGACATGTCTCAGATCAAAAAAATTGAGCGCAGCCACGAGTCTTTTTGCAGAGTGGCGAACATCAAAAAGGAAGCGTTAAATCTGAGTGCACAAAGCGAAGTCGAGTGCAGCCCTTTTGCGCGCATACTTCTTGCAGGATTTCCAGACAGAGTCGTGTCATTGCGCCGCAACAAGGCGAACTCAAAATCAAACCAGGAGGCCGTTTTTGCTCGTGGTGGCCTTGGCCAACTCGCAACATCGAGCACTGTGCAGGACTCCGCCTTCGCCATAGCTCTTGAAGCCGAACAGGTGCGTCGTTCCGGTTCTGCACACTTCACCACCGAAATCACTGTGGCGGCAGGATTGAGCTCTGCCCGAATCAAAGAACTGCTTCCAGAGCGCGTGCGCAGTGAAGTTCTGGTCGCGTGGGATGACCAGGCCGAGAGGGTACGAAGTGTTGAGCGCGTATCTCTCGATACTCTTGTCCTTGAGGAGCGCCAGATTACAGCCGACCAGTCGCAACTGGAGCAGGAGTTGTTCAGACAACTCAAACTAAAATGGCCGCGTCCCTTTCATGATCTCAAATCACTCGAATTCTTCCAACATCGTCTAGCTCTTCTCAGGCAGAGATTTTCCGATGTTGCGCAAATCAACCTCATGGACGATGATTTTGAGTTATTCCTCGTACACATTTGTGAGGGCAAAAAATCGTTCCCGGAAATTGCCGCTGTACATCTGCAGGAATACATTGACACCTTTATACCTTGGGAACTCAAAAACCTTCTCGAGCGCGAACTTCCAACGAAAATCGCGCTCAATTCCGGGCGCAAAGTGGAGGTCAACTACGTTGCCGGTCAACCTCCATGGCTTTCATCGCGCATGCAGGATTTCTTTGGAACGATGGAGACTCCCAAACTGCTTCAAGGCACCCTTCCCGTCACCGTCCATCTGCTCGCACCCAACGGACAGTCTGTTCAGGTCACAACAGACCTCGCAAATTTTTGGAAGAACACATACCCGGATGTGAAAAAAGAAATGTCGCGGCGCTACCCGCGACACTACTGGCCAGATGATCCCAAAAATGCGGAGCCTCTCACCCGCCGACCGAAGCCAGGTCAAACACCGGCAGATACATTGCGATCAAAATAACCCCAACCACACCACCAATGAAGACGAACATGGCAGGCTCAATTGCCTTAAGCAGGGCTGCCATTGCAACATCAACTTCCTCTTCATAAAACTCAGAAACTTTTTCCAACATGGCATCGAGCCGACCAGAGGCTTCACCAATGCTCACCATACTTGTAACCATGGGCGGAAAAAACTTTTCCTGGGCCATGGGTATACCCATACCTTTACCTTGAATCACTCCTTCACGGACACGAGCGATGCCTTCCTCAAGAATTTTGTTGCCCAAAACTCCCTGAGCTGTTTGCAAAACATCGGTAATTCCAACACCGGAAGCAACAAGTGTGGCGCAAGTACTGGCAAATCGTGCAATGCTGATCTTAAGAACCAGAGTTCCAATGAGAGGAATTTTCAGAAGAAAAGCATCCCATTGATATCTTCCTGCTGGCGTTGAAATCCACTTCTTGAAAAAATATACCCCAGCGCCGAATGCAGCGAGGATGTATAGGAAGTTGTCACGCAGCAAATTACTGACCGAAATAACAGCCTGAGTGAGGCCTGGTAGCTCCTTGCCACCTTCAAGAAAGGTGCTGGCCAACATGGGCACAATCACCACCAGCATGAAAACAGTTAGACCAAGAGCGATGGTCAACACAATCGAAGGATAAAACATCGCGCTGAAGAGCTGGCGTTTGAGTTTTGCATTTTTCTCAATGTACTGGCTTAGGCGCTTGAGAATGACATCCAATTGACCTGATGCTGTTCCTGCGCGCACAAGTGAGCAATAAAGATTGTCGAAGATTGAAGGTAATGCCTGCATTGAGTCGGAAAGCTCCAAGCCGCGCTCAACCTTCGATCGCACCGAGGAAATGGCATTACGCATCGTGGGATTAGAAGCCTGTGTTCCCAACAGCTCTAGAGCTTTAACCATCGATACACCCGCATCAATCATCACTGAAAGCTGCTTGGTGAAGGTCACCAGGTCGGAGTCTTTGACGCCGCGGTTTTCCTGATATTTCACAAGAAATTGCGGAAGCTTGATTTCTGTGGTTCGGGCGCCTCCAGCGCCATTGAGTCGGGCATCGGATACACCCATGAGACGCAAAACTTGTCTCGCCTCGGCTTCACTGCGCGCATCGAATCGACCATTGACTTTTCGCCCCGAACGGTCGCGTCCGGAGTATTCATACATGGCCATATCGTACCTCGCGGCAGCTCATGACACTTTACCCAACCTTTCCGAGTCCGGCACGCTGCAACAGACCTTTAAGCTCATCGACATCGTATGCTGCATTCACGGCTGTATCGATTGAGATGGCCCTCTTCTGAACCAGGTTTACAAGTGATTGGTTTAGAGTTTGCATTCCTGTTTTGTCGGAACCCATCTGCATGCTCTGGTACACCATGTGAATTTTGTCTTCGCGGATCTGGCTACGAATCGCTGGATTAGGGAGGAGAATCTCAAGAGCCAGAGCACGCCCACCTGTCGTTCTCGGTAGGAGCTGTTGACTCAGGACAGCCTGTAGGCTGCTGGAAAGCTGTGTACGAATCTGGTTGTGCTGATGAGCCGGAAAAACATCAATAATACGGTTGATGGTGGAAATCGCAGAGTTGGTGTGGAGCGTTGCAAAAACAAGGTGCCCTGTCTCGGCAATCGTCAAGGCCGCAGAGATCGTCTCGAAGTCACGCAACTCTCCGATCAAAACAACGTCCGGATCTTGCCGCAAAGAGCTTTTCAAGGCACGTGTGATAGACTCCGTGTCCGAACCAACTTCGCGCTGGTTTACAATGCAGCGTTTGTGTTCGTGCGAAAATTCGATGGGATCCTCAAGGGTCAAGATATGCCCCGGTACTTCTCTGTTGATCTTGTCAATCATCGCTGCCAAGGTTGTCGACTTACCACTTCCGGTGGCACCCGTCACAAGAACCAAACCGCGCGAGAGATTGCACAGGCTTGCAGCCACTGCGGGCAAAGCCAAATCTTCAAAACTTTTGATTTGGGTCGGAATCAAACGAAACACTCCACCGACCGCTGATTTCTGGCGAAAAATATTGGCACGAAAGCGCGCTACACCCTTAACGCTGAACGACAAATCGATTTCTCGATGTTCTTCAAAAATTCTGCGCTGCTCTTCCGTGAGAACGGAGTAACACAAGGCCTCAGTATCTGCGGCAGTCAGTGGATCAATCTTAATTGGACACAGTTCACCGTGGATACGCAGCTGCGGAGGAGTACCGACACTGATATGCAAATCGGATGCGTTCTGATCCGCCTGGGTTTTTAGGAGTTGTTGCAGAGAAACTTTTAACGTCATCTCAAGCGCTCCTCACCTGCTCAATTCTCATGGCTGCAGACTTTGCATCATCATCTGAACCACTGGCTTCAATCAGTTCATCAACCGAAGTGATTCCTTTGTAGACTTTGCGCCATGCGCTTTGCCTCAGCGTCTGCATGCCATTCGTCATGGCTATTCTTTTGATCTCAATTGCAGTCATGTTGTCTGCAATCGCTTTCTTGACCGGTTCGTTTACCGTCAGAACTTCATAAATTGCCGCACGTCCCCGGTATCCTGTGTGGTTGCAGTTATCGCAGCCGAGACCCTTATATATCTTGAATTTTCCGACATACTTTTCAGGCAAACCCAGTGCAATCTGCTTCTCTGGCGAAACGACATCCACTTCACGGCATTCGTTGCAGATCTTGCGCACCAGACGTTGCGCAACCACACAGTTTAGTGCTGAAATAATGGTGAATTTGTCGATCCCCATGTTGCGCAGACGTTCAATGCTCTCCGCAGCGTTGTTGGTGTGCAGAGTGGAAAGGACGATATGACCTGTCAGGGCGGCCTTCATGGCGATTTCACCTGTCTCCATGTCTCGAATCTCACCCACCATGATGATGTCGGGATCCTGCCGCAGGAATGCTTTGAGCGCTTTGGAGAAGGTGAAATCAATGTCCGGGCGGACGTTAACCTGACATATCCCGGGAATCGTGAATTCAACGGGATCTTCAGCCGTAACCACATTATCGGTGATGCGGTTCAATTCATTCAAGGCGGAGTAGAGTGTTGTTGTTTTTCCGGAACCTGTGGGGCCCGTCACAATCACCATTCCAAAGGGTTTCAAAATTGAATCCTTGAACTGCATCAGCTGCTCGCTGTCAAAGCCGAGTTCGGTCATGTCGAGTTGAAGATTACTCTTGTCGAGCAAGCGCAAAACAATCTTTTCACCCCAAACCGATGGCAAACTGCTGACGCGGAAATCCATTTTGCCAAGACCGGGGATTTCCAGCTTCGCATTGCCATCTTGGGGAAGACGTTTTTCGAAAATATCGAGCCCCGAGATCAGTTTCACACGTGACAAAAGTGCATCCTTGAATTCGTAGCGGGCCTGCGGTTTGTATTCAATCAGCGAGCCATCGATACGCAGGCGGATACGGATGCTATTTTCAAAGGGCTCAATGTGGATATCACTGGCCCGCTTCTGTGCTGCGATGAGCATCAGTCGTTCGACGTAGTTGATGACATAGCTTTCGCCGCTGTCGTTGGCACCCGCTGAGCTCATGTTTACCAGAGCAGCAGCTGCCTTCTGTTGCATGACCCTCTGTTGAGCGGCAACTTTTGCAGCCTCTTCGCCTGCACCGTAAAATCGGTTGATGGCGTTCTGCAGAGCGAGTTCGCTGGCCAACTTAAGCCTGAGTTTGACCCCCAACTTTGCAGAAATTGCATCAAAAGCCGACAAATTAGTCGGATCGCCTACGGCCAGAATCAAATTGTTGGCGACCTTGTTTATGGGAACAATGCGGTTTTGCAAAACGATGTCGCGCGGGACACTCGCGAGGATACTGGGGTCGATCTCGAGTTTGTCCGGGGAAATCACCTCGATTCCCCCAAGCCCTTCTGAGAGGGCCTTCATCAAGGCATCTTCAGCAACGAGGCGGTTGCGCAGCAAGAACAGGGCGAGCGGGACATTGTCGCGTTCTGCGAATTCAATCGCTCTGGCCAGGTCGGCCTGACCCACCAGATTTGAACGCTTAATGATTTCGACGATGCGAGCAGCAGCCATGTCCCGAGAGTCCCTCTCACTTGCAACGTCACAGCGGTGTGATAAGTCTTGTGGGTCTGGTCGTAGCTCAGCTGGATAGAGCATCGGATTTCTAATCCGATGGTCGCAGGTTCGAATCCTGCCGACCAGGCCACTTTCCCTATTACTCCGCCTCCAGCTGCTTGTTTCGTCGTGCGCCCCCCTTCTCAGCATGGAATCATTTACCGGCTGTCAAATTTGACGTCAGGTCCCTTCTTCCCCTCTTCACTTCTGCGCAATGAGGGACACTGAAAGCAGAGTGAAAGCCAGGGGAACCAGATGGATTCGAGACATTTTTCAAGTCAGAGCGCGAAAAGCCCTCTCCATAACTGGAATGGTGTACACCTGCGCCACAGCGCGTTGAGCGATGTTGGAATTGTTCGTGAAAACAACCAAGACTCGTATCTGGCCGACCCCGAGATCGGTCTCTTTATTATTGCTGATGGCATGGGAGGGCGTGCTGGTGGGGAAGTGGCAAGCTCTCTCGCCGTGGAAACCCTCAAGGCCGAAGTCAGCACACGCTTCCGAGAGCTCTATGGCTCTGATTCCAACACTCGCGAAATCATTCTGAAGCAGGCCATCAATTCTGCTTGCCTCAACATTTATTCACGCTCTCTTGAATTGCCCAACCTGCGCGGAATGGGCACAACCACAACAGCGCTGTGGCTCCCTGTGCGCACCCAGAGCAAACAAAGCAACGGTGGTAGTCCCAAAGCATGCGTGGCACACGTGGGTGACAGCCGCTGCTACCTGCTGCGCGCCGGACTCTTCTACCAACTGACAAACGATCACAGCCTTTTTCAGGAGAAAATTCGGGCCGGAGTGCTTCACCCGGAGTCGCCTCTGGCCTCTCAGATGAAAAGTGTGATCACCAGATGCGTGGGATATCAGGAAGATGAAGAGACCGACGTGATCAGTTTCGAGCCCTTTCGCGGAGACCGCCTTCTTCTTTGCAGCGATGGTTTGTCGAACAAAGTCAGTGAGAAAGAAATGGCCGATCTTTTGCTCGAGGATGATCTGAATTGGGTTGCAGAGCACATGGTTGAACTCGCAAAGGAGCGCGGTGGAGAGGATAACATCACGATTTTGTTGGTCGCACTGGACACATGAAAGCGGAATTCGGGGACAACGCCCTGATTTTGACTGAATGCGCATATTTTGCATTCAAGTTCACTTTGCAGGCATCCGAGAAACCTTTCAGCGCTTGAAAAGGAGAAGAGTCGTGTCAGGGACGCCAGCTCACAGTAAAACCCCATACAGTTCCAAACCGCCAAAGGTGGTGATGGGGCAAAAAGGCTGGTTTTCCAAGCTGCCCTGCGTGACGTTCATCTATATTCCCAACGAAAGCGCAACTTCCAAACGTATCCGCGTTCCAAAGCTGTTTCTCTACACGGGCCTCGCGGGCTTCTGCGCGATGTTGGGACTCTTAAGTGCACTTTCTGCAAATCTCGTGAAGATGGCCAGTCTGCAAGGTGAGTACGAGAAATTGAGAGCAGAAAACACTGCAATCCGCTCCGAGGCTGCGGCTTTGGTTGCAAAGCTTCAGGAAGTCAAATCGAATCTTGCGCAGGTCGATCATATTTCTGATCAGGTGCGCCAAGAGGCTGCTAGTCTTGATCCCCGGAGTGAAAAAAAAAAGGGCGGCGCCTTTGGATTGAGCCTGCGGGCACGAGCAAATCCCAAGACTGAGACCATCCGCAATAGCTCCGACACCGGATATCCATTCAAGTTTGAATCCAGTCTGGATGCACCTAAAAAAAACGCGCAAGAGAGCGAGAAGAAAATTGACCTGCCGGCTCAAGCTGTGGGCAGCAACGTCAACGTCGACAATCTCGAGTTCCGGGATCTGTTCGCAGCGCTTTCAGATATACGCAACAAAAGCTCTGTGCAGCTCCAAGGCCTGAGCACACTTTTGCGTGAGCTTCAGGGCTATCGTGTGCGGCTGTCGCAGACACCAACCATCTCACCCGTCCAGGGCTACGTGACCTCGTTCTATGGTCCACGCTCGAGCCCATTTACCGGTGAAGCGAAAATGCACCACGGTGTAGACATCGCAGCCCCGATGGGCGCACCCATCAGAGCGGCTGCCAATGGCACTGTCGTGCGCGCAGGAACCGCAGACGACTATGGAAACTACGTGGAGATTGCGCATGGCTTTGGAGTGGTCACGCGCTACGCGCATGCTCAAAAGATTCTGGTGCGGGTGGGCACACGCGTGTCGAAGGGTGACCTGATTGGTCTCGTGGGCGCCACCGGCCGCACCACCGGTCCGCACCTTCACTATGAAGTGGAAGTGGGCGGACGAAGAGTCGACCCCTCCAACTTCATTCGCGGCCTTTGATGGCCTTCTTGCGTTAGAAGTAAGTTGAAGCGGACGCACGAACTCCGTAAACCGTTTCAGGTTTCACACCTGAAGTTTCCCAAGCACCGCCAGGAACCCAAAGACCACCATCCACAGACAACTTGATGCCGTCCATGGTTCTGTAGGAATAATTGACGTCCACCTCAAATCCAACGTTGTTCACAGTTCCGACTTTTTTCTCGTCGGCAGTGGTTTTCTTGTTCAATGAATCAAGACGTCCGTAGATAACTGCTGGGGTCAACGTTCCGAAGGTCGACTCGTAGCTGTAGTCAGCGCGCACAAAGATGACGTTGCGGACAATTGCGCCAGGCATACCGGGCACGTCTTTCGAGAGCGGGCTGAACATCAGGAAAGCAGGACGCACGTTGGGGTGCATCGGCAGCGCAGTGATACGTGAATCGCGAGTCGAAACGTTTTCAAAAGCGTCGGAGTCGCCTTTGCTGTATCCACCCGTGAGCGACAACACCTGCGATTCAGCCACCTGGCTTGTGGGACGCAGCGCACGCGCGGCTTCAATTTGCGAAAGCTTTGCCGTACGATCGGCGCCAGCAACACCACCTGCAAGCAGATAACGCGCACGCATGAGAATGTTCAGACCATCGACCGTCTGGGAGTCACAAGTGACAAAAAGTTTTCTGGGATTGCCGGTCTCAGGACACTGTTTCGACTCACCGCCGACTGAAGCAAAAGCGAGAGATTTGGTCTTTCCTGTGGGCCAATTGACCTCACCCTCGAGACCAACCCGGCCGAAAGAAAAGATTCCAAAGATGTCGAGAATGCGCAGCTCGGTTCCAGAATCAGAGTGATCGTATTTGCTGAAGGCCAAACCGAGCTTGCGGCTCAAACCCGAGGAACCTGCATCGGTGAGTTCGTCAGCAATCAAAATTTCTGCCGTCAGAGCATCGGCATCATCGCCGCGGCTACTGAGCTGTCCTTCAGAAAACTTCTCCCAGTAACCTGTCACAGAGAGAGCGGAGGGAAAGTCAACCGTATAGGAGACTGCATCTGAAACAGAGCGAACTCCGCCTTCGGGCTTCCAAACATCATCGAGCCAGATTCCAAGGCCCCAATGACGCGGAATGCGACCAGCACGGAATCGTCCGGCTTCACTGCTGTCATACTGCACGAACGCTTGATTCACCTTCAAAGTTTCGCGCTTCTGCGTGGATGTCCATGAAGTTGCATAAGGATGCCCAACTTCGGCGCCTGTGAGGTCTGCATCCGTCCTGGTGTCTTCGGTGTTGCCCAGCGAGAACGCGGTTTTGGGGTACTGGTTTGCGTTGAAGCGCAGGTCGAGAAACACCCCGAGATTACTTGAAGCCCGACCTTCGATGGTCAGACCCAGTGGAACTCGCAAACCCTTCAGTTCCGAGAGATTGGGAGGCATGTTCGAGATGAATTCACCGACCAGAGCCGCTTGTCCGTAGACCTGAGCCGTTGCAGCAAACGCGTGCTCAACCGAGCAAAGTGACACGAGAGCGAGGGCCGAGAAAACACTTCTGAGAGTCCTTGTCCCACCGGCAAATTGACGTTCCTGAGCAAACTTCATTTGATATTCCTCGATTGGATTTTCAACAGACTTGAGGAGTGTGCAAAGCAGCGTCACGCATTTCTTGCTGAGCGGGTTGCGCATTCCTCAGGCTGATTGTCGAGCCACCATAGCATCAATCGAAGAAATTCAAAATTCACCCGCAGTCGTTCCAAATCATTTTCGCCATTGAACAGGGATTGGAAGATCTCCATGGCGGCATTCATCAGACCCAAAAACACATCTTCTTCAGGGGTCTGCTGCGTTCCAACCGCAACCGCCCTCTTGAGTGAGTATTTGCTCAAAATATACTCACGCCCAGATCGCACCCCTTCGCCACGAATGAAAAAGGTGTTGCACCGCAAGCGGCGCATGATCTTTCGCGAACGAATAAGTTGCGACTGCAATTGTCTGAGAGCGCGATATGCATCGCGCAGGCGCGCAGCATGATGAAACTGCTGCTCATCGGCCGCAGCGCGCATCGTACGCCAGAGGCTGTTAAGCAAACCCACCTTTTTGCCGCGCAAAACTTGAGTCACGGTACTTGCATGTTTTTCCGCAACGTAGAGAGAAAAACGTCGGCTGCGTGTAGAGCGAAAAGCTGCGCTGTCGACAGGGCGAATTTTCAGAACATCTTGCTGCGGGTCATAGAAATCGAGAATTTCGTTGAAGACGTCAAAGGCAACCCGCAATTCCGATTTCAAACGCACACAGCCCCAGGTCTTGATACCCTTCATCCGTCGCGTTGTTGCAAACACCTCACGAGTCTTAAGAGTTTGCTGCACATAATAAAGTTTGCCCGGGCGTGTGCTCATGAAATTCAGCTGCGGGTCAAGAATACGGATCAGAAAAAGTTCCAGCAGACACGCTTCGAAGTGAGTGGGAGTTGGAACAACCAGCACACTTTTCGCTCTCTCATGAAGCTTGTTTGCTTTGTACCAGTCGCCTGCAGCCGCCCCCCCCTCGGAGCGATAAGTTTTAAGGCGTTGATTCAAACGCTTGGCTTTGCCAACGTAGCAGACTTCAAGATCAGTCTGTAAAAACGAGAGCAATTCGGCTGGACGCTCGAGAATCAGTTGAAAACTTTCCGGACGAGCTGTTGTAAATATATACACACCAGGCCCATCGAGAGCAGCGAATGTCTTGCGTTCAAGCGGATGGTCAAGCACTCTGATCAACAAAGAGAGGGAGCCTCGCTATGGAAAACAACAATAAAGAACCGAAGCCACTGCCTATGAAAGCCATCACTCTCGGTATTGGTGGTTTTTTTGTTCTTGTTGCGGTTGGTTTTCTGATTCTACCGGCATTCTTCGATTCTTCACCCTTCGGCTTGCTGTTTCACCGCGGCCCGGCGCCTTGGGCGCTCGATCCCGAAGATCAAGCCAGATTCAAGCTCACTGAGAGTCAGGCCAAGGGGCGGTATCATTTTCTGCAATACTGTGCCAGCTGCCACGGACCTGATGGGCGCGGCAACGGACCAACAAGCCCAACACTAAATCGCAGACCACCCAACTTTCTGTTGCCTGCGCCAGCTGGACTCAAAAACTCTCTCGACGTTGCCGGAGTTATCAAGACCCTCAATGTGGGATTGCCCGGA
>JBILKQ010000210.1:0-3647 GCA_044376655.1 Silvanigrellaceae bacterium
GAGCCGCTGCGTCCGCCCACGTTGATGGGCGTGATTCCGTTCCTTGTGAACAACGTGAAGGGCGTGGGTGAGGTGACCGCAAAAAAATTTCTTGAGGCCCTCGATGTCCGCACCATCGACGAGTTGGTTGAAGTCTGCAAAAACCAAAAAGAGAAAGTCTTTGCGTTCTTCAAAAGCAAGCGAGACAAAGCTGATCAGGTTATTTCGCTTATCACCGGTGATGAAGTTTACCGCGCAATTATGGTTTTTCTGCACGAGCATAACATTCCGCCGAACTTTGCAAATCGGATTTACGAACGCTACGGCTCCGATGCTATCCGTCTGCTCAAAGAAAACCCCTATCGTTTGATTTCAGACTTTCGCAATGTGGGCTTCTTGAGAGCTGATGCCATCGCTTTGAAACTTGGGATCGATCCACTCTCACGTTTTCGTCTGGAGGCAGCCTTTGTCTACACGCTCGAGCGTGCCCATGATGATGGTCATTGCTGTTTGCCGCGCGATGTCCTGATTGAAGGTGCGCGCGAAGTGCTAGGCGCCAAGCGCGATTCTCGCTTTACCTTTGAGCTTCTCCTGAGCGAATTGCGTGCGATATACAAAGAAAATCGCGACAAGGGTGTGGCAAGCTTTGTATTGCGCCTTCCGGAGGGAACTGGCGGCGACGAGAAGTCATTGCAACCGTTGTTCTACCTCCCGGAAGTCTATGCCTTGGAGAACGCAGCGGCAGGACAGTGCGCACGCTTGCTTCACAAAAGCGGAATCGGTGTGGATCCATTTGAGGCCAAGTACGAGGCTGGTGAAACAACACTCGAGGAATTGGTTCCCGATATTCCCTGGACAAAGCTTTCAGAAGAGCAGGCTGCTGCTGTGGAGATGTCCATTGGTTCGCGATTCATGGTACTCACAGGAGGTCCTGGCTGCGGCAAGACTTTCGTTCTCAAGGCCATCTATCGCATTCAAAAGGCCCTCAAGAGAACCGTTGTGTTGTGCGCTCCCACCGGGCTCGCAGCAAAGCGCATGACCATGTCGATTGAGGCGCAGGCCTATACACTGCACAAAACCTTGCGCATTGGCCAAAGCGAAGATGGAGTCTCCGAAGGAGGAGAGGGTGCACTGAAGGATGTCGACGTCGTGATTGTCGATGAAGCCTCGATGTTGAGTCTTGACCTTTTTCAGACGCTGCTTGAGGCCATGGCACCACAGACCCGGCTGATTCTCGTCGGCGACGTTGATCAGCTCCCCAGTGTTGGCGCAGGAAATTGCCTGCGGGACGTCATTGCATCCGGCGAAGTTCCTGTGGCAAGGCTCACCAAGATCTTTCGGCAGTCGAGTGAGAGCCCCATTCCAACTGCTGCACGCGCAATTATCGAAGGACGCAAGCCCGAGTTCGGGCTTACAAGCCGCACAGCGCACCTTCCTGCCAAGAACTCACTGGTGATGTTGCCTTGCTCTATGCAAACATTTACCGAGATCCTGCTTCCGCTCCTTAAAGAAACTATCCCGCAGATGTATGGCCTAGATCCTGTGCGGGACGTTCAGATCTTGGTGCCCATGCGCAGAGGCGAGGCTGGTCAAGAGAAAATCAACCGTTTGCTGCAAGCCGAGTTGAACCCGCCACACCCCGACAAAGACGAAGCGCAAATCGATGAAGACCTCGTATTCAGAGTGGGCGACAAGGTTATTCAAACCCGCAACAACTACGATAAAGATGTCTTCAACGGCGACTTAGGTTTCATTCGCAGCATTCGCGTAGTGCAAAAGAAAAAGGAGATTGATGTTGCCTTTGACGATCGCATTGTGCGTCTGGAGGATGAGGAACTCGACGACTTGAGCCTTTGTTATGCGATGACAGTTCATAAATCCCAGGGCTCAGAGTTCCCTCTTGTGGTGATTCCCATGTTCAGTGCGTATTATACGATGCTTGATCGCAATCTTTTCTACACGGCGCTCACTCGTGCGAGTAAACATGCATTTGTGGTGGGAGAAGAGTGGGCTTTGAAAAAAGCAGTTGCTACGCAAATTGCGCTGAAACGCTACACAGCTCTCGAGCGCCTCATCGGTGAGGCGCGGGCTCATACAGCTGAGAGCTAGTTTGTTTGGGTTCATTGTGAGTGTCGACCTGAATTGTTTGAGTCCGAGATCAGACAACTCTTGCAATGCTGTCGAATCATTCAACACCTCCTTGCGCAAAAACCGAAACAAATTTGTTTGCACGTGTTGAAAGGATTGTGTGCAATCCTCTCAATTTTTTGCTGTGATTTCTATAAAAAAGTAGAAATCAAAAGAGCGAGCATCACAAGAGCGGTGATAATGACAATAGACTTTCTGGTTTTATAGCTAAGAAAGAAGCCTGCCAATAATGCGGACAAGATGGTGAAAAAGATATAGAAAAGTGAAATGGATAATGGGCGCATCGGGTTTGAATTTCTGACCCAAAAAAGCCACGTGTAAAATACGGCAGGCGGAATAAACGTGAAGAAAAAGACTGATTTTTCTGGTCGTGCGATGATGAGCAGGAGAAGAAGCAGGGCTGAAGGTATCTGAGCGATGGTTAGAAATTCTTTGAGGTCAAAATATCCACGGTGCACAAAGGCGCCTCGGACGTGTAAGTAACCAATGATCACAGTGGACAATAGCAATACGGACCAGCTCGCACTGATGTAAAACAAGTAACGGCTGGCTCTATAAAAGGCTTGTTCAATGGTCTCCGCTTTTTCTTGTGGCCTGGCTCCGTCTTCGTCAGGCGGTGGCATCATAAAGTAGTCTTTGGGATCCCGGGGGAGATCAGGAATGTCGTAGGCTGAAATCCAAATTTTTACGTCCCCTCTCATGACCTGAGTGTTTCGGTCTAAGGTTCCATTTTTAACGAGCGATAAAATTTCGGCATGGCTGAGTGGACCTATGATCTCTTCGTCTTTCTTATAAAAGTATTCTACGTTGCTCATTTCGCAAATCCTAACCTTGCGTGGTCTTTCGATCTGGTCAGCAGTATCAATGACCCGAGAGGATTTTACGAGTTACAATGTCAATTAGCGCAAAGGGCTGAGCAGCCCTTGATTTTTTAGGGTTTCGAAAACTCTTTCGGCCCAGAGCTTTGCACCCGCACCACGAGGGTGAAGTTTCATCGGATCGCCCGAGACAGCATCACGCATCAACTGCAGGTCAGAGTTGTTTTTCAGCACATCCTTGCCAACAGTGTAGCTGTCGATGAGCGTGCAGCTTCGGCCGAGTTCAGCTCGCACAGATTCGTTGGCTGCTTTCAGATTTGCAATGAGTGTGGTCTTGTTGGCGAATTGTCCGAGGCCTTCGGTGGGCGTTACGAAGGCACAACGCGCACCCGAATTTAGGATAGGTTTAATGAGCCGCGGTAACTCTGATTTCACCGATGCCGGATCGAAAAAATGGTTATCGCCCAAGGTAATAATATACAAATCAATGAACGGATGCTTAGCGATGATGTTGGCTATTGCTTCGGTGCGCTTTCCTGGTTGTGTGCTTGGTGTGCAGCTTTTCTCTGCGGTGTAGGCATCGCAGCCATAGAACGCACCCGCGGGTATGGGTGCAAATCCACCGTTGATCCAGCTCCCGATACGTCCGGAGCTGGCGGCACCAAAGTAACTTAATTTCTGTTGTGATGCGTATCGGATAAG
>JBILKQ010000098.1:0-11386 GCA_044376655.1 Silvanigrellaceae bacterium
GAACCGGATGTGCAACGCTGAGAAGACCCCCACAAGCGACTGTGGAAACAGCCCTGCCAAATCCCAGCTCACCGAATGGTGCAAGTTCCATTTCAATCGGCGCTACTGCGGTGTTCCGGACAGCGAATGGATCAGCGCCTGCAAAAATGATGCCGCGGCTGCTGCACCAGCTGGGAACGACTGCGCGAATAGCCCAGCAAAAGACAAGGTCAAGGACTGGTGTAACTTCCATTATAACCGTAGGTATTGCGGCACTACCGATGCTGCGTGGGTACAGGCCTGCACGCCGAGCCGGTAGTCAGTCAGATCCGGATGAGATGGGTAAAATCCCAAAAGCATTGAACAAATCTAAATTGATACTTACGTTTCACAATTTTTAATTAAAATCGTAGACGAGCGACCGAAAACCCTCCTGAACTGGAGGGCGCCTTGATGATGTTGCTCAGCAGAACGTTGATTTTAGCATTAGCGTTAACGAGTCTGGCATCCTGCAAACCCCAAGACAAACAGCCCGCATCGACAGAAGCAGATGCGCAATTTGCCCCCGTAGCCGTGGGTGCAGCGTACGGTATTGGTATCTCGGCCGAGGTCGCTGCAGCAGCATTTGCTGCTGGAAGCATTTATGTTCTCGACTGCACACGTCCGGTTGCAGCGGGTGAAATTCGATTTTTTTGCGACGGCCCGACCAAACTCAGCCAAGCTGCAATGACCCTGGTGGTTAACTCAACACGAACGCTTGCCGGTGCCTTACGCTGGTCGGCGGCAAACGTAATTACACACCTCTCTGAACTCACCCAATTTAAGTCGGTCACGCACTTGAAGTCTGCGGTCACGGGAAGCTCAAACCCGAACAGTATTCGCGAGGCAATGGTGAGTCCAGAGATCCAATCTGTCAGTGGTAAGGGTAACTTCGTGGCGGCTTTGAAGAGCTCTCTCAGCATCCAAGACAAAACTAAGAAAAGCTGTAACTACATAGCACAGTACGAAGCTCGTCTGGTTCACCGCGACTACAAAGGAGGATGGATGGGTGGCACAAGCACACGCTTCCTCGCCCGAGCTCCCTCGCCTGAGTCAGCGGAAGCGATGGCGCTCAGTGCATGTGAATGGTTCTCTGGGACTCTATACAAATTGGCCCCTGGGTTCGCAGGGTATGCGCGATCGAAAAATGATTGTCGGAAACCGCTAGTAGTCTCAAATTATAAGGAAACATACCGCACCGCGGATGTTCCCTGTCCAGGTGTCCGTATCTGCACAAGCGAAACAAACTGTGCCGACTACAACGGCAAATAAAAAGAGCCCCGTGTGTACGGGGCTCATCTACGCTTCAAGAGCTGTTTTCATGCAGGCACTAGCAAATTCAGCCGCCCTTTACAGTTCCAAGCTTAGCGCGCTCTTGCTGAATGACCTTCAATGGAAGGGCAATGTAGCCATTCTTTACAACTGCTTCTTGGCCTGCAGCCGAGAGAACATAAAGTAAGAACTCACGACGCGCAGGATCGAGATCCTGCTTGGGAGCTTTGTTGATGTAAACCAGGAGGTAACGACCAAGAGGGTAGCTTCCCGAAAGTGCATTTTCTTCTGTGGCAGCAATTGCTTCTGAACCAGGCTTAAGCGAAAGCGGAACAGCCTTCACCGCGTCGGTTTTATAACCAATGCCACTATAGCCAATTCCAAACTTATCTGTTGCCACGCCCTGGACAACGGCTGAAGAACCGGGCTGCTCTTTCACAGTGTCTTTGAAGTCGCCCTTGGCCAGTGCGTGCTCTTTAAAATAGCCATAGGTCCCGGAAGCACTGTTGCGGCCGTAAAGCGCAATGGGTTTGTTGGCCCATTCACCGGTCAGACCAAGATCACCCCAAGTTGCGATTTCTTTTTTCGCTCCGCCCTTACGTGTCTTCGAAAAAATCGCGTCCACATCTTGCAAGCTCAGCGATTTGATAGGGTTGTCGCGGTGCACATACACAGCCAAAACATCAAGCGAGGTCTTGATAGCAGTAGGCTCGTATCCGAACTTTGCTTTGAAAGCCGAGATTTCCTCGTTCTTCATGGGGCGGCTCATTGGGCCAAACTGTGCTGTGCCCTCGATCAATGCGGTTGGGGCTGTAGCTGAGCCTTTTCCTTCAACCTCGATTTTCACACCGGGATAGAACTTACGGAATGCTTCCGACCACAGGGCCATCTCGTTGTTCATCGAATCAGAACCAATCGACTTGAGCGTACCAGTAACGCCAGAAGTTGGCTTGTAAACAGGAAGTGTCTCTTTGCTTTTTGCAGCAGCAAACGAAACAGATGAGACCGTTGCAAATGCAACCAGGGAAGAAATCAAAGCCTTACGCATCATACTTAAAAACCTCCTTCAAAGACCAAGGACGCAACCATCCATATCCCGAGTGCAACGAGTGCAGCAAAGAGAAATGGTGAACTCCTTGTGACAAATGCAGCTTGAAGGGTGATTTGCGTAAAAAAACAACACTTCAATGTGTTGCAAAAGATTCACATCTCTTCAACAGCTCAAACTGGTGTAAACACCCGGGCTCGTCTCATAATAAACCTGATTTCCAGAAATAAAGGGATATTTTCAGGTGACCAGAAAAATACGCGCTGTAGCTCGCATTCTCTTTATTTTGAAGGCTTCGCTTGTTCTCAATTTAATTCTTCTGCTCTTGCCCTGCTCCTCTCTATTGAGGGCCAAAATTGCTTCGTTTTTCTTTAGAATAATACTCTTGGGATGCGGCATCGAAATACACTCAAGCAAGACATTATCAAAACCTGAACCGAACAAACGCCTCCTCATTGTTGCAAATCATGTTAGCTATCTCGACATTTTGATTGTCTGTTCGCTGCATCCATGCGTGTTCCTCGCGAAATCGGAAGTTGCGCAATGGCCAGTGTTCGGATGGGTGGCGCAGGCAATGGGCTGTGTTTTCGTCAAACGCGATTCATTAATGGGACGCGCATGTGCTCTGAGGCGTTCCCTGGCAGCGCATAAGGTGTCGAGCATTGCCATTTTTCCCGAAGGCACAACCACAGCAGCAGCAATACCCAACACCCATGCCTGGACCAAAGGACATGCGTGGATTGCGCAACGCTCAAACATAGACGCGATTCTCTGCCTGGGGCTTGCATTTGAAAATCAAGAAGAACGAGCATGGACAGACGACATAAGCCTAATGCCTCATTTGCTTCGCACCCTGGGTGAACCTCGAATCCGCGTCAATATCAACGAGACCTGGACACAGTTGAAAACTAATCAACACACAAACAGCCTCGCCGAAGCAACCCTCCAAGGCGTTTGTATCGCGGTGAACCATGCATATTCTCGCTGAGATTGAAAGTTTTCTAACTCAATACCGAAATGATATTGTTCACTCAAAAGTTGAGACGATCCAAAGCGAAGATGGAGCATTTGATATCCACCTCATTGAGCTCTGCGGTGATCATACAGCACCCAAAAACGGCTACACTTTGTTACTCGTTGCAGGTGTACATGGGCTAGAGTGGATTGGTGTTACTGTTCTCCTGCATCACCTAACTCATTTGATCGAGACGTCGCGCTGGAATGCAGGCGTTCGGAGTATGATAAATTCAGCACGGATAATTGCTATTCCTGCACTGAATCCAACGGGCATCTTTCAGGGCCGACGCGCCACCGCACAGGGAATTGACCTGATGCGAAATGCACCCATCCAAGCTGAGGCCGCAATTCCCTTTTTGGGTGGCCATACACTTTCACCAGTCTTGCCCTACTACCGCGGCACTGGCGAACTCGCACCGGAAAGCAGAGCACTTATTCGTGTAGTCGAAAACCTGCTCGAGACATCAACAGGAGTGGTCGCGCTTGATCTCCACAGTGGCTTTGGTGCGAAAGACCGTGTTTGGACTCCGTGGTCGATGACCTCAGCACCACCACCCTATTCTGAGCACTATTCTGCGCTTGAGAGGGCTCTCAACGATTCCTTCCCAGATCACATTTACACATTTGAACGCCAATCCGACAGTTACCAGACACACGGAGATCTGTGGGATTTTCTTTTAGTTCAGAACATAAAGCGCAACGGCCCTCTGTTTATGCCCCTCACCCTAGAAATGGGTAGCTGGAATTGGCTCAAGAAGGCCCCATGGAACGCGTTCACAAAACTCGGTTGGTTCCACCCGCTCGCTCCTCATCGAATTCAAAGAGCTTGCCGCCGACATCTGACACTGCTCGACTTCCTGGTCAGCGTGTGTGCCAATGGAAATGAATTTTTCTCAAAAAAATCATCATAACCAGGCTATGCTAAAAGTGACTAAAGCGAACTGAAAAAGCTACGCCTGCAACGATCTGACATGGTTCGGGTAGAAAAATGAATGAGAAAGTCGTGCGATCGAAAAACGGGATCGTACGAAGGACCACCGTAGAGTTTCGCACCCAACATCAAATACGACCGTAGCAGTGGGGGAACAACAGACTTGAGATCCACAACTTCTTCGCCCGACTCCGGAACCACGGACACAAGAGGTGGGCATTGAATTGCATCTGACCATGCCCCCTGAGCCTTAAAGTATTCCACAAGGGCTGCAGCCTGAGCATGCTTTGCATTAAACACGCTCACACTTCCAAAAGCGTCTGATCGGCCGTTTTCAATCATGTATTTCGCAAGTGCTCCCCAAAGAATCTTGGGCACCGCGCCGTTGCGATGGGCCGGATGAACACAACTCCGTCCGAGCTCAACTGTGCTCCTCGGATCACACGTTTCAAGCAGGGCGGAGAGATCGAACTCATTTGCAGAATAAGGAATGAGGCCAGAATCTAGGACTCTGTCAGTAGGCAGCAATCTATAAGTTGCAACAATGCGGCCCTCTGACTTTACAATCAAATGATCCGCCAATGAATCGTACTGATCCATATCTTTCATGGTTGTTTGCAGAGCATCGTTCGCGGCCAAGAAGACATCATAACGGAGAGAATAAAGCTCATCGAGTTCATGAGCCTGTGCAAGTCGGACCTCATATTGTCCAGCGCGAACGGCATGAGTAGCATGAAGCCCAGTTAAGGAACTCTCCACTTGCACATGGGACGAAATGGCAGTTGTTTGCATGGCTGAAAGACTCATCTAAAAATAACCTCCGCATAGCTCTTCTTTCGCATATTTTTTCAAAAGAAATTTGCGCTGAAAAGGTCTGATTTTTTCAAACGAGTGAATGATTTAAGGCTTTCTCTTGTTTAAATTGTGAATACTTTAGTTAACTCCCTGAAGGAGCGTCTCGTTGCATAAGTGTCGCAACGTTGTCACACAGGCGCTGCACAAAATTATTGCGATGGGCTAATGTTGTGGGAAAAGTTAAGGCTGGGTGCTACTGAGGGTTTGGAAACTGATGAACAACGTCATGCGTTTTTGGCTAAAGAGCAGCAGTTACCTCACATGCATTCTGGCATTGTCGTTTGCCCTGCACTCATTCTCCCAAGCATCAGCTTCCCAGGGTGAAAAAATAAAAACGGAATCCGAATTGCATTTAGGGATTACCGAGGCCGCATTCAATCGCGTTACACAAGCACTTGAGCTTGGAAAACCTCATGCAGAGAGAACAGACCTTTACTTCGACATTCATGAAGGCGGACAATTCCAACTCAGACGAAGCATTGCCCCGGCCAAATTACGAATCCAATTGAGAGCCGACGAATTGGTGTTGCAGAAGTCATGGATTAAAAATCAACAAGAACTCTCTTCTTCGGGTTTTCTGTGGATGGCAACCACCCGCTCATCAGCGAAGTTGAAGGGAAATTACACGGGAAACACCAGTGATCGCGTTCGTTTTACTCTCCCCTTGATAAAGAGTATCGCTCAAGCAAACTTGATGACCGAAAATCAGAAGAGTCTCCTGGCGTCGAGCTGGGCATCAGTTTCTTGGCCAAAGCTCGAAGAATTTGACCTCGCAACAGAGGTCCTGGGTGAAGAATTTGTACCCGCGGCAATAGTACGGAAACAACGCTGGGTTGTTGAGCTGAAGGGTCAAGGCAAGACTATCATAGTTCAAATTGGGCGTGACAGCGATGTTCTGGGAGACGGTAAACCAACGTCTTTTGAGATTGAGTCAGAGCTCGAAAACGCATCCACAGAAACTATAGAGGAAATCACCGCACGGATCTCAAAATGGCTTGAATCGCTCGGCGTAGAAGCCCCGCAAACTTCTCCACGTTCTTCAGCTGACTTTTTCATGCGCCTGGAAAACCTCTATCCAGAGTCATTTTAATTCCTTCATTAGAATCAAAACTAGTTTTGTAAAATATTTGTATCACACCTGGCACAAATTGACTCAAACACACTTGCTTGTGAAACGATTGTGTCTTGCTTGATCGCAATTTCATGTTGCCGCTATGAGCCTCTCGTCCACACAACAGGACACATTCAGGAGGACTCTTATGCGTCTCATTTCTGCAGTTATTCTCTCCGCTGTAAGCTCGACGGCGTTTGCTGCACCCTTCACTTTTAAAGGTTCTGATACTCTCGCTGGCATGATGACCGACGCCATTCAGGCCTCTGGTCTACAAGATGAAATCCAGTACGTGGGCGGTGGATCTGGCAAAGGCGAAGAGGCTATTGCTGCCGGTCAGCAAGGCATTGCCCCCATGTCACGCGAGATCAAAAAAGAAGCGCTCAGCAAGGCAAAGGCGGCTGGCATTGAGATTGCAGCACATCCCATTGCACTCGATGGCCTCGGTGTGTTCGTGAACCGCCCCAATCCCATGAGCAAACTCAGCCTTCCTCAGCTTAAAGCCATCTTCACCTGCGAAATCACAGATTGGTCGAAGCTCCCAGGCTCTGGAAAAACAGGTACCATTGAAGCTTTCCGCCGCGACGACAACTCCGGTACAACCGACACCTTTAAGTCCCTCGTGGGAATCAAGAGTTTCGGCGCATGTGTTACTGTCATGCCAGAAACAACCGATATCGCGAATGAAACCTCAACAAACCCAAATGCAATCGCCTATTCAGGATTATCTGCAAGCCGCGAAGGCAATAGAACTGTAAGCATCTCAAAAACCGACGACTCAGGCGCATACCAACCAACAGTTCACAACGTGCGCGTGAAACTCTATCCGCTCGCACGCACCCTGTTCGTTTACGAAGCCAAAGGAAGCTACTCCCTCAACGCAGTTGAATCGAAGCTTCTGCCACAGATTCTCGACCGCTCCTTCATGGATCCGATCGTTCAGCAAAATGACTTCATCACGTTGGACTAAGAACTCATGAATAAGCAGCTGCAATTCCTCATTGGATGCCTTGTGGTTGTTGCTCTCTCCGGCTGTGATCGCCCATCGGCGCCACAGCCGGATGAGATCATTCGGGCTGCTCCTGCACCAAGAGCAACTCCGGATCTCGCAAAGCCAGATTCACCCAACCTTAATACACCCAGCGATTGCAGCGAACCGAGAACATCTGCGCTGCTGCCAGCCATTGTAGAGAATCAGAACACAGTTGCTCCCAGCATGACGTTTGAAGAACTCAAGCAGGAGATCGATGCTGCCTGTGCCAGCTGCCACCTCGCCCCGGCCTCAAAGACAGGTGGCTTTTGGTATGTTTCCTCACATGCGAAAGCAGAAGTGCGCGCAAACGGGCAAAAGGTCGTTGTAGGGGGAATTGCAGACCTCGCCGAGTCAATCAATCGGGTTTTGGAAAACAATCGCATGCCACCCGAGAACATGCGTCGGGCAGCTCCGCAAAAGTACGAGCGTCTGCAGGCGAATCTGGAAGACTGGATCTCCGCAGGCAAAACCACCGGCAGGTTTACTCTTCGCTCAGGCTCTTCTGCATCGGGCACTTCACAACGAAAAATGCAATCTGACTTGGGCAGCTGCATACCAAGGCCGGAGCAAATCGGCTCCGACCCCGAGCGTGATGAGTTTTTTCTAAATACCACGACCCTGCCCGAGAAACTTTCTCAAACCGACTTATTCACACTGGACAGCCTCGAGCTCGCCCGGAAGGGAACTCTTTCCTACAACGTCGAGTATCCCCTGTGGGCCGACAATGCGGAAAAAGGCCGCTATGTTCACTTTCCAGCCATATGGAATGAGGCGGAACAACAGTGGAAGAGTTCAGGAGCTACATACAACTCAAATACCAAGCAGCTCGACGTTCCACCGAATACCCGCTTCTACAAAACCTTTTATAAAGCCCTGAAAACTAAAGGTGGCGAAACCGTATTCAGAAAGATCGAGACACGCATTATTGTTGTGCGCAAGGCACCTCAAGAACCATTGCACGGCTCCTACAAGTGGAACGACAACGAGTCTGAAGCTGTTCTGGTCACCACGCCATACCGCGACGGGACCCCTTGGAAAGATGACATCTTCCGTGTGACTATCGATGAAATCACCGGCAAAACGAGAAAGTATGTTATACCAGGGCGTCAGCGCTGCGAGGAATGCCACAAGGGAGGCCAAGACTTCATCCTTGGATTTACCCCGCTCCAACTCAACCGCCGTCCGTTTGGAGCCGCAGGCCGCGATCGCGACATCGGTGAAGATGAGATTACACAAATTCAGCGCTTCATTGACGCCGGCATTTTAAGGAACGTGAACTCCCAAAGCGAACTACCAGTTCTTGAAACGGTGAGTTCACGAGATTCACGCAACATCCATGAAACTCGTCTTCAGGGATATATGGTAGGCAACTGTGCTCACTGCCACAATCCCAATGGCTTTGCGATGAAGGACAACAAGGTTACCCTCGATTTGCGCGAAGGGCAGCTCTTTGATTTCGATACGCGCCGTATCACCAAAGATTCAATCCGGAGTAGCCCGAAGTATTTTGCGAAACCTGGCGATCCAAACCTGAGTCAATTGTTTCTGCGCGTAGCAGCAACAAAAATTGGTGACGGTGGACGTTACCTACCAATGCCCATGCACACACCAGGCGATGCAAACTGCAAATTGCTCAACCTCACTGCAAAGTGGATATATTCGCTCTCGTCTGATCCTTCGCTCTCAGCAAGAGCAGACACAGAGCCCATAACGTGCGAGCCCAATGACGACTATCATTGGATTGATTTGGATTTAACTTGGCCTTCAGAAAAGAATTTTGTGCCACGCCGTGCAGACTGGAAAGATCCTGTAAACGGCATGCCTGAGATGTACTACAAACTTGAGATGGACAGCCGCCTGAACAAGATTCTCAGAACTCCGGTTGCGGTAGATTTCTGGGAGCGCACGCCAGGCGCGAACGGTAAACCCGAGCCAAAGTGCGATTTTCCGAACAAGCCAGCACCAAAGAAGCCTGTTGCATGGATGCTCGACGCAAGCGGAAACATGAAGCAGCCCGCAGGAGAACTCTACAACGTTACTCCTGGGGCACACTTTTACAATACCACCTGCGCCAAGTGCCACGGCAATATCGCGGATGGCAAGTCGGGCCTTGCCACGAACCTACTGACACTTTCGGGTGGGTCCATTCGTGTGGCAAACCTCAAAGACGGCCTATTTGGTCCGGGCAATGCAAAAATCTTCGACCTCGTTGACCGCAGAGGAAAAACGAAAAATTTAGCAGGTCAGTACATGATCTGGATGGCGATGGAGGGAACGCGTGTCAACTTCCCTCCCGAGATGGAGCCCTATGTTGGCCGCCACAAGGCTCAGATGCTCAATCAGCTGCGGGAGCGTTGCAAGAATTTCATTGCCACGGCACCACAAAAAGCCACAGAGCGGATGAAAGACTATCTAGCCTTCAAAGACATCTGCTTTTACAACAACGGAAAGCCAACAGACAAAGCGCTCCAGTACGACCCGAGCACGGATCAGCCCCTAAACCCCGCTGCCCTTGATGCCTGGGCGAATCGAGCCGCAATCAACACAGGCTGGGCTATCAATGAATATCTCAAATCCGAGGGGGCAAATGGAAAATGGCAGCCTGCAAAGAATGAATGTGAAAAAGTTTATCCAAAAAAGCCTCTGAACGAATAAGTTCAGAGGCTCTCTGGTCACTTACTAACGAATTAGGGTTGCACAGAACAACCCATCAAGACTTCTGACAAATCGAGGTCCATAGAAGTGTTCCTGTAGGTTAAAAAAGCATTCAGAGCTTTCCCACCCTCTCCATCGTCTTGCAGTCGAATATCCAAATCATAGATCTTACGTGCTTTGCCATTGAGCTCTGCTATAACTTCAATACTCATCTTCTTGCCGTCGAGATCTACGTCGAGATCAAGAGCTTTGCTGGACAACTCATTTGAAAAAATCTGATATTTTTGAAGATCGGCAGTGAGATCGTTGACAGGCTGATTGGCATCGCCCTTGTTCGCAAAGGCCGAGACATTCAACTCAGTGAGCTTGCCTTGAGTGAAGCGGGCTTCAGTGCGGACAAAATGCGACTTCGCATCCATTCCCGAGCAACGCAAAGTTCCGCTCTCTTTCTTCAAAGAGTCCACTTTTTTCGCAAGAAAAGATTCCGCTTGGTTTGAGTCTGAATTTTTCTTCTTGCTGCTGAGATTCGAGCCTTGAGGCTGACAAGCACCGGCAACACCCAACAAAATGACAAGCGGAAAAAACATTGATTTCATGACCGACTCCCGAGGTTTGAAAAAGGACACAAATGGATCGTGGCAGCAGTTCATTTAATCTGAGAGGTCATCGGATTGACCGTTACCTAGAAAAACAGAACAGCGGCTGCGTTCGCCTTCCAGGATACATTCAAGAATCATCCGGTTATCGGCTGAGGAAAAGCGCTTATATAAAGAACCTTGTAAATCCCACTCTTTTACGTTGAGAGACGAGTAGAGGCGTTTTGCATCTTCTGCACGACGCAGGTGAAACATATGTTCATTGGACGTCATATCAGAGCTTATGAAGTTCTCGGCGGCCAAAGGCTTAAGGTTTATTGACATTGTACAGCTCTCAGACACTGAAGCATCGCTCGTCGCCGCGCAGCTGAATCCAAGATCACTGCCAAATTCAACAGTTGCTTTCTGATTGTCTGGAGCATCAGGAGAAGGAACAGGCTGAATTGTGGGTCGAGCCAAAACTTTTGAAAGCCGTTTAGCATCGGCCGCAGTGAAGCGAACGAGAATTTGCTCTGCGCCCACAAGAACCGAGGTTTCACTCATAAGGTTGTTTTCAACGGTCCTAGAATTGAGCCCGGATTTCTGAACGTTGCAACCTACAGTCAGAAGACCAAACGACACAAAAAAGCATGATTGCAATAGGTTGCAAAAAGAACGAGAACGATGATTGATTACTTGGCTCAGAGACATAAAAAACACCTCCGAGTGGACCTCAGCAAGGAGCACGCCAGCCAGCATCCAACCCGCCGCGCCCCGCCGGAACAAAAGCAGCTTCACCAAAATCGGGAAGGAGAGGCTCACCTAGAGCGCGAAACTCTTGGGTATCTTCAATGCCCTTCGGGCTGCTCGA
>JBILKQ010000211.1:0-3598 GCA_044376655.1 Silvanigrellaceae bacterium
CAGCTCCACAGCCGCTGTGAATCAACACTCTGACTCAATCTCCTGAGATTGACAGGATGGTTCTTGCTCGTGCTTTGAATGCATGGATAATTGAGTCACCCCAAATTTTGGGCTGACTTTTTTTTTGCATGAGGTTTGCCATGTTGAAGACATCCTTTTTTAGTCTTGCCCTGACAATGGTCTCTTTGCCCGCACTCGCTTCGAATGTTTTTAAGGTTGATCCAGCGGTCAGCTCCGTCGGCTGGAAGGGCACCAAGAAAATGGGCAGCGCTCACAATGGTGCTATTAACGTTAAAGAAGGAAGCGTAACTTTCGATAAAAAAGGTCAGCTCACAGCTGGAAATTTTGTGATCGACATGAGCACAATTTCCAACGAAGATCTTAAAGGAACTCCTGACTACCAAAAGAAACTGGTCGGACACTTAGCAAGCGCCGACTTTTTTGACGTCAGCAAGTTTCCAACCGCTAACTTCAAAATCACCGGCGTGAAGGCTGACCCCAAGAAGAAAGACGAACTGACCCTTTCTGGCGAATTCACCATGATTGGCAAGACCAATCCAGTGAGCTTCCCTGCTAAAATCGTGGTCGACAAAGGAACAGCAACCGGTGAAGCGGTCATCAAAATCGACCGCACCAAATGGGGCTTGAAATACGGCTCAGGCAATTTTTTCAAGGAATTGACCGCTGATAAAATCATCAGTGATGAGTTCGAACTGACGGTAAAGCTCGTAGCCAAGAAGTAATCGAATCGGAGTTGGGTGATTCGCCCTGCGGTGTGTCACTCAGCCCGGAAACGAGCCACCAATTGCTCAAAGTCTGCCGCCATTCGGTTTCCGATGAGCGGCAGATTTATTTCACCTGGTGACGCTACCGACGCAGAGAGCAGAGAAGTGACGCCTCTTCCGTGAATTCCGCACGGAACGACGTGAGAAAATGTTTGCAGGCTGTTGGTGATATTCAGAGCAAGGCCATGCTTGCTCACATGATTCTGGACACGCACGCCGACAGCACCCACTTTGTTCGGACCCACCCACACGCCCGGATTGATTTCATCTCGGGCGGCTTCAACTCCCCAGCGCGCACACTCCATGATCATGATCTCTTCCAGAGCCCACACAAGCCTTCGCACTGTCAGGCGGCGGGCGTCCACACGAACGAGAGGATAAAGAACGAGCTGTCCCGGCTCATGAACCGTAACGCTCCCTCCTCTATCGATCTTCTGGAAATGAACCCCCCGACTCGCCAGAGCTTCTTGCGGTGTAACGAGGTCTGTTGAGCGCTCTCGTAATCCCATGGTCACGACCGGAGGGTGCTCAACCAAGAGAAGTGCTTCTTCGTGGGAAGAGCTCGAGGAGATAGCCCCATGGAGCTCTTCCATGAACGCAAGGGACTCATCGTATTTCATCAGCCCCAGCTGAAGAATTTTCATTTCACTCGAACCTTATTGGATCGCTTCGCGGACTTTCGCAGAGAGGAAGTCCATTGTCCAAACCACCATGAAGATCATTGCTGCCAAAGTTCCCACCTGTGTCCAGTGGGCCAAACCTTGTTCCTGGATGAGCAATCCACCGATACCACCGCCACCAACCAGACCGATGATGGTCGCCATGCGCACGTTGATATCCCAGCGGTAAATCGTGAATGCCAAATAAGGGAGAATAACCTGCGGCACAACAGCGAACCATGCCACAGCGACATGACTTGCTCCCGTGGCTTCAAGCGCCTCAATCGGACCGTCATCCACACCTTCAATCGCTTCAGAATACTGCTTCACTAAACTCGACACACTGTGCACCATCAGCGCAAGAGCCCCCGCGAATGGGCCAATACCAATCCAAACCGAGAACAGAATTGCCCAGATGATAGGCTCAATGGAGCGCGTAATATTGATGTACAGACGCACAGCCACGTAAAGGAATCGAGTGAAAGCAGAATGGCGAGTAAGATTGCGTGCACCAAAAAATGCAAGCACGAACGCTACTGGCACAGCAAAGAAGGTCGCCATAAATGCGAGATATACGCTCTCGAGAAGCTTGGATACAGCATTTCCATAGTACGACGCGTCGGTTGGCACGCACTGCAGGGTGAACTTCGACAAGGGCTCTCCCGCCGAGCCAAAAAGTCCCGAAAGTGAATTGTGAAGCGCAACAATACCGTTGAACACGAACTCGAGAACCGCAAAGATCGGTTGTCCTATGATGGGCAAGCCACAGGCCAATTGCATAACAAGGCGAGCGAAACTTTGCAGACCAATAACTTCGGTCATTTTGCCAAGCTGAACTTTGGTCAGAACCCATCCCGTCAAGATGGTCAGGGCAAGAAGGAGAATTCCCTCCCTGCGCGCATAAGACCAGTGCTCACGTATCCGGATGGAGTCCTCCGGGTTATTTACTTGAAGCTTAGAGATACTCGCTACCCAAGGACCAAAGCCCCGGCCCGTCGCGCCAACAACAGCGCCAATAAGAGCACCCACTGCAAAAACGATTCCGCAGGCACTCCAGCTAAATTCAGAATAACGGCTGTCGTACGCAAGTTTTTCAACGATCGAAACAGCCCATGCACGCGGAACGTCATCGATCGCATAGCCCTCGATGAAAGGCAGGATGATGTCCCACCAAATGATGCGAGCGCCCACGAGTGCGAGGTAGCCCCAGACCAGAACTTCGATGACAAGTCCGACAATCTCGCGGGAGCGACGTTCACTTTCAACCAACGGAACAAAGGATGGAATACGCATGGTCAGTGAATCTCCACTTCTTTGGCCTGCTCACCGTAAATATCTCTGAACCACTGAGGAGTGATATCCAAGGGCTTGCCCTCAAATACTTTTTCGCCGCCGCGCAGCGCAACAACGTGGGTTGCGTACTCACGCACGAGACTCAAAAAGTGGAGGTTGCAGACCACCGTGACACCATGTTGTTCATTGAGAATCTTCAGGTACTGCATGACCGAATTGCTGGTCGATGGATCCAGGGAGGCAACGGGCTCATCAGCCAAGAGAAGCTTTGGTTTCTGCATCAGTGTCCGTGCAATGGCCACACGCTGCTGCTGTCCACCGGAAAGGCCATCAGCTCTCACGAGTGCTTTGTCGGGAATACCGACAAGCTTGAGCGCCTCATGAGCCTCGTCAATCCATTCCTTGGGCCAACGTTTGAAGATTCCGCCAAACGGAAGCTCCGCTATTTGGCCAAGTTTGCCAGACAAGACGTTGGTCAAAACGTCACGGCGCTTGATGAGATTGAAATGCTGGAAGACCATACCGATCTGCTGGCGTACCTGACGCAGCTCTTTCGGAGAGAGATGGGTGATTTCTTTGCCATCAAACAGAATAGAACCGGCGGTGGGTTCGTGGATCCGGTTGATGCAGCGCAGCATTGTTGATTTTCCGGACCCAGAGAGACCGATGACAGCAACAAAACTTCCACGTGGAACATCGAAACTCACACCTTTGAGTGCGCGCGTTCCATTCGGGTATGTCTTCTCGACTCCTCGGATGGAAAGAATGGGGGACAGCGCATCGGAGGACTGTGCTGCGGACTGCTCCGATGAAATATTCCAAGACGCCAGAGCGCGTGGCTGAAACACACCATTTCTCCTG
>JBILKQ010000099.1:0-11254 GCA_044376655.1 Silvanigrellaceae bacterium
AAAAGATTCCATCCCCACAATGCCAGGCATCGGCATAGCCATAAATCCACGATGAAGATCGACATTGCTGGCATCGGGTAAAGCCTCTGTATTCTCCAAAAGGATGTAGTTTGAATTGAGGCGGAGAAAATCGATGGGGTTTATGAGGCTATTAAGAAAGTTTGTGTCAACAGGTGTCCCACCGATTTGGCTGATGCTGCCGCCAGTAATGCCCTCGGTGCTGACTTTGTTTTGATTTGCAATCGCAAAAAAAGGATTCCACACGCTCAAAACAGCATCAACATATTTTGTTGCGTTGCCGTAATTGTTTTCGAACTGCGAGTTCACCTGTGAAAGGTTCAGGCCGGGCAACAAACCAGCGAGTGCCTGATTGATATCATCTTTGAGCGAACAAATTCCGGCTGGAGTGGCTCCGCACTGGTCGAGATTTAGAGGTGCTTCGGCAAGCCCATTTCCAAGCTCTCTCACCATAGAAATCATGTTGAAGCGTGAGAACGCATGGAGGCGTTCGCGGGTGATGTAGCGCACGTACGCGAGATTTGCGGAGCTATTGAGCGGAACTTCTAAGCAGTTGGAAGGCGAAGGATGGAACAGACCTATCTTTGTGTAGAGCGTCGTACCACCGAAGGTATAGTCAGGAAAGGCTACACACTTTGCCGGAGCAGCATCTTTCCCACTATCATTTTTCAGAGTGGGATCGATACTTGTATTTAAGATCGAATCAACAAATATGCGCATCTGATTTGGGCTGCCAAGATTTTCCGCAGGCTTGACGTATTCAACCCACGGGCCTTTTTCCTCGGCATCTTTGATGTTGCCAACCCAAGTTGTTCTGATTTGCCTGAGTCTGCTCAACACTTCAGGGCTGACCTGATTATCGAGATCCAAGTCCAAAACTGCCATGTCATGGTAGGTCGCGCATGAGTATTGAACACTATTACTTCGGGTATCAATTGCACATGCTTGCTGCTCGGCTGGGGTACCCGCACCAAAAATGCGGTCAAGATTCGCAGTCGCAGGACGCAAGGCGTTCAAGATTTTGATGCCTTCTGCCTCCGTTATCGTTTGGTTGCGGATCTTGGCTCTGATGGCCTTTCGTAGTTTTTTCACTTCCTCAAACTCAGGGACCTTCACACTGAAAGTTAAATAAGCCTCTGCAAAAGAGGGCAAGCTCGTTCCACTCGCATTAAAAATTGAAAGTTGTGCCGAATCAGCGAGTGAGTAGTCGAGGCAATGAGCTGCTGTGTAAATGCGAACTCGCATGGGATCAGAACTTGAGGGAAAACGGAAATTATCTATAGCGCCGCTGTCGGAAGGAAATTTGACCTGCGCTAGCGAACTTGGCGCAGCAATCTCTCCCCTGTTTTTAGGGAATTCTACGAGGATGCTGCACCTCTTCAGTTCGCCCTCACTCGAGCCATCGGCAGCTTTCAACAACCCTAGCGGATCCCCTGCTCGCCGAGAATTGATGTAAATGTAGCCACCCGTTGTTTTCAGAGGTTCGCTTACACCAGTCATCAAAGACTGACCCGCCGGGTTGAATCCATGTACGAGGAATTTCATGACTCGATCGCGCTGTTGGGCTGAGCTAGGGGGCCTCAAAAATTCCGTGGTGCTGCGAATTTGCGGAGCCTTCAAGACACTTGAGGTTTTAGAGCAACCAATTCCACCCTGTCGCGCACTTCCTGGGGCACAGGCAACCAAGAGCGCAATCGCAAACAGGGAACCTAGCCCTAAAAAAGAAGTATTCATATTCTTCCTCTTTATGGGTGTCGGATCAAACATCGCCAAATTTAAGAAAACTTGCGGTGCTTTTTTTATTGAGTAATTCTTGAGTATTTGACTCATTTCCGCTTAAGCATAACAAGGGTCATGTCATCTTCATTGGTGGGGTCAACCATGAAAGCTCGCTTGTTTTCATGAAGATAATTCATCAATAAGAGTTCAAACCGCTTCTCTCCGGCGAGGATTTGCTTTTTTAACCGACCGGCCCAACCCAAAACAGTTTGCCCGACAGGTACAATTCCATCGGAATAGACGACCAAGAGGTCGTCCTTCTTGAAGCTCTCAGTTTTTGGATTCCATTTCGCCTCGCCCAACAATTCGCCACCAAGCCGCTCTCCCTGAGTTGTGACATAACGTAGTCCATTTTCGTTCATAATGATTGCTCCCGGATGCCCGGCAGCACAAATCGTGACTTCATTTGCATAGGGATCGATGAGAACAAACATTGCGGTACAATTTTCATTCTTACGGAGAGCTGAAAGACCCAAGTGCACCCGCAGAGGCGCCTCGGCCAGAAGTGATTCACGTTCTCCAGCATTCGTCGGGAAACTTCTATTTCCGAGATTCGAACACCATAAGCTCCAATGCGAGCATATGACGCTCGTCGAAAGTGACGACCCCACTCCATGGCCAGTGACATCCGCAAGGCAGATTGCAAGAAGTCTCTGATTATCTCCGAATGTAATCTCACGAATGTCAAACCAGTCGCCCGCCAACGCTTCTGCTGGATGGTATATTGCACGCCAATTCCAGCTGTCATTTTCAAATTTTCTTGCGGGGAGCATTCGAGCCTGAACATCATGTCCAACTTTAAGTTCTTTTTCGATCAGAGCTTTTTGAGCCATTTCTTGACCAAAAGTCTGCATGCGTCTGGCAATTGAGCCTACCTCGAGCAGCCCAGCCGTGAGTAAAGCTGGCATGAGAAACATGTGCCTCCAGTCGAGTGGGTCTGTGAAGACGGAAGTGCTGGTGAAATTTGCTGACAGTTCAGAAATGTTGACACTGCCATGAACTAACAGAGCAGCTCCTGCAATCACAGACTGCAACACTCGCATGCTGAGGGAAAAGGTGTTTTCTGAAGGTTTGTTTTGATGGTGTGCAGAGGCTTGGGTTTTTGAGTTTTTTGCTCTTTCCATATGACGCTGAATGAGAATAAATGAAATGAGAATAATTCCAGCAGCAGACGCGATAGTGTCTACCCAGAGAGTGGACGAAAGCTGCCAATCGTTCACATAAAAGTTTCCAGAGATAGCTAGAGCTGCACATAGAACTGCAAAAATGACTCTGTGGATGGGGGTAACTTTCTTAAACCGAGCGTCAAAGAGTTTTTCAATGAACATGAGCAAAAACGCAAGCGATAGCCCAAGACAGGAATAATTAATTATGAGTTCTGGCAGGGTGAGCTGTGAAGTTTCAGAGACGAAGCCAAAATAAGTATGAACGGCTCGGAGTGCGCCAAATAACGCGAGCAGAAGCATGGCCGGGCTATGGTCAAGTACGGCTGCAACTGCTCCCATCACAAGCGGCAATCCTGCCAAAAGTTGCTTCGAGAGCGCGGCTGAACCAAGCTGTTTTTCAAACAGGCCGGTGTAGTTTCGAGCTGAGTTTGGATGAACCAGAGCAACCGGGATATCCAGTGGCCCAAATTCTGCAAGGCCTTTGTAGTTTATAATGATTTCGATGTAATCGCTGTTCTTGAGATATGTCTCTGAAACTCCAAAAGCTGCGTCAATAGCCATTCCATATTGGGTTTCTCCGCCCATATTGTTTCCAAGAAAGGTGGCCCTGTGCAATTGACGCGGTAGCACCAACATCCATGCCTTTGACTTTTTTAAAAGAGATTCCTTCTGCTGCGGCGTGAGTTTGGTTCGGAGTAAAACGGTATTGGCGGGCTTTTGTTGGTTTGTCGAGTCGATCAAGAAGGTGAGAGTCGGGTTTTGAAATTTTTTTAAGGGCAGTGTGAGTTTTTCCTCTTTCCTGAGGCTGTCCTCATGACAAGAATTCGACGTGTTCTCACCTTTTTCGTAGTAACAAAAATAGAAGGTAGCAGTCCATTCTGGCAACTGCAGAATGAGTTCCGAGTTTTTGAGTTCTAAAAGTGATTTGTTAGCATCGTTCAGATTCTTCTGGTGAGTTAATATCCTTGAGAAGACAAAGATGGTTGTCAGCAAACAAATGCTCAGAAGAATGCGCTTGAGTTGAGTGACTCTCTGCATTTCCCAAATCCTTAGCCCAATCAAAGGGAGAGATTCGGAAGAGTAAGGAAAGTTGTTGACGAGAAATTTTTGGTTTTTTGGACTAAGCCGAAATTGCTCAGCTAATTTTCACGCAGTCTGCCTGTACCTGAAATTCGCGCAGCATTTCGAGGCCGGCGTCATCAAACTGGTCGCGGTAAACAACGCGGTTGATTCCAGCGCCCGCTATCAGTTTCGCGCAGTTAATGCAGGGGCTATAGGAACAGTAAAGGGTTCCGCCGCGCAGGCGTGGACCATCGGCGTATATGAGTGCGTTCGCTTCGGCATGAATCACAATTCGGTCTTTTATGCTCCTATCCCACCAATCGATGTGGGAGTCGTCGTAGGAGGCTGGGGTGCCGTTGTAGCCAGTGGCCACAACCCGACGGTGTTCGTCAACGATCACACACCCGACCTGACGTTTTTTGTCGGGGCTACGTTTGGCAATTACTTCAGCCATTTCAAGAAAGTAGGTGTCCCAGCTGGGTTTCTCGTGGGTCATGGGATTGTCAATCCTTTGCTCAGTTCTGCCCTTCCACCGTGCATATAATCACCTCCGCTGCCGATATCAAATTCTAGGGTTCCAAATCTGAGGTGGCTGATGTTTTTCCCCCATGTTCGGACAGGTCTTCGTGCATCGGTGTTGGTGTTGGGCTTTTTGTTCGTCACGGGCTGTATGAAGCGTTCCTACAATGCAACCCCAAAAATTGTGTCTGGGGCTTTGGTCGAGGAAAACGACCCTGTTTATGCGAGCACAGTGTCCATTGACTCCAATGGAAAGCCTTTTTGTTCGGGGTTCGTGCTTGATAAGCGCACGATTGTGACTGCTGCACATTGTCTTGCAGGAACACCCGGTCGGGTGAGTTTTTCGGTTAGCTTTGGAAGTAAAAATCGAAGTCGAAATAAAACAGTTGATGTGCCAGCCAGGCAGGTCATGGCTCATTCGGGCTGGGATAGGGGCGATTTGAACCGCAAGGACATCGACCCCATGCCTCAATACCCCAAAAACGATGTTGGTGTGATCGTTCTCAGTGAGGATATTCCAGATTGGGTCAAGCCTCTGCCTATCAAGGAGATCGGCAACATTGCAGTGGGTCGTGATGTTATCCTCGCAGGTTTTGGCCAGACGCGCCCGCTTGCGCAAGATGGGGCATCAACCGAATTCAGCGGCTTTTTGCGCAAAACTCAGGTCAAACTGGCGACGTTAAACGAGGGAGGTAAGGAGCTTATCTGGGAAGCTCCCAAGGAAAATATCCGCGCGAGTTCGTGTCATGGCGACTCAGGTGGACCGATGTTTTACATCGAGGACGATGGCTCGTTGACTGTCATTGGCGTTACTTCGAGGGCTTATGCGGCATCCATCGATTGTCGCGAAAAAGGGGTTTACACCGATGTAAGAAAGTTCGCAGATTGGATTCGTTCCACGCGCGACAAGCTCGCTAGCGGAGTTGTGAACCCAGGTGATTGGCTACACCGATATTTTAATGCAAAAGATGACACGAAAATAGCTCTTGATTTTCGCTTGTCACAGGCTGGGCCTGACCATTTGGCAGAAGAGATTTGGTTGAACGTTTTCAATCCAGCCTTCACAGGCAAAGAGGAAGTGCGTGCGACCCTCTCGAGCTACATCAACTCTTTGAGTCAGGAAACTTTGAAAATGGAATATGCGGGTAGTAACCGTTTCAAGGTTAAGTTTGGTAAGTTCACCAAAGAAAAAGTGTGCGCCATTGCCTCGCGTTGGGGGATTAAGCAAGACCTTGCCATCGAGGTTGATGGCAAAGCTCTAATCGAACAGGGCAATGGTGGAGAGGCATTCGTCTTCAAGTTCTGTGAATAATTTCCGCACTCATTCATCATCGGAACTTTGCCGCAGCGCTGCGAGCACACTGACGTCTTCCAGGGTTGTGGTGTCGCCTAGGCTTTCGTGTCCGGTCGCCACGTCACGCAGAAGCCGACGCATGATTTTTCCGCTACGGGTTTTGGGAAGAGAATCTGAGAAGCGAATGTGATCGGGCTTGGCAAAGCTGCCGATGATTCCACCCACATGGCCGATGAGTTCGCGTGCCAATGCATGCTTGCGCTCATCATTCCAATCGGGCGCTTGTTTGACCTCGTTCTTGAGAGTGACAAAAGCATAAATGGAAGTGCCTTTCACAGCATCAGGGATTCCCACCACAGCCGATTCTGCAACACAGTGGTGGTCAACCAGAGCACTCTCGACTTCCATCGTTCCAATACGGTGTCCGGCAACATTGATGACATCGTCAACTCGACCAATCACCCAGATGTCTCCGTCGTTATCTTTGAAAGCGCCATCACCCGTAAAATAGAAAGGCTCTTTCTGCATTCCACCGGGGCCAGCAAATGTGCTCCAGTATGTTTTGGCATAGCGTTCAGGATCGCCGTGTACGGTGCGCAGCTGGGATGGCCATGGTTTGGTGATGACGAGTTTGCCGCGGTTGCCCTTAGGCACGGAATTGCCATTGTCATCGACGACATCTACAGCAATGCCTGGCAGTGGACGAGTTGCTGAGCCTGGTTTGAGAGGCGTGAGACCTGGGAGTGGACTCATCATCACGCCGCCTGTTTCGGTTTGCCACCAGGTGTCCACAATGGGGCACTGATTCTTGCCTATGACCGAGTGATACCACTCCCAAGCTTCGGGATTGATAGGTTCGCCAACCGATCCCAAAAGACGCAAAGAGCTGAGGTTGCTTTTCTCGGGCCAGTGATCGCCTTGGCGCATGAAGGCACGGATAGCTGTGGGGGCTGTGTAAAAAATGGAGATTTTTTCTCTTTCAATACAGCGCCAAAAGCGTCCGAAATCGGGAAAGTCAGGCGCACCTTCATACATATAAACTGTTGCGCCTGTTGAAAGCGGTCCATACACAACATAACTGTGGCCCGTAACCCAGCCGATATCTGCGGTGCACCAATAAACATCGCTCGGCTTTATATCAAAGACCCACTGACATGTGAGGTTTGTCCAGAGCGCGTATCCCGCAGTACCGTGCACCACACCTTTCGGTTTTCCGGTTGTTCCACTTGTATAAAGAATGAAAAGCGGATGCTCTGCAGGCAATGATTCCGCTGCACGCGCAGAGCCTACAACGCGAACTTCGTGAAACCAAAGGTCGCGTCCTTCGAGCATGTTGGTAGGTGCAAAATTCGTTTGCGAGCGCGGATAGGCGCTGGAAGAGGTTTCGCCGAGCCTGTCGACCACAACGACGTTTTCAACACAGGCACATTCAGCCACCGCTTTGTCGACAGCCTGTTTGAGCGCAAGAATTTTGCCACGGCGAAATCCACCGTTAGCTGTGATGACACATTTTGCCTGAGCATCGAGGATGCGATCGCGCAGTGATTCTGCCGAGAATCCTCCGAATACAACAGTATGAGTTGCGCCAATACGCGCGCATGCCAACATGGCCACAACGGCCTCTGGGATCATGGGCATGTAGAGTGCCACGCGATCGCCGCGGCGAATACCCAAGCGCACAAGCCCTTCTGCGAAGGCACAAACTTCAGCATGCAGCTCCTGGTAGCTGAGGGTTTTTCTTTCGTTGGGAGTATGGCTCTCGCAGGGTTCACCCTCCCAGATGAGCGCTGTTTTTTTGGCCGTATCTCCATTGAGATGCTTGTCGAGACATTGTTCGCTGATGTTTAACTCACCATCTACAAACCATTCTACAAATGGAGGATTCCATTTCATCGGAACGGTGAATGGTTTCTTCCATTGAATGTGCTGATGTGCCAGCGTAGCCCAGTGGTTTTGGTAATCGGTTTCCGCTGAACGTAGAAGTTGGTTGTGGTTTTCTTTATTGAGATTTGCCTGCTGAGCAAATTTTTCAGAGGGCTGGATGACGCGTTGATTGAAGATCATAGGATGTTTACCTCTTTTCTGCTTCCACGTGCATGTTTTTTTAAATTCATCTTGCCAGCGGTTTTGATTTTGTTCGATGATTTACCTTTTCTCCGAGCTTGCGGAATGAATATTTAGCCCAAAGAACGGATTCTGCTGCAAGCGCAATGACCAGTGAAAAACAGCCTGCACTGAGTATCGCAAGGATTGAAAAATGCGGAATCTTAAAAAGCTTGCTGATTGCGGTTGATACGGCTGAGCGGCTGCTGTGGTAGGTCAGCAACATGATCATGCAGGTTATGAAAAGAAAAATGAGGCGGCGTTTGAATCCTCGTTCAGTGAGTCGCAGCAGAAAGGGGGCTGTGACAGCCGCAATGAGCACGCTCTGCCACCAGGGGAGAATTGCTAAACACAGTGTGGAAAGAAGTATCCAAGAGAATTCGCGCATGATGTGATTCATTGTTTTTTCTCCAACACAATGCGCTCACGAGTCAGCTCTTCTTTCAAAGTTCCTTGTTGCACAAAGAGAAGCTCTTCGAGTTCACCTTTGAGCCAAGAATCTTTCATGTTTGTGTAGAGGTCGCTGCCGACGTGTCCTGATTGCCCACCCGGATAAATACCCCAGGCTTTGGGCTGCGCATCAACCCAGGTGACAACCATTCGCCAGCTGGGGCCGTGTTTTGCGGTGAGGGCATTGACTGTGTTGCCATTTCCCCCGGTGGGCAGTTTGTCGATGCCAAAGCCGGCAAGGTTGGCCAAGTGCGGAATAGTTGTCCCGCGCAGGTCGCCCCACTCAGGGAAATCGCTCTCGATGCCTTTTTGCTTTTTGAACAGGAGAAGTGTCTCGATAGCGCGCGAGAAGGTGCTTGCGGCGAGTTGCGGCAGTGCGGAAAACTTGGGAACATTCGCCAGATCGGGCCATTCGCCGGTTGCACTTTCGAGAACAAGCTCCATGGTGCGATCTTCCGATGGACTTCTGAAGTGTGGCTCTGGAAATGCTTTTTCCCACAGCGTCTCATGGAAGACATCCCACCACTTTGACCATATGGCTGCAGGCACGCTGTTGCCATCCAATTCATAGTTCCAGTTTTTGAGCAGCTGGAAGGCTTTTTCCTCTTTGCTAGATCGCTTTTGTCCCTCAACCCAGCGCAGGAAAACCGGCAGCAAGTTCTTGCCACGCAAATCAAGAACATCATTCTGCAGCTGCATCAAAGAGCCGATGGTCAGGGGTGATTTCTCAAGCAGGCCGGAAATGCTTTCGTGGATGCGTGTGCCGCGCAGATAGCTGGTAAATCCCCAGTCTCCTGCCGCATATCCAATGGGTTGGTTGCGGGTAGGCTGTTGGTTTGCAGAGGCGAGAAATCCACGCTCAGGCGACCAGCTCTGTGGCAAATGAGTGAATGGAATAAAGTCTTTCCATTCTCCTGTTGTTACTGTGCCATCGAGGACAAAGCGTCCATGATTTGGCCCACGCAACGGAAAACGGCCTGCTTGAATGTAGCCGATGGAGCCAGTTTTGTCGGACATCACAAAGTTTTGCCCGGGCGCTTCGTATGATCGCAAGGCATTCTTCATCTCACGCACCGTGCGTGCCCGATTGAGATTATGGAAAACTTTGTATTCGTTGCTGGGAAAGTGCCCTGTCCATTTCATTGCCAAGGCAAGAGTTGAAGTTCCACCATTTTTTCTTTCAAGCTCGATGTCCATTGCGACCGGGCCAATGTGGGTTTGAATCACTTCTATGACCCTGGGGAGTTCCCCTTTGACCTTGATGGTTTCTTTCCTGATCTCAGAGTTTTTCCACTGTCCCGCGTGCAGGTAGCGTGGCGCGGGCTTGGTTTTGTCGAACTTCATTGAGTACCAATCAAGAACATCAGCTCCTGCATTGGTGATGCCCCAGCTGACGTTTTCATTGAACCCAATAATCACATGCGGCAATCCAGGAAGTGAAACTCCATAAACGTTAACACCGGGTGCTGTGAGTTGGATTTCGTACCAAATTGAGGGCAGTTTGAGGTCGAGATGAGGGTCGTTCGCCAGCACCGGATAGCCATGTGATGTGTGTGTGCCATCCACCACCCAATTGTTGCTTCCATGAGTGCCGGAGGTTGATGATTTTTTCGATGGTGGATTTTCCGAGAGGTTGAGTAGTCCATCGAGTTGAAGTGGCGCGCTGACGTTGCTTAGGCCTTGGAGTTCGGCCGTGGACATTTGCATGACGCTGTTGTCCAGGATGGGTTGCCCGGCTGAGTAGAACTCTGGAAACAGATTTTCGATTTCAGCCATCGAGAACTTCTGCAGGGCATTCGTGAATTTGAAGTCGTCGAACTGGCCGGTCAGCGTCCAGGTCATCTGTTTGTGAAAAAGAGCGCTTTTGAGAGGTGTCCAGGGCTCGGGTTTGGAGCCTAATAATTTGTACTCGATGGGATAGGTTGCAGGGGTGAGCGACTGAATGTAGGCATTCACGCCGTTCGCGTACGCCAACAAAATTTCATACTGCACAGGATCATTTTTCTTCAGAAACTCAATTTCCGTTTCGGCTGCAGCCAAAAAGCCGAGACGTCGTTGTTTGACGTCGAAGTTAAAGGCCTTGGCACCGAGAATCTCCGACACCCTGCCTGCAGTGGCTGCGGTTTGCAGCTCCATTTGCCAGAGCCTGTCGCGGGCCGTGACAAAGCCCTGGCCGAGAACGAGATCGAAGTCGTTGGCAGCCACAACGTGGGGAACACCTCGAGTGTCTATGGAGATGTTGATGTCGGCGCGCAGGCCGGCGATTTTGAGCTGCTCCGGCTTCTTGTTGTTTGCAATATGGGGGGTGTTTTTCAGATAACCGGTTTGCGGACTCAGAAACTCACCGAGGGGAGGTATCGGCCCAAGACGAACGCTGAGCAGGAGAGCGACCAATAAAAAAACGCCCCACGTTCCCAGAATTTTGAGGAGGTAAGGGCGTTTGTTTTGTCTTTCAGACATGGGGTCTGGTCTCCGGAGTCCATGTGCGGTTGATTTCTCTGTGCCGCAGATTTTCTCCGGAAATCAGTCGTCTGTAAACAGTCTCAGTTCGACCAGGTCTTCATGATGTCGATAGGTTCCTTGCCGACTGCATCTTTGCGGCTCAACTTGATGCGTCCGGTGCGGTCGATTTCAATCACCTTGACCATCACTTCGTCGCCTTCTTTGACCACATCTTCCACTTTGTTCACGCGCTGGGCGGCAAGTTGAGAGATGTGCACGAGGCCCTCGACACCTGGTTTGATTTCAACAAATGCACCGAAGTCGGACACCTTCTTCACGATACCGAGGTAAACTTCGTTGATCTCAGGGTCGCTGGTCAGGAAGTGAATCATGCGCTTGGCCTTTGCGGCTGCTTCGCCAT
>JBILKQ010000212.1:0-3590 GCA_044376655.1 Silvanigrellaceae bacterium
TCGCCCGTTGACATGAAAGTGCTCGTACCGCAGAGGGTGACTTTGCCAGCCTTGAAGCGAGCGGTTTCCTCGGCAATTTTGAGGCCGAGCTGACGCGCACGGGCAGGCTTCTCTTCAGTTTTCTTACCGCCACCAACAAGCACAACACGCTTGGCAACAGTGTTGACCGGACACAAAGTGACCGCCGTGGAGAGCCATTTGCCTTCAAAATCTTTCAGTGCCACGAGTGCGGAAACAGCTCCACCGAGCTGAGAATCGATATTCTGAAGTTCGGTACTTTTGATTTTGCCTTGCTCGAGATCGGTTTCATCGAGGACAACCACAACGACATCTGCTGATTGGTTGGCGAATGCGTTTGCCGCCGTAACGTTTACGGGTTTGACTGGTGGAAGTGTTGTCATAGTGAACCTCACTCATTGTTCGATTGGGATTGCCTAGCACCGTGAAGTGTGGCTTTCTCTGTGCCGCACTTATGCGGGCCGGAGAATGGCCCAGAGTGTAGCTGAATTCAAGCGTCTGAAAGGTTTTTTGTGTTTATCTTTCGCTCGGTTTCCATGCTGTTTACGCTCCTTGGGGTGCTGGTTACCATAGCAATCGCATGGTTTGTCCCCTGGGTTTTCACGTTGCATCTCGGATTCCTGGCCTATTTCCCCTATTTGCCTAAAAGTGAGGAGCGCTATTTGCGCGTTACCGGGCCGCTTTCCGGGCCATACCGCAAAAATTGGGTGCCCAGCGATCAGATTCCGCGGGCCTGCAAGCTTGCCCTCGTGGCTGCTGAAGACACCAAATTCTTTATTCACCGTGGCGTCGACCTCGAGAGCATTGAAAAAAGCTACGAATACAACCAACGAAAAAAGAAACCCAGGCGCGGTGGCAGCACAATCACCCAACAGCTTGTGAAAAACGCGTTTCTTTCGCGGGATCGAAGCTATATCCGCAAGGCACGTGAACTGGTCGGCGCGGTGTTGCTCGATGCAACCTCAAGCAAAAACATGCAGCTCACCTGGTATTGGAATATCGTTGAATTTGGCCCGAAAATTTACGGCATCAAAGACGCTGCAAAATTCTATTTCAAGAAGAGTCATAAGGATCTCTCGACGCGCGAGTGCGCCAGCCTCGTGGCCATTCTTCCGAGCCCCAACCGCTGGAATAAATCGCTCAAAGTGGGCAGCCCATCGGGCTTTCTCGCCTCACGCATTGGCACCATCCAAGCCCGGATGAAGATGATCCCAACCGATGAGGAATCAAAGGCGGTGCTGGCTGCGAGCCGATCGCGCAAATCGGGTTCGGGCGGGGGAGCGCCCAAGACGCCGGATGCTCCACCCAAACCGCCATCACAGCAGCTCAAGGATCTGGAACTACAGGCTGAACAGGCTGAACAGCTGGATTTGCCCGAGGCTCCTCTGGATGCTGAGGCCCCCGCGGAAGCCAACCCACCGGCAGACCCGGCTAGAGTGGCTCCACCCCCACTGGATCTCCCAGCGGCACCACAAGACCCTAATATTCAAGCACCTTCAGGGCCCTAAAAGTTTCGCATTCGGAAGCCGACTTGCCATTGCCAACAGCGATTGAAGGTGCTAACCACCGAGTCGTTTCATGCAAGTCTGGCTTGCTTATGCTTATGAAAAGGATCTGCCCATGACATCACCAACCGACATCACCAATCGCCGCCGCGCAGCGAAGATCGCTAAGCGCGGTACGCCACGCAAGAATCAGATTCGCGCCAACGGCACGACCCCAGCTCTCTTCGTCCTCAATAAGCCGCCAGCGAATGAGAAGAAGTAATCAAGCTCAAATTTGACAAGTGAGGCGCTCCACCCGACGTGGAGCGCCTCGCTTTTTTACGTATCTGTGTGCTACAATCAAAGTCCAAACGTAAGTTCCCTCCAGGAGGTAATCAGCCAATATGCGTCCAGCGGCTCCAAATCGCGCTCCCGTTCAAGAAGGACCTCGTATCAACGAGCGTATCAAAGCTGCCGAAGTTCGACTGATTGACGAAACCGGCGCTCAACTTGGCGTGCTTCCCACACGTGAAGCACTCATGCGCGCAGAAGAAGTTGGACTCGATTTGGTGGAAGTCTCTCCAGATGCCGTTCCTCCTGTCTGCCGCCTGATTGACTTCGGTAAATTCAAATACCAGCAAAGCAAGAAGGCCCAGGAAGCCAAAAAGAAGCAAGTTGTTATTGAAGTGAAGGAACTCAACCTCACTCCAAACACCGACAAACACGACATTGAAACCAAACAAAATCACATTCGCCGCTGGGTTGCTGAAAAGAACCGCGTGCGCGTAGGCGTGAAGTTCCGCGGTCGCGAAATGTCGCACCAAGAGCTGGGACACGAAGTTCTTCAAGACCTCATTAAGGGAATCGAAGATCTGGTTGTGCCCGAAGCTCCGCCTCGCATGGAGGGCCGCCGCCTGGTGGTGACCCTTCTTCCGAAGGGTGAGAAGGAAAAATAATCCCACACTGGAATTTGACACATCCAAAAGGATTGAACTAACCTTATGGGGTTAGTTTTCTCCTCCTTTTTGTTGCGTTTTTAGAGCCGCTTTTGCTGCGGCTCTATTTTTTTGTGCCGAGTGGCTTAGCGCTTCTTGAGCTTGAGCGTCACAGCTTGCCCCTCGATTTCGAGGCTCTGCTCGAAATCGGGCTGCATTATGGCACTGACACACTGCGCCAGAGTTTCATCTTCCAAATAAGATTTGTTCTTTTCGATAGCGGCATGGAAGAGTGCGTTGCTTGTCACAACCTGCAACTCAATGCGGTCTTCCACCTCAAAGTTGGCGCTCTTGCGCGCCTTCTGCACCAGGCTGACCACCTCACGTGCGAGGCCTTCAAAGCGCAATTCTTCAGTGAGGGTTGGATCGAGTGCGGCTACAAGCTCAGCATCGGTGGCCACCAGCTGGTGCCCTGTGCCCTGCAATTCAACCGTCAACATCTCGGGTGTGAGATCCATACCGAGGGCTTGGATATTCTGCTTCTGCAAAGCCTTCTGACACTGCTCAGGTGAAAGTTGAGCAAGAGCTGCTTGCATGTCTTTCATCTTATCACCCAGCACCTTACCAAGAACCTTGAAGTTCGGCTTGACGATAATGCGAGCAAGCGAAGAAGGATCGCGGGTGACTTCAACACTCTTCACATTGAGCTCGTCGGCAATAAACTCGCGCATGCTTTCAAGCTTCACAGCTGCCTGCTCCTGAACCACTCCAATTGTGATCTTGGACAGGGGCTGGCGGTTCTTGAGCTTGTGTGCCGTACGGATGTTGCGGCCGAGCTCAACCACCCGACGCGCCAGTTCCACACGTTCGAGCAAATTCTTTTCATCGGCCGTCAGTTCACGCGCGCCGGGTAGGAGCGAGAGATGCACACTTCCCGTAGCTTTGAGCTCTTTCGTGAGGGCGAGTTTTTCGAAGAAATATTCGGTCGCAAAAGGAGCGAAAGGAGCTAGAACCTGCGCTGTTTTAACGAGAACATTGAAGAGCGTTGAGAAGGCTTCTTTGTCGGCCTCCCAGAAACGGCGACGGCTGCGGCGGATATACCAGTTGTTGAGATCATCGAGGAAATCGACGATCGACGGCACTGCCTTGGCGA
>JBILKQ010000100.1:0-11242 GCA_044376655.1 Silvanigrellaceae bacterium
CGAAGTTTCTCCGAAAGAATCCCCTTCCTGACTTCCGTGCAGGTGACACGGTGTCTGTGATGGTGAAGATCGCGGAAGGTACCAACAAAGACGGTTCTGCAAAGTTTCGTCTGCAGGCGTTCGAAGGAACTGTTATTCGTTACCGTAAGGGAACAACGAACAGCACGTTCATGGTTCGCAAGATCTCTGCTGGTGGTATCGGTGTTGATAGAACCTTCTTTGCTCACTCTCCATTGATTGATCGCATTGAAGTGAAGGCTCGCGGTAAAGTCCGTAAGTCGCGCATCTATTACATCAAGAAACTCAAAGGTAAGGCTGCTCGTATCTCGAGTCGTTTTATCGGTGGTGCATCCAGCGCAGAGTAATTCTCTGCTGAAAAGGTTTCGTATCGCCGCTCAGGCGTGTTGATTCTAAACAGAAAAAAGCCCGGAGCGATCCGGGCTTTTTTTATGCCGGAAGCTTTCTGGTCTGTATGTTTCAAAATAGTCTGCTTGCTTCAAAACGGGTTTTGCTTCTCGGGAGGCGTATGGAAGTGGATGGACTTCTTGATGTCTCCGAGAAAAAAGTCAGCACCACGCGCGAGATCCTCGAAGGCCTTGATCGCTTCTTCCTTCTTTTCAAAATCAATGAAGGCTTCGCGGTACTCGCCGAGTTCGACGTGTGTGTATTTGATGATGACCCGGTATTTCCCGCCGAAAGTTTTTACGATATCGACAAAATTGGCGTTAAAGCCATGTGCGGTCGATGTATTTGATTCTAGACTGGCCAGAGCGATACTTGCCAGAAGCAGGACTCTCAACATTGTCATCACCCTCTGCTGCGTTAGATCGGAAGTCTCTTGGTCTCTTTTGACCCTCCTTCGTTTTTGTGTCGAAGGATTGACTCGGCTGGCAAGCGAGCGGACTGTGTCTGGCTTAAAATAAAGGCTTGGACTTCGAACAGGGGTTGGCTCCAAACAAAGGTGATCTATGCAGAATTTTCAGAGTTTTGTTTTTAGCCTGATCGAATACTGGGGCCGATTTGGATGCTTGTGGACCCAACCGTACGACGCTGCGATGGGTGCCGGCACTTTTCACCCCCACACCTTTCTTAAAGGCTTGGGGCCAGAGCCTTGGCGCAGCGTGTATGTCCAGCCGTGCCGGCGGCCGGTGGATGGGCGCTATGGTGAAAGCCCTTACCGTTTTCAACACTATTATCAACTTCAGGTATTTTTGAAGCCTGCACCTTCCGACATTGTCGACGTGTTTCTGCGTTCGCTCGAACACATCGGTATCCGCCTGCAAGACAACGACATTTCTCTGCTCGAGGACGACTGGAAGGGCCCGACTTTGGGTGCTTGGGGTTTGGGTTGGGAAGTTAGGGCGAACGGTCAAGAAGTGACCCAGTTCACCTATTTTCAGCAGTTGGGAGGAGTTGATCTCGATGTGATTTCCGGGGAGATCACCTACGGTCTCGAGCGCCTGTACATGTACGCTACAGGCATGAAGAGTGCCCTGGATATTCCCTACAATGACCATTTCACTTACGGCGACATCTTCAAACAAAATGAAGTCGAATTTTCACATTTCAATTTCAAAAATGCTGACGTTGATTCATTGTTTTCGACCTTCTCACAGTGTGAAAATAAGGTGCGTGAGTTGTGCGATCTAAATTTGGTATTGCCTGCGTACGACTACGTTTTGCAAGCCTCGCATGCGTTCAATTTGTTGGACGCACGCGGTGCAATTTCTGTCAGTGAGAGGCAGCGCTACATTGGACGTGTGCGTGAATGCGCGCGGCTATGTGCTGCAACCTACAAAGCAGAGCGTGAGAAGCTCGGTTTTCCGATGATGCAGCGTTTGCCTTCTGACCCACGCATGCCGTTTATTCCCAAGGCAGTGCCGCCGGCCGAGTCTATCTCGAAGCTGTCACAGCCAACGGATGCAACATCAGTTGAGACAAAAAATCATGTGAACCTATGTGTCGAGTTGGGCGTAGAAGAACTGCCACCAGCGTTCCAGACTGCAGCGGCACAACATCTCGAAGAGAGCTTCAAATCGTGGAAGACGTCTTGTAAAGACAAGTTTGCATCGGTGCCTGAGTTTTCTGCTGCTATCGAGAAGCTCGAGAGTGAGATTCTGGTTTCGGCACGCCGCTTGGTTCTGCTGTGTCGTGGTCTGCCGAAAATGGAGCCGAGCGTAAAGCGTGAGTTTTGGGGGCCAGCACAGCGGATTGCACGTGCAGCTGATGGCTCACTCACGCCAGCCGCATTGGGCTTTGCGAAGAAAGCAGGCGTTGATCCAGCTGCATTGGAGTGGAAAGAGCGCGCAGATGGCGTCTTTCTCTACACCGAAAAACAGGAGCAGGGCGGTGAACTCCCCACGCTTTTGGCTAATGAATTTGTGCAATGGTGCCAGGGTGTCGAGTCGGGATTGAAGATGAAGTGGATCGTGGATGAAAAGGCCACTCCTTTTGTCCGTCCCGTGCGTTGGATCTGTGCGCTTGCTGACGACAAAATTATTCCTGTGAGTGCATTTGGTCTTGATTCAGCAAACCTCACATACGGGCAGAGAATTCTGCATCCGCATGCCATTCATATTGGCCATGCAGGTCAATATTTAGAAAGAATTCGCGCGCTCGACGTTGAGCCTTCACGCAACACTCGTATCAATCTGATCAAACAACAGGCCCAGAAACTGGCACGGTCGGTCGGTGGATCACTGCCAACAGGCATCGATGACCTGGTTGAAAAAGTTGCTGGCTTGTCTGAGTGTCCGCAGCTTTTTCTGGGACGTTTCCCTGAGAAGTATCTTCGCCTTCCCGAGCGTCTGATCACAAGCGTGCTGCGTGAGCATATGAATTACTTGTCTGTTGTTCATCCTCAGACGGGTGTTGCTTTGCCTTATTACGTCGGCGTTGCCGGATACCCTTGTTCAAACATCGAGGGCATGATTGATGCGACCGCCACTGTGGTGTGCGGTCGTCTCGATGACGGTGCTTTCTACTTTGATGGCGATTTGAAGACTCCCCTGCATCAGCTTTTTGAGAAGTTGGAGTCCCAGTTGTTCCAGTCTGGAATGGGAACATTGCGTGACAAGTCAATGCGTGTTGCTGCTCTTGCCCGTGAGCTCGCACACAAGACACGAGCTACCGACGAGCTTCTGGTTCAGGCAGCCGAGACGGCCGGAATGTACTGCAAGGCCGATCTGAAGTCGGGTTGTGTGCAGGAGTTTCCTGATGAAATGCAGGGCCTGATGGGAGGAATTCTTGTTCGTGAGCAAAAACTCTTTGGAGGCCAAGGTGAATTGGTTGCGGCAGCGATTGCCGAACACTACGCACCAGCGGGCGCCAATGCTGCACTTCCGCAGACGCAGCTTGGAAAGCTTCTGAGTCTCGCAGACAAGCTCGATTCTCTCGTGGTGCTGATTGGTCATGGCACGGACGTTAAAGGCAACAAAGACCCCTTCGGACTCCGCCGGATGTCGCTTGCAATTCTGCGTCTTCTGGGTTGCGACGGTGAAAGCGCTGCGGTGGAGCAGAGCCTCACCACCTGTCTGGCAATGACAGCGGAAAACTGCAGGCGACATGGAATGAGTTTGCATCCTGAGACAGAGGAAAAAGTCTTTTCGTTCATTCTTGGTCGTCTCAAACCCCTTTGGAAAACAACTTATGATCCCGGTGCTGTGGAAGCCGTGAGTGCCCGGTTGTCAAGCCAGACCGTTGCAGCCTCCCTGGATTGGGTGCGTGCCACGAGCCGTGCACTTGTGCGTCAGGGGAATGAGCCAGCAGCCTTGGCCTTGGCGATGGTGCCGTACAAGCGCTGTAGAACACTGACCGAAGATCTCCTCAAGAACGGTGATAGCCCTGCGATTGAGGTGGAGTGTTTTGTTGAAGCTGAAGAGCGCGATCTCTATGAGGCACTGCAAGCGGCAGAAATAAAGGGACACGATCTTCTTCTGAATAACGATTGTGACTCGTATCTCGAGGTTCTCGCGGAATTGAGACACCCCATGGCGAACTTTTTTGATAGAGTTCTCGTGAACGCACAGGACTTTAAAATCAAGCAGAACCGTTTGGCACTGCTTCTGCGCGTCCGAAGGCTTTATGACAACGTCGCAGATTTCTCGTTGGTACAGGTTGCAGGGCATGGGTGAGTGGGGATTCAGCGTTTTTGGACACACCGATTTGGTTACGCAGCGGCAACCCGTTGCCCTAACCATTGGTAATTTTGATGGCGTGCACTTGGGTCATATGCACGTCCTCAAGACCCTGCGTGAGTTCAAAAAAGGGCTCCCGATTGTCGCGCTGACGTTCGATCCGCACCCGACAGTCGTGCTTTCCCCTCAGGTGGCAAAGCCTTCTCTTGTTCCCTTGGCAAAACGCGTTGATCTACTTTTGGCTGCCGGTGTTGATGCAGTTGTTGTTCAGAAATTTTCTTTCTCATTTTCACAGCTCAGTGCTGATGATTTTGTGGATGAGTATCTGCTCAAGAACTTCAACGTGCAGGCAGCCATTTTCGGCTTCGATTTCTGCTATGGCGCCAACCGCTCTGGGAACTGGCAGCATTTTGAGAAGTGCGCACAGTTACGTGGGTTCCCCGCAAAGCAGGCTGAGCCATTGTTCATCGATGGAGCACCTGTGTCCTCGAGTCGAATTCGTGCGGCTATTTTGGCTAAAGAGTTTGATAAGGCACGCAAGATGTTGGGGCGCGATTTTTGTCTTAATGGGATTGTTGTCAAGGGCGATCAGCGTGGTCGCCAAATAGGTTTTCCGACCGCCAACTTGGGTCTTCTTGATGAGAGTTGTCTCGTTCCACCCTACGGAGTTTATGCGGTTGAGGTTTTTCTGCCAAACGAGAAGACGCCAAGACCCGGGGTGATGAACTGTGGTGTGCGTCCCACCATTGCTGATGGACTGAAACTCCAAATTGAAGCGCATATACTTGATTATTCTGGTGATTTGTATGGAAGTGAGATCGCCTTTGCCATCAAGAAATTTATTCGTACTGAAATGAAATTCTCAGGTCTTGATCATCTGAAATTACAGATCCAGAGTGACGTGACTGCCGCAAGGCAGTATTTTGGAGTGTGAGGCCATGGCTGAAATCGATTTTGTTATAGTCAGACATGCGCAGGCAGTGGACGGTTCCTACGTCACTGCAGACAGCGAGCGTCGGCTCACGCCACGAGGTGAAAGGGACGCCTCCAGTGTTGGAAGAGTACGCAAGCTCCTCAACTTACCTCACCCCGACCTTGTCTTTACGAGTGGATACGAGCGAGCTGAACAAACTCTTGAGAGAGTGCTTGAGGGGCAGGTCGTTTCGATTGTTCGCGATCTATCTTTTTCCCCAGAGGGCTCAGTGGAGACTGCATGGCGTCTGATTGCGAAGGCTGTGACTCAGCAGCTTGCTCAGGCGCAAGGTTGTGTTTGGGTTTTTGGCCACAACCCGAACATTGAGCGGCTGATTAGCTTTTTGTCTCCGGGTGTGGGCGCAGCCGTCAAGCCTTTTCGCAAGGCATCCCTTGCCTGGTTGAGGGTTTCTTTCGAGGATGCCGGGACTCCCAATGTGCAGCTAGTGGCTTTCATTCCTCGACCACACGACCCACGCGACAAGAGTGCCCAGTTGGATTTCTGACCCGGTAAAAATCATCAAATCGATGAATAACCTCCGTGCTTTACGCTCATTCTCGTGGCGACTCGTTTCGCCAGGGAGAGAGCAATGACCGCACGTTTGAAAAAGGTGCAAACCGTTGCACGACAGAAATCGTTGATCAAGCGACTCGATGACCCAGAGCTTTACCTCAATCGTGAGTTGGCTTGGCTGGCCTTCAACGATCGTGTCTTGAAAGAGGCTGAGAATCGCAACACGCCCCTTCTCGAACGTCTGAAATTTCTCTCCATTTTCGGTTCCAATCTCGACGAATTTTTTATGGTGCGCCTTTCAGGACTGTTTCGCCTGCTGGAAAACAGTGAGTCTGGTGTGGCAGTGACAACACAGACTTCGGGTGACATGGATCCCGAGGAAACACTCGATGAAGTGTCGCTCTATATCCGTAGACAACTGCGTCGGGCCTCGGCGACATTTCAGGCTGGTCTTCTGCCTGCTCTTGCTGCCGAGGGAATATCTATTCTCTCCACCAACCAGCTGAGTCGTCAGGAGCTCGAGAAGCTCGATGAGTTTTTTGAGAATCAGATCTTTCCGATTCTGACGCCTTTGGCTGTCGACCAAGCGCATCCGTTTCCTTATTTGGCGAACCTTTCTCTCTACATTGCAGTGAGCTTCAAAGAGACAGGCGAAAACGGTGAGCCGCTTATGGCCTTCGTCGAGATTCCCTCGAAGCTCTCACGCTTCATTGCTGTGCCTTTGCGTGCGCGCGAGCACCGGTTTGTTGTGATTGAGGACTTGATCCGAAGGCATCTTGCCAAGCTTTTCCCCTGGAACGAGGTAGACGATGCCTATGTGTTTCGTGTGACTCGTAACCTCGACTATCAGCTGCTTGAAGGCGAAGTAAAAGATTTGATGAAGTCGATTGAGCTGGAGCTCAAAGATCGCGCGCAGCGCTTTGTTGTGAGGCTCGAAGTCGAGAAAGACATGCCGGAGCGTTTGCGCTCGCGCCTACGCAGTCAGCTTGAGTTGGATATCGGTGATGTTTACGATACTTCGAGTTATCTGAATCTGCGCGATCTGATGTTTCTCTCCAAGCTAGAAGTCAAGCCAGCAATTCGCGATAGTGTCTTCAATCCTAAGATGAGCGCTCGCCTAAGCCACGATCGCGACATTTTCGACGTCATTCGTGAGGGAGATGTGCTGCTGCATCACCCCTACGAGAGCTTCTCGAGTGTTCTTGAATTCCTGGGACGCGCCGCAGATGATCCCAATGTTTTGGCAATTAAGCAGACGCTCTATCGCATTGGAGGTGACTCTCCAGTGATCGAGGCTCTGGTGCGTGCTGCTGAAAAGGGAAAGCAAGTCACTGCGGTTGTGGAACTCAAGGCGCGCTTTGATGAACACAATAACATCGCATGGGCGCGACGACTTGAGCGCGCTGGCGCGCATGTCGTGTTTGGATTTGTGGGATTGAAGACCCATGCCAAGTGTGCGCTTGTGATTCGACGTGAGGGTGATCATCTGCAGAGATATGCGCATATATCAACGGGAAACTACAACATCAGTACGGCTCGATTGTACACAGACTTGGGTATGTTGACCGCAAATGATGTGTTGACAAGCGATTTGGCCAAACTCTTTAATTTGCTCACAGGCTTCAACTTACTGAGTTCGGAAAGCCAACTTTCGCGTCTCAATGGTGGTCCGGACTTTGAGTCGATTCAGGTCTCGCCTTTTGGTGTGCGAGACTTTTTCATCCGCAACCTTGAGAAGGAAGTCGCTCAGCATCGTGAGCATGGTCAGGGTCATGTTGTCCTGAAAATGAATTCGTTGACGGATTTGAAATTGATTCATGCCTTGTATGCAACCAGCTGTGCCGGAGTCAGGATCGATTTGATTGTTCGAGGTGTCTGTATTCTTCGTCCAGGCTTACGTGGTGTTTCGGAGAATATCCGTGTTGTTTCCATAATCGATCGTTTCCTTGAACACTCACGGATTTTCTATTTCCGCAGTGGTGGTCAGCATAGGATTTATCTGGGGAGTTGCGATTTCATGCCACGCAACATGGATAGGCGCGTTGAGATCGTTTGGCCAGTTGAGGCAGAGCAGTTGAAGGCCAAAATTATTGAGATTCTTGCCTTTAACCTTGGTGATAATATCAAGTCACACTCCATGCGCAGCGACGGCACGTACATTCAGACACAAAGCGGCAAACAGAAAATTTGTCGTTCCCAGGAGCGTCTGATTGAGTTGGTCAAGACAGAGAAAAGTCAGCCACTTCGACTGCGTGATGCTCTGAGACATCTGGAGGCTGTGACCAATGGAAGCGAGTTTCACAATACGATGCAAATTCGGGCTAGTAAATGAGTGTTGCTGTTGAGCAAAGAAAATCCTCGGGACCACTGCGACTTGCAGCAATAGATGTGGGATCAAACAGTACCCATATGCTTGTGGTTGAAATGAATGCACAGGGTCATTACCAGATTTTAGAAAATCAGAAAGAGCAGACCCGACTCGCAGCAGACATTGATGAACGACTTATGCTGGATGCAAATGCTCTCTCCAAGATGTCTACGGTGCTCAGACGTATGAAAGATGTGGCAATGCGCCACGGTGCTATCATTCGTTGTATCGCAACGCATCCTCTGCGCGAAGCGCGCAATGGAGTCGAGTTTGCAAATCGTTTGTCAGCGCGTGTGGGCGTTCCTGTTGAGATTGTTTCAGGGCAGGAGGAGGCCCGTCTCGTTTCACTTGGTGTGCGCGCCGGGTTGTCCATCAACGACAAGTCAAGTTTGATCGTCGATGTGGGTGGAGGTTCTGCTGAGATTGTCCTGTGCCAGTGGAATGAGGTGCGCTATGCCACTTCATTGAAGCTCGGTGCAGTGCGGCTAACACAAAAGTTTCTCTTCAGCGATCCGTTCAGCGAATCGGAGCTTCGAGAGCTTGAGAGTTATGTGCGCAGTCGCCTTGAGCCCCTCTCGCATGAGCTTAGGAGGTTCGGATTTGATCTTGCTGTTGGGTCTTCCGGAACTATCAAAGCACTGAAGGCTTTGGCCAATGGCATTGCCGGAGTGTCGCAACCCGGTTCTTTTCATGGTGCGACTTTGTCCCGTGATGAGTTGGATGCTGTGGCTGCTGTGTTGTTCAAAAACCGCTCAGTGCAAGAGCGTCGAATGCTTCCGGGAATGGATGCCAAGCGGGCGGACATTATCGTTGCGGGTGCAATGGTATTGCGTGTGCTGGCCGAAGTGGCCGGTGTAAGCAGCTACACTATTTCTACGAGTGCTCTGCGTGAGGGCATACTGTTCGACACTTTGGCCCGTGAGGCACAGTGGCTGCGGGGTGACTCGAAAGATGTGCGTTGGCAGAGTGTCCGTGAGTTTGGACAGAGGCTTCGGATTGATGAGCCCCATGCCTATCATATGGCCACTCTGACCATGTCGCTTTTCGATGCACTTCCACTTCAGGGTGAAGATGTTACGCGCTGGCGTGAGCTTCTACGCTGCGCGGCTTACCTGCATGAGTGCGGAAAGTTCATCAATTTATCTGGTTTTCATAAGCATGCTCAGTATTTAATCAAAAACAGCAGCCTTTTGGGCTTCAGCCAAAGGGAACTTGAAATTGTAGCGGTGCTCGTGAGATTCCATCGCAAGAGAACGCCTCGGCCTGATGATGACGTGTTCGAGGGTCTTGAAAAGTCTGACCAGGTTTGGGTAACTCGACTTGCCAGTGTCTTGAGGCTCGCGGTTAGTTTGGATCGGGGCAGAATCGGACGTATCAGGAAGGTCAAGCTCGGCTCGCCAAGGGTGGGCAAAATGGTTCTTTCGGTCAGTGTTGCTTTAGACAGCGACCCGAGTGTGGAACTTTACGACGTCGAGTGTGAAAAGGGGCCATTTGAGAAGGCTTTCTCCACTGTTTTGGAGGTCTGTCTCGAGGAAGTTTCTGCCTGACAACAGGTTGACGGAGTCAGAAAAAATGTCTGTGGCTTCTCGGACTTGAGAGGCGGAGAATATGACCGATGTCCCTGTGTGGATGTCAACATGAGGATTGAGTTGTGTCTCAGTTCCAGATGAAATCAAAATCAACCCGATCGCAGCGCGCGCATGTGCGGCGCAATATGTGGTTTTGGAGGGGGATCCTTGTTGCTGCCGTGACGCACTCAGTGCTGGCTGCGGCTGATTTCAGTGTCGACGTGGAGTCGGTTTGGAGTGAATTGGGAGAGCCGCTCGAGCTGCACACTCCGCGCAACATCGAGATACCCAAGAGGCTCGTTGAAATCGAACTCAGCGACGATACAAGCACCGCCCGTGCCGTTGCCGCAGATGAGGACAACGCAGGACAACCCGAAGTGGGTTCTCAGATTGCATCGACGACCATGGTTCTCGATGGCGTGAAATTTCCTGTGGCTGTGAATGCAGCGCATATGGCTTCATCCAACTCTGAGCAACCCGTGGCTATCATGGCGGAAACTAAAGACGTCGAAGCCACGAACGTTGAAACTGAGGCCGACGAGCCTGAGTCTGGAAATCCTGCCGGCATTCATTTTCCTGATGACGTTCCGACAAGTGAGATTCTGCGCGTTAGCCGAACATTCCATGGCATGGTGCAGGAATCGATGCGTCAGGATCCGCAGTTGCTCTCAGGACAATTCCTGGGATCTTTGGCGGGTAGTGAACCCATCAGCAGCGAAAGGCTCGCTGAGTTGGAAACGACTTTGCTTGATGAGAGCGCATCGGATGAAGGTTTTGCCTTGGGGCAGGAGGTCAATGCTGAGCTTGCTGGGCTTGATCCATTCAAGACTTACACCGTTGTGAATGGTCGCATTCATGCTGTTACGCCGACGCAGATTGCGCGCCCGGCAAGCACAGGGGCGATTTCAGAGCCCACTGTCTCCGCAGCACAGCCTGGCACAGTGGTTGCAGCCGACCAAACAAGAAACTCTTTGCCTTCAGCCCAGGCCCCGGTTGCTGGAACACAGGCGGAGCCGAAGGGCTCAGTCGCTTCAAGTTCAGCACCGCTTGAATTGCCTCGCGAAGAGGTATCCAAAGGTATTTCACAGGTTCTCGTTAACCAAAGCTCTGCAGCACTCGACACTGCATCTGCGGAGGCTGAGCGAGTCACTCTTCAAGGGCGCGTCAGTGTTCCCGAAGGATTTGCGCGCAATAAAGTGATTCTGCGCATGGCAGGAACACCTTTCCAAGTGCAAACGGATGCATCTGGGGCATTTGAGTTGAGAGACGTTCCCAAGGGGACGCGTTTCGAACTGCTCGTCTGGCATTTGGATGGAAGCCTGACCCGCAGGCTTGTTCCTGTGACTGCGTCTGGGCGTGAACGAACCCTTGAAATCGCTCTCCAAAAGGTATCCGATGTCGATGCCCTAGCAGGCAGCTTTGGAATCCTGCAGCAAATGAATCAGGGTGGATTCTGCGGACGTGTTGAGAGCCAAAGCCCGGAGTCCCTCATTGGCGGTCGAGTTCTTGTTACAGCGAGTGGAAAGAATCTTCAGGCTCATTTCTTCTCCGAAAATGGATTGCCCACAACCAAACAGGCCGAACTGAGTTCCGATGGTCGTTTCTGCGTTTTCAATATCGATGAATCAGTGATTGATGTGAAAGTCACATTGGTCAACGGTACACGCAGGCAATTTGTGGTGCA
>JBILKQ010000014.1:0-31595 GCA_044376655.1 Silvanigrellaceae bacterium
CATTTACTACGCTGGCTTTCTCTCTGATCCGGTTCCATTCGTGATTGGACTCGTTCCTCGACTTTATCTCTATTCACTCCTGATTCTCTGTTCGATTGCCGCCATTGCGTCGTTTTTCGCAGCCCGCCGTGCGGTCAAGATCAGCATTCCGGCTCTGCTCACCTCAACCTGAAAGCAGCACAGAATGCGCCCCGCAGAACTCACTCCCGAAATCGTTCTGTTTGCATACAGCCAAGGTTGCTTTCCGATGCCCGATGAGAAAGCTGAGAAAATCAGCTGGTATCGGCCCGATCCGCGAGCCATTATCCCTCTCGACGGATTTCATGTTGGCCGGACCCTAAAGCGGGTTCTGAAAAAAAATGATTTCACCGTCTGCAGCGATACCCAATTTGAACGGGTGATGCGGGCCTGTGCCGCCCGTGAAGAAACCTGGATTACGGAAGACTTCATTCGAGTTTATTGCGAATTGCATGCACTTGGCTGCGCTCACTCGCTGGAGATTTTTCGCGACCAAGAACTGGTTGGAGGTATCTACGGTGTCACGCTGGGTGGAGCATTCTTTGCTGAATCAATGTTTCATTCCGCATCCGACATGTCTAAAGTTGCACTTTTTTATTTAATAGAACATCTCAGACAGCGGAATTTCATCCTGTTGGAATGCCAGTTCCTGACTCCCCATCTAAAATCTCTTGGAGCTCAGGAAATTTCCGATCACAACTACATAACCTTGCTCCATGAGGCTCTTGAACTGGAGAATGTGCGTTTCTGAAGACTCTTTGGGGTAAGGCTAAAGATGCCCACATCCTCGCTAAATTCAGGCGGCCAGATGTCTTTCCGTGGGATTATTGAACACTGAGCCTCGAATTTCCCTGCCGACCACGTTATCCTCTCTGTATAGTTACATCCTTCCACTTAGGGGATGCCTCGCATGCAGAAAAAGAAGACCGGTGCCATCGTTCTCACGACAGCAATCGCTGCTGTTGGTGTTGGGCTTTGGTTAGCTCAACACTCCCGCTCGTCTTTTCCCGAGCCGCATGGAACTCAAGACTCTTCCATTACGCCTGCAGAGCAAAATCCACCAGAGGGCAGCTCCGACTCGCAAGAGACTTCTGCCAAGCCAAACCAAACCTCGTTACAACCCAGCACTGCTGCTTCCGAAAATGTGAACGAGAATCAAAATGGTGAAAAAATAGAACAGGGCGAGGCGCCAGGTTCAGGTGAGTTTACCCGTGCGGAATTTTTCAAATCTCAAGATTGGGGCCCAGATCTGAGTGCCTTGGCAACTGCAGAACCACAGAACCTGAAGTTCAATCCAGCTTGCAAGAATCACCCCCGCAACAACCCCAACCTAGCTCCTGCCGAGTGGGCTGAAGCTTTCACTCTGACACAAGCTCAGCAACGCTGGCCCGCGGCAAACACGCATGTGATCGACTGGAACCAATTCTGGCAAGTCAAAGAGGTCGGCTACCAGGTCTCCATCCGCTGGAATTTTGAAACTCCGCCCCTCTACAGTGTTGTGGGCTACTCGTTTGCACTCAACCGTCCGGATGGCTACGGCGCACCTGCATTTCCAGAGAAAATGCAGGTCACCTGGGATGAAGCCAAGAGCTTCGTTCAGAGCTGGGAGAAAAAAATTATTGCCGAAGGCGGCAAACCAGGAACGAGGACTATGTCGTTGGCCGAAAAACCTTTTCGGCCAGCCGAAGTGTCACCGCAGGACATAGAGCGTGCCGAATATGCAAATGGACGCGTGCGCGCAGCACAAACAGGAAAAATGAGTTGTAACACGCTCTTCAACGATTTGAGTACTCTCAACTGCAGCTGCTGGTTCTGAACATGTCCAGATGCCCTGAAATCTCAGGGCAGTAGCGATCTCGGATTGAGCACACGCCCGCCGCGGCGAATTTCAAAATGCAAGTGCGGTGTAATACTTGCCCCAGAAGCATTACCGGTGCGTCCTGCAGCGGCGATGCGCGCGCCTTTTTCAACATAGGTTCCGTGGCTGTATGTGAACGAACTCAGATGAGCGTAGCGAGACAGATAGCCTGCCTCGTGCTGCACATCAACAACCTTGCCATAAGCGCCTTCCCAGGAAGGGTCGACAATTGTCCCAGCGCGTGCAGCATAGACGGCTTCACCCACGGCAGCGACGATGTCGATCCCTTGATGACCACGACCAGATGCACGCGGTGCGTTGAAGTAACCGCTCCCGCCTGAGTCGTTGCGGATGGTCTTGCCTCTTGTCGGCCACTGCCACGAAGCGTCTGAATTGGATGGTTTCGAGTCCGGATTGGTTGTTTCGGCAGGGCCTCGTCCAGAAAGTTTTTTTTGCGGGTCAGCAATCAGCTGCCTTGAAAAATGGGCTGAAAACACAAGAAAACTCTCTCTCTCCAGAAGCGGGCAATTGAGGAGCTCTTTGGGAGTTTTGCTGACCACGGCCGGTGCAGTGTCTGCATCCGCCGCGCCGGTCGTGGTATTTGCAGCAGGAGTCGCTTGCGGTAGTGCGACGGGATCCAAAACACCCGTAGCAAACCCCGACACAGGTGTGGGGAGCGTTACAGGAGTTGCGCTCGAGCCAGGTGCTTTGGCATCTGGTGCGGCTTCGTTGGAAACTCGGGTTAAGCGTCCCACTTCACCTGTCGGGAGGCGAATTTCACTGAGCGAAAACACACGCCAGTGCCCGACACCCTCGGGCCTGATGGCATCAGCAACGAGTTGTGTGCCCTCCGGAATCAGGCAACTTTCGTTGGAAAGAGAACTCGATTGCATCATGTAGGTCTTGAGTGCTGTATTCTGATTCGCAGTCAAACGCTCCAGTGAGTCTTCTTCCTTGTCAGAAGGCATCGACAGGTCTCCGGAATCCGAACCCTGCAGAAGAGGCTTGCACGCACTCACAAGCGAGACTGCTGCGAACAAAGTGAGAGCAATAGCTTTCGCGTTTCCAAGTTTACCACCAGAAAAAAGGTGACCGCCAGAAATCAAACGAAACACACTCACCTCCGAAAACTATTCATAAGAAAATCGCATCTCGTCAAAGGCAAACTTGCATCAACGCGCAAGCCCGGCAAAAAAACTCTTCGACCATCGGTTGCTGTCGCACGCGGGAGAGCTGGGGTCGGCACTTGCACTTCTGCAAGATTTGACTTGTGCTTGTGTGAACGGGCCAAAAGCATTGTCACCTTCAACACAGACGTTCAATCCGGAATCAAAGGAGGCTCCCACGGGGCAGCGCCCAGAACCATGCAACCAAACCGCCAATCCACGCGACCAACGCGGATTAGCGCAAGCATCACCTCCACCTTTCTCACGGCAGGCGGCAATCATGCCCTGTGTAAAGGGGCCAGAGGCTTCCGTCTCAGAGACGCAGAGCTTTCCGCCCTGAGAGCCAACATCAACAGCCGCGAACCCTGTAGGGCAGGACAAAGCGGGAGGTGGTACATCGCCCGTATTGGTGCGGCGCGCGAGTGCAGTAGCCACAGAGGGTACCGTCTCCAGGCGCACAAAACGGAAGCCTTCATTCTTCAGGCGCGGCACCATATTCTTGACCATATCAATCGTGCGCGAATGAACGTCATGCATCAGCACGATGCCTCGACCATAATCGCGAATTTCGTTCATGTAACCGTCGGCACACTTTTCAACTGAATCATTGAACGCCCAGCAGGCCCAATCTGCAGCCGTGCTCAGACGCTTGTCGGTTCCCTCTGTGCGCACGCCACCAATGTCCCAGAAAATTGAGCCAACATATTTTGTTAGTCCGGCGCTGTTTAGGACAGTTGCGACTTTGCCGTTCCAGTCACCATAAGGAGCACGGAAGAGAAAGACGCTGTCAGGCACATATTTCTTGATAAGTTCGTCGGTGCGGCGAACCTCACTCACCGGATCAGTGGAAGTGGTCATGCGCGGATGAGTGTAAGTATGATTTGCAATACGATGCCCATCAGCATGCAGCTGCTTGAGAGTCTCCGGATAGGCTGCTGCGGCACTGCCTTGAATGAAGAAGGTTGCCTGGATTCCCTCTTCTTTGAGGTACTTGGACAACTCGCCAGTTCTCGGACCGGGACCATCATCGAAAGTGAGGGTCAGAGTCCCATCCGCCATACCCGTTCCATAGAGTTGCGGGCCAGAAAAATCCTGCACAGAGGAATGATTCGGAGAACCACTACAAGCCACAGCAAAGAGCGAGAGCGAAAGTGCACCCACGATGCGAGTGAGCGACGAAGTACTGAAGACGTTTTGGTGTGTCATGGCTTTTCCTCATGCATCTGAAGGACATCAATTCTAACTCTATGCCACCTCTGAAGCATGATTCGGGCCAGAAAAAACATCAAGCATTTCGGGGAAGGAAACCCCCAGTGCTGTTCAAGAATTGAACAGTGTGCAAAAAAAAATCCCGGCCGCAGCCGGGAGGATTCTGGAGATTTCAGATGAGTCTTCAGCGAAATAGAACACCCGCAGCCATCCTGTCGTCCTCTTGGTACTCGGGAGACAAACTCGTGGCCGTCTTCTTTTTACCGTTTGGATAGACAAGCTCCATACGACGAATCTTGTTGAGATCGAGCGAACCATCACAGATGAGAACATCAGATTCAACACTGTTATCCAACAAAGCAACGTCACCCGAGGCACAACCAGTGCGCAAATGAACAAATTTAAAGTCCTCGGCAGCAATGACATAGAAAGGCTCACCGCCATCGAGAGCATCGTAGAAGGAAATCTTCGCACCCGAATCGGGATCGATCTGCTTGCCGCCACCATCAAAGGTCAGCAGGATCTTTTTGGGCATATCGGTTGGAATTGACGAGAGCGCGTACTGTTCGGGAAGCGGTGTTATGAGAACCCTCTCACCGACCACAAACGGCTTCATCACAGGAGTACGGCGTCCACACGAGGCCGGAATCACCACACTTGCGGCAACTGCTGTGACTCCAAGTGCTCCCACGAGGGCAAACTTTGTTCGCTTGATGGAATTCATTGCACACCTCGGATCTCGAAGGTCGACAGGCGTGTGAAGTTGTTGGTCGTGCCATCAGAGGACATTTTCACCTCGATAGCATCAACCTGACCAGAGCAGTCCTTCACATCAATCGCAAACAGACTGGCCGAATTTCTCAATTTGGCAGAGTAATCGACATACACAGGTTTGGGTTTGCCGGTTTTGTAACACACCAGCTCAAGCTTCAGGCCTCTGAGGTCTTCGGTGTTCTTCGACTGAGCTGTCCAGCCCGCCAGAAGCTGCTTTACATCTTTACCTTCTTTGAAACCGCTGAGCGACTTGAATTCAATCACCTTGACCTGGTCGGGTGCGTACAGCGTGATACCGGTGAAGTCGTTGTACATGTAGGCATCACCTTGAATCTCGGCGATCGACGTCACCTCAACGCCGGCTCTGATGTTGTTTTTCTCTTTGAGCGAAATGAGATAGACCCGGCTCGGATTTCCACGCTGAATACCAACCACACGCCCATCACCCACGGCACTCATTGGTCCGACAGGAACATTGGGAAAAATCTGACAGGTTCCAGCGGCAATAGTACAGTCGCTGCCACTGCTCTCAACGCATTCCTGCTTTGCGACAGTGAAGCTACCTGCGGAATAGTTGTTGCCAAAAATCACATTGTTCACCGGATCGTGAGCGAAGGTATAAGCTCCACCTGAGGCAACCATGTTACCTTTGAGGTCCCCCGCAAGCGCATAGCTCAGGCCACCTGAGGTGCTCATAGTGAAGTTACATATTCTTCTTCTCGGGGAAGCCGGGTTCAGGGGATCCCCGCCGATTCGCCAGTTCGGCACACTCGACAGCGGAAGTTCGGTCATCGTTTCGACGTTCACTCCCCACGCGCCCGAGCCGGAACCCAAGTAAAATGCCTTGCGGGTTTGATCCATGAACGAGCCGTAGGCTCCTGTTGCACCCACTCCAGCGAAACCTCCCAACCCGGAGTTCACCGGACCAAACTCGCGCTCCTCTTTACGCGTCACATCAATACCCGTAGGCTTCGATTTATCGATGGGAATACGCACAAACTTTTTATTTCCCGAGGCAGCGGCATAGGCCATACCGATGTAGGCTTGCGATCCGATCTTGAAAGAGGTCACCGAAAGGCGACTGCTGTTTCCCATGTCCGGTGGATCGTAGATCCTGATGGCAGTTCCAGGCACTTCGCGTTTGGCCAACCACACACCGCGGGTCTCTGCCGACCTGTTTGTGCGCCCAATCAAGAGTCCAAGTTCACTCACGTAGGTTCTGTTTCCGGCATTGCCGGGAAGTGTCCATTCTGTTTTAGGCCACCCCGGTTCGTTGAGCTTGATGCGGGTGGCCTTAGTTTCAGTCACAATCCAAGCTTCCGCATCTGCAGCCACAGACTGAAAGGGAAGCTCACCACTGAATGTTGCCGAAGTGTCCGAGCGCTTAATGGCTTCGCCCGCGGACTTTATTTGACCTTTACCTCCAAGAGATTCTGCTCCTGAGGATTTTGCAGATTTTTTTGGCGATGGTTTTGATTCGGAATCGTAACTGTTGGTATTCGAGCAGGCAACGCCGACAAACAGAAGTGCCGCTGAGCCCAAACAGAACCGCCAGGCAGTTCTACGCACTGTTGTTCTGCACGAAGCTTTGCATTGTTTTGCCATGTCTTGCCACTCCCTTAGCCTGAACGGCTTATCGGAAAAATCGAGACTGATTTGAACAGCAAGCCGCAAAGAACCTAGCAACAGACCGAAATTTTTATTTATTTTTGTGCTGTTATAAAAAAAAAAGCCCACCGCCTTGAGACGGTGGGCTTTCTAGGCGGAGGAAGTTTTGCTCAGTTCCAGTCGAGCGATACGGAAGCCTGATATTCGGTCACGCGGCTCTCGAAAAAGTTTTTCTCTTTGGGAAGATCCATAATTTCGTTCATCCAGGGGAACGGTGTATCTTCAATTCCAAAGAGCGGCTCAAGACCAATCGACTCAAGGCGACGATCTGCAATGTAGCGGATGTAACGCGAGAACTGATCTTTGCTCATGCCCACAACATCACGCGGCAGACAATCGGCGACGAATGCGTCCTCGAGCTCAACCACACGCGCAACGTTGGTGCGGACAGCCTCTTTAACATCCGCAGTCCAGGCCTCTGGGTACTCTGCGATGTACTGATTAATGAGCTTGGTACCAAAACGACAATGCAACGATTCATCGCGGACGATATACTCGAGCTGCTCCGCAGCACCAACCATAAGGTTGCGACGCTTGAAGTTCAGAAGCAATACAAACGCGCTGTAGAACTGCATGCCTTCCATGCCAATGTAATAGGCACACAGGTTTTCAAGGAAAGTCTTCTTTCCATCGATACTATCCGTGCTGAAATTGGGATTCATCACGCCATTGAGGAACGCTGCCTGGAAATCATGTTTGTCCTTGATGGTCCCGAAGCGTTTGAACTCGGAGAACACTTCCTTCTGGTCCATCGAGAGAGACTCAACGATGTGAGCGTATGACCACGAGTGAATGCTTTCCTGAAACGCTTGCCCGCACAAGTACTGACGCACTTCGGGATTGGTGAGATGCCGATAAATAGCCATCACGATGTTGTCACCCACCAACACATCCGTGTTGGCAAAGAAACTCAGGATCTTCTTGATGAGGTGCTTTTCATCGGCTGTCAGAGTACCGTTGCTCTTCCACTGTTGGATATCCGAGGCCATCGAAATTTCCTGTGGGAGCCAGTGGTTCTTGCAGAGGTTTTTGAACTCGTCCCAGGCCCACGGATATTCGAATGGCATGAGCTGGGTTTGCGTCGCATTCAACAACATAACGGTGTTGCTCCTGTGTGTAACAGATCAAAATTGCGCTGCAGCTTTAAGGCGCTGCAGCATGCCCGGATTTACTGACAGCTTTCGCAATCGGGGTTCTCGATCGAGCAGGCCTTCGGGCCTGCTTGAGTGGTCGTTGCGGGAGTGGTGCCGGTCGAAGCTGTACCCGTTGCTGTTCCAGCATTGATACTCGACTTCTCCACACCTGTCGCAGCTTTTGTGCGAAGATAGTAGGTTGTCTTGAGGCCCGAATGCCATGCATAACGGTACATTTCATCCAAGCGACGTCCTGATGGCGCTCCCAAGTACAGGTTCAAGCTTTGCGCCTGATCGATGTAAACCTGACGAACTGCCGCACAGCGGATGAGCTGTTCAGGCTCAATGTCGAATGCTGTTTGGTAGAGTTCCTTGAGCTCATGCGGAAGATCGAAGTTTTGAATCGAACCGTCAGCGCGCTTCAACTCACGCGCAAGCTGTGCATTCCAGAGATTGCGGCTCTTAAGATCTTCGATCAAATACTCGTTGATGACAGTGTAGTCGCCACCGAGGTTGGTCTTTACGAACAGATTCTTATAGCTCGGCTCAATCGACTGGGTACACCCTGCGATGTTGGAAATCGTTGCCGTAGGTGCAATGGCCATGCACAAGCTGTTGCGCATGCCGCCCTTGACCTTCTCACGCAGAGAATCCCAAGCCAGCTTCGCAGGGAAGCCATCGTTGCTGACAAGGTCAGCAGCAAAAACAGTTTCATTTTTGCTGTTCGAGAAGAATGCAGGAACCTCAGGCACCCGCACATGCGCCCCCAAATCCTTGACCGTATCCAAAGGCAACTTACCTTGCGCCCACGATGAACCCGCGAAGGATTCATACTTGCCGCGCTCGCGAGCTATTTCAGCCGAAGCATCGACCGCATGGTAACTGATATGCTCCATGATCTGAGCCGAGAGCATCACAGCACCCGGAGAGCTGTATGGAATGCGCTTCATATAAAGCACGTCCTGGAAGCCCATGAGACCTAGTCCGACCGGGCGGTGACGCTCGTTTGCACGCCGCGCAGACTCAATCGGATAAAAGTTCTCGGTGATCACGTTATCGAGCATACGCATAGCAGCGCGCACGGTGGTGCGCAGCGCCTCGTAGGGCTTCGGTTGCTGGAAGATAGCCTTCAGGTTGACCGAGCCGATGTTGCACACAGCAGTTTCATCTGAACTGGTGTTCAAAGTGATCTCGGTGCACAAGTTGCTGGAGTGCACCACCCCAACATGGCACTGCGAGCTACGGATGTTGCAAGGATCCTTGAAGGTGATCCAGGGATGGCCGGTTTCGAACAACATGGTCAGCATCTTGCGCCACAACGTGACTGCGGAAACCTTCTTAAAGTTCTTCACTTCGCCGCGACCTGCAGCCACTTCATATGCTTCATAGCGTGCCTTGAATTCAGCACCGAATGTATCGTGCAAATCCGGGGTTTCGCTCGGGCAGAAGAGAGTCCAGTCGGCGTTTTTCTCCACACGCTCCAAAAAGAGATCGGGAACCCAGTTGGCTGTGTTCATGTCATGGGTTCGACGCCGCTCATCACCGGTGTTTTTACGCAGCTCGAGGAAATCTTCGATATCGAGATGCCAAGTTTCCAGATAAGCGCAGACAGCACCCTTACGTTTGCCACCTTGGTTCACAGCAATCGTGGAGGAGTCTTGTACCTTGATAAAAGGAATCACGCCCTGGGAACGACCGTTCGTGCCCTTGATCCAAGAGCCGCTCGCACGGATGGGTGTCCAGTCGTTGCCGAGTCCACCGGCGAACTTGGACAGCAGTGCGTTGTCCGAATACTGGCGATAGATGTCGACGAGGTCGTCCTGGACGGTGGTCAGGAAGCAGCTCGACATTTGTGAACGGCTGGTTCCGGCGTTGAACAAAGTGGGAGTGCTTGGAACATAGAGCATCTGCGAGATCACGTCGTAGAACTCGGCCGCACGCTTGGAAGCCTCGATATTGTCTTTCTCTGCCAGAGCCATGCCCATCGCTACACGCATCCAGAAATGCTGGATATCCTCGTAGCGGTTGCCTTCCTTGTGCAGAAGGTAACGGTCATAGAGTGTATGCGCACCGAGGTAGTCAAACAGATAGGTGCGCTCAGGCTTGATGTGTTTCTGGAGCTCTTCGAGGCTGAGCTCAGCCAAACGCGGACTCATGTGACCCTGGTCGATGCCGAACTGCACGTACTGCCGCAATGTTGGACGTTGCTTTTCGCCTTCAGGCTTGCTGACAGGTGTGGTGTCCGAGCTCAACCCCAAGGTTTGAAGGGTCTCAACACGCAATTTTTCAGCGAGCACCGCGGCTGCGAGGAAGGAATACTCTTTACCCATTTCAATCTTGGGACGCAGTTCCAGAATGATGTTCTCGAGCGAAGCACTCAGATCGACGTTCGAAAGGTCGAGTCCCTGATTTGAAACGCGTGGGTGAAAGAGCCGGAATACAGAGTTCGCCATATATTGCTCCTTGCAGGCGGTTGGGTCTTCCCGTGACAGAGGCAATTTCCGAATGCAAAGCCAGGTATAAATTTCCTATACCTTACATTTGTGCAGGGTCAGAAGATTGTCTTGTCATATATAGTGGTACAGTAGCCCAAAAAACACTGTCAATAGCGTAGGAAGACTTTTCTCGCGCATTTTTTTTAATTGGCTGATTGGACAGGAATTTTCCGCATTCGTATCAAGTTTCGAAAAATTCAACAACGTTGCTCGCAATACAGGCGAAAAACTTCATGCATAATCACAGAGCACGAGTTGCTCCATAGACATCCAACATCGTCCTCTTGTAGAAGTGCAGTGTGTCGCAAAATGCATCACTCTTAGGCGAGAGCGAGAAACGATGACCAGCACAGTGCACCACTGGGATTTCTTCGGACCCGAGGCGTCGAAAACCGCCGAACATTTCAAAAAACACATGGCGGAGTTTACTCAAAAACATGAGTTTGCACCCGCCGCTGAGGGATTTTTCAGCGCACAAAAGAACCATGCATGCTACTGGATTGAAATTACCGATCCGGAAGTGGCCCAAGACACCAAAAAAAAACTGCGCCCTCAGCGCAGTATGTCTCGGAGCGAACATGACCATATTCTTTCCGAGCTCTCTGCCCCAGAAGCCTGAGGCTGCATGACTTTCAGCGGTTGGCCGCGGGCGACGGTGCCGTGGCGGGCGCCGCAGCAACAGCTGGACGCATTTGCGACACCAGAGCCTTTTCATCGGCGTGTTCAAAAACGGCGCGCACGAGGCCAAGCGGAACATACTTAAGAGCATCGATGAGAAGAGCCTTGCTGCTGCTCTCCAGTGGCTCGCCATTGTCAAAAGATGCATTCAACTGGGTCACCAGATCCTTTTCGGAGTTCTGTACTTTGCAATCGGAACCAGGGGCGTTGCACAGCTGCTTGATAGCATCCAAGCCCATGCCCAACAAAACCAAAGACGAGGTCACCACCGACTTGCCCTGACGCAGACTCCGCACCGCCATGCGCATCATTTCTACCTGTGCGCGCGCTTTCACAAGTGACTGAGCGCGCGTCGATTCATTCAAAAAAGGTTCAATCACTGTGTTCAGGTAACTCGCAATACCAAAGCCGTTAGCCTTGAAGACAAGCCCACGGCTGACTGTGACGTTCACATTGCTGGTTTTGAAGATGCCGCTGTAGGTCGCCATATCAAAAACATTCCAGCCACCGCGCACAGGTTCCCATGAGGTCGACTGGTCGGCTTTCGGGATACGCACTGCCACATCATGAAAGCTTGTGTTCAGCTTACTTTCCTTGAATTCAAATTTCCCGATCACCGGATTGGTTGAAACTGCAGAACCATTCAGGGTGAAATCGACCAGACGCACCTTCAAACCGGTTTCGTTGCTTCCCAGTTGTGGTGGTACATCTGATTCATCGGTGAGCACCTGATACAAACAGCGTGTCCGCTTGAAGCCACTAAAAAGGCTTTTGGCGACACCGTTGCGCCTGAAGAGAGGCAAACCTGCCTCAATGACCGGCAAACCAACCTTGAGTCCCTCACCACAAGTGCGGTGTAGCAGGTCGCTGTAGCTCTTCGATGCGAGGCTGAGTCCCAAAACGCCGAGTCCCAAACTTGACTGCAACAGCGTACTGGGGACCTGAATAACAAGAGTGAGACACTCGCCAGGTTTCAAGCCAGCACAAAATTCAGGCTCAGCCTTCACGGCAAAAAGCGAGGGATCAGACTTAATCAAGCGGGGGTCCTCACCACTTACAGTGGGTTCCGTGTTTGCAGCCACCTGCTCGATTTCGGGTGCCACTTCGAGACGTTCCTCATTGAGAGTTGGGCCACTTGAATTGACATCTTTATCGCCTGTTTGGGCCATAGGCTCGCGACTGATGCGCACATTGCCGGGATTGCAGGCGACCGGTGCACTGACGAGGGTCACGCCAGTCAACACACCCACTCCGAGACACAGAGCCTGCATCATTTTACGCTTGCGGCGTGCACCGCTGAAATTATCCACTGACATAGTCTCTGTCTCCCTCGTGTGCAAACCGCTGAGTCTGCAAGCATCGACACAGCAATGCCCATGCCAAATGCGGCTTGAGTCTTGAATTGAAATTGGTGCGGTATTTCACTCCACTGTCGGAAAGCGCAGTGACCAAGGATTTTACACTGTATTATTCATCAACAAACACCTGAAAAATAAAACTTTAGTGAAAATTAATTCTCGACCAAAACAAAGACAGATGCTACCCACACGGTCCACGGCAGCGGAACGTCACAGCCGCCGTCGCACGTCCCCAAGCGGAAGGAATTGAATCATGATTCTGAACGTTGGCAAGAAAGCTACACAGGTTCTTTTCTCAATTCTGGCCGCCACAACTTTCTCGGCATGCGGCAAGACAGCAGATGCTCAACAAGCACGTGTGCTTGCTGCACCAACACAACCACGTGCTCAACAATTGCAACAGCTCTCAGCGCGTGTGAATTCCGCGTCGCCCTTCCTGAGCACTCTGCTGCTGCACACCAAGGCCTCGCTTACAAATCCAGGACTCACGAGCGCCTTCCACGTCGACCCAACTCTGAACTCCGAGCAGTTGATTGGCATGATGTCTGCCGATGAGCGGAATGAACTATATGCAACTGCGCTAACACGCTCTGGTGAACAGGTGGAATGCAGCGGTCGTCTTCAGACAGGTTCATTCGCAACCACAAATACATCCAATCTTATCTTATCATGCCGCAGCATGAACATCGCTTTGCGTCTGAATCGGCAGCCTCTCGCCCCGGAGCGCGTTGCACAACAGCAGACACTGCAAGCTCTGAAAGCTCAAGCTACCCTCACACTGCAGCAGCAACTCGAGACGATTGAGGTAACTCTGCTAAGCGATCAGCTCGTCGTACACGCTGGCAAGAAGAGCACCCGTTACCTTATCAGCGGCCAAGAGCGCCAAAGACTCCTCACGAGTAGTAGTAAAATCGTCCTCAAAAAAGATTCTGCATCATGCGCGCAAAACCAGTGTGACTTCAACACAGACGCGCAATCGCTGCAGCTGACCTCTTCAGGTGAGTTGTTGCTGGAAATGGCCTCAAGCTCTGCCAGCAATCCGAAAATCTTCACCTACAGCCCACACCGCTCCATGCGTGTAGCCTCCTACAACGTTGAAAATTTCTGGGATGACGACGCGCGCAACAGTTCAGCTTACGATGACTATTCCGACCAATTCTCAAACTGGCACAGTGGGCGGTTTGCCGAGAAAAAAGCCCGGAGAATCCGTGCCGCGCTCATCAATGCCGGGCTCCCCGAGGTGGTTGGCTTCCAAGAGATCGAAAGCGCAGCAAACAGAAGCCGCTCGCTTGAGTTACTCAAGCCCATTCTCAGCGAGCTTGGCTACAACCACTACGCACTAGGACAACAAGCCGAGGATAATCCCACCGCAGTCACCACAGCCGTAATTAGCAAATTTCCGATTGCAGAAAATACGCGCCTCGATTTCCTCTTCAAGCCAGAAGAGTTGAAACCAGAAGAGCAAAAGGATTTCATGTCGTCTTCGCGGGATCCGCAGCGAGTAAGCGTGATTCTGCCAGAGGGCACCGTGTTCACCCTGCTCAACAGCCACTGGAAAAGCAAACGCGACAAATCGCCCTGGGGCGACGTCATGCGCCGCGCCTTGGCCGAGATGATGGGCGAGCATGTCGAAGCTCTGCGCACGGCCGAAGGCAGTCCCGCACATGCAATCATTGTCGGAGATTTCAACGCAGACTACCGTGAGGAGCCTGTGCGTGCAGGATTACGACTCGCTCAATCACTTGCCGAGGCTCGCTCTGAGCAATCCCCTCAAAGGCTTGTACCATTGTGGCTAACCCTCTCAGCTCCGGAACAAGGCGACTACCCACACGATTCTCATTTTCAGGCGCTCGACAACATTATCGTCACACGCTCGCTTTTGAACGAGGGGTCGCTCACTCTGGGCGCAGCTCTGCAGGTGGTTGGGCGCTCCGGGTACGCTGCTAAAACACTGAGCAACGGCGATGGACTCCCGATGCGCTCACAGCTGCGCAAATACAAAGATGAAAGCGGTCAAATGCGCACTACACACTTCGATTTGGGATTTTCCGACCATTTGCCTCTCGTGGCACATTTCAATCGCAACACTGAAGGCCTCTCGGCTGGACGACAAGCGCTCTTCCCAGCGAACATCGAAACGCAGACACTCTCCACTTTGCCCCAGGTGGAAATCAGCGGCGCTTCATGTGCAGAACAAGGCGAAATCCCGATTGCCAACAACATTTCAAATTTGCAGCAGGGAGACTGTGTCGAGTATTCACAAGTTGCATTCGAGATGCAAAAGACTGGCCTGCACAACATCTATGTTCAGCTCAACAGCAACACAAAAAATGCACAGACCTCTGAGAAGGTTGTCATCACCGCCGACCGAGCCTTCGGGGCCAACAAAGGCTGGCTCAGGGGCAAGCTTCAGTCATCCGCGGGTAAAACACTCAAGTATGTCCGCGGACGGGTGGGTTACGTGGAAGGCTATAAGGCCATCTTCATCCACTCACCTAGCACGGACATTGTCTTCGAATAAAAAAGGCCAGCGATCAGCTGGCCTCTTCGGTGGTCACCGGCTTTTCAATGCGCGGTTCTCCGCCATCGAACACAAGGAGTCGCGGCTCTCCCTCGAGAATTGTGCTCAAGTTCACAGGACGATTCCAAATCTTAAATAAGCTGCGCATGGTTTCCATCGCCCAGTCGATCTTCAGATCCTTGCCTTGATGCCTGTGCTCGATCAACAACTCACCACGGTTGCGGAAGTTGCCGTCGACAACCTCGATGATTGGTTGACCAAAGTTGGTCAGGGCATCGAGCAACTCCTTTTTTATCTGCGGGAACTCGCGGTCGCTGATGACAGCCTGGCCTGTGCGGCGGTCAGCTGCCCACGTAAAGAGCTTGGCCTCTTCGCAGAAATCTTCATCAAGAAACTCATCGATGAAGGTAATGTCGTTGTGGTACTTGCGCACCTCAAAAAGTTTCTCACGCCCACGGTTGGTTTGTTTGTCCCAGGCGCGACGTTGTGCAGGGTCATCGCACAGCATGTAGTCGAGACCGTAGCGGCCCTTGTTCCAACGGCTTTCAATGTGACGCATGAGCTCTACACCGACCTTGTAAGGATTGAGGCGCATGCCTGAGGTTGCGGTCACCCCGGCATAGTGATCGCAGTAGTCAATCACCTCGGAATCGTTGAGAACAAATTGGGTCATCAGTTTCGAGTGCCAGTAAACTGCCCAGCCCTCATTCATGATTTTGGTTTGTCCCTGTGGGGCGAAGTAATAAGCCTCCTCGCGGACAATCGAAAGAACATCACGCTGCCATGCAGAAAGCGGAGCATGCTCAATCAAGAACTGCAGAACATCGCGGCGTGGGGATTCTGGAAAACGCCTCTCGCGCTCAGCCTCACGGATTATCCGCTCCTGCTGTTCCTTCAAATATCCTTCCGGGTTGATATAGCCGTCCATGTAGCTGCGCTGAGTGGGCAACTTGGGCACCGGGCGTTTTTCAGGAGGGAGATTTTCATCCGCATCGCGCGCCGCCTTGGGCTCACGCCGGATATGCGGGGCGTGCTGATCGATAAGATTTTCAATGGTCAAGCACGTATCAATGAAAGACTCGACTTCATCGTGACCAACCTCTTCAATGTACCGGCGCACACGGCTACCGTGGTTGGCCATCTCATCCAACATCTTTCTGTTGGTGGGAGCAAAACAGTAGTTGTTCTTGAAGAAGTCGCAGTGACCGTAAACGTGTGCAATCACCGTCTTCTGATCCACAAGCGAGTTGCTCTTGAGCAGATAAGCATAACAAGGGTCATTGTTGATGACCATTTCGTAAATCAAGCTCAAGCCATACTCATAGCTTTTAGACAGATGCTCGTACTCCATACCGAACCGCCAGTGCGGATACCGCGTGGGGAAACCACCGTACGAAGCGATTTCGCTCATTTGCTGGTAGTCGACCATTTCAAAAATGACCGGAAAGAAATCGAGGCCCAGATTTCGGCTCTGCGACTCAATTTCCATAACAATATTTTTGAGTTCAGGAGTCAGCTCACTGGTCAGACGCGGATCCATCACCATGGTCATTTTCCTTTGCCGAGAAAAACCTTGAGAGCATTCATGATGCCATCACGGTCTTTGATCTGGTGGGTCACCACTTTTTCCTGGTTTTCGCCAAAATGTTTTTCAAGATCTTTCAGAAACTGGCCACTGCCATAGCGGCTCTCGACCTGCCCGTAACAGAACAGGTTGGAGGTCGGAAGTAACACAGTGTCGAGCAGCACCATGCACTCGTTGGTGTCGTTACCGCTCCAGTTGTCACCATCAGAAAAGTGGAACATATAGATGTTCCACTCATCAAGAGGATACTCCTCCTTGATGATTTTCTCGCACAGCTTGTAGGCGCTTGAAATCAGCGTTCCACCACTTTCTTTGGTGTGGTAGAAGGTCTGCTCATCGACTTCGCGAGCCACAGCATCATGAATAATGAAGCGGGTTTCGATGTTATCGTAATTGCGCTTCAACCATGTGTCGAGCCAGAATGCTGTAAGACGCACGATCTCCTTCTGCTCGTCGCCCATCGAACCTGACACGTCCATCATATAAATGATGACAGCACTCGCTTCCGGATTCTCTTCAATCTTGAAACTGCGATACCGTTTGTCTTCCTTAATAGGAATGACTTTAGGCGCATGCGGGCTGTAATCGCCTGAAGCGATCTGTCGTTTGAGCGCTTCTTTGTATGTGCGCTTGAAGTTGCGCAAGCCCTCGGGTCCTGTTTTGAGGACACCGTGGTAACGAAACTTGCGCGACTTGACGTTCTTCTTGCCTTTGTCTTCGATGCGTGGGAGCTGCAGCTCCTCGCCAAGAATATCTGCAAGTTCCTCGAGCGAAACATCAATTTCAAGGCCGTGCTCACCCGGATTTTGTCCCGCCTCACCTTCACCTGGTTGCGGCTGGCCCTGATTCAAAGGATCGCCCGGCTGGCCATCGCCCTGCCCCACACCTTTCTGCTGGTTGCCACCAAACTGGAAGCGGGGCAGATCGATGCGCGGAAGAGGAATGGTGACCTGCTTGTTTCCCTGACGACCAATCAGTTCGCCTGAGGAAATGAAGCGCTTGAGGTTGTCCTTGATACGTCCACGCACAATCCGTCGGAAGCGGTTGACGTCGGTTTCCATCTTCATTCCATTGTCTCCTCAAGCGCGCCCCTCAGGCCTCAACATAACATCTGCAAAAGCATCAGTTCGATGAACGCTTGACGTCGCCACGCGCAAAGATGCTAGCCACGAAGTGCAGTGCATCGTTCGAGCAAATGTCACAGTAGCCATAGTTCTTGATCAGGCGGTTCTTAACCACATCGATTTTGGCTTGTGTCTCTTTGTCAACCACATTGGACACCAAGCTTGTGAGCTTGATGGTGTCTTTTTGATCTTCAAAGAGCTTTAGCTCAAGAGCCTTATGGAGACGCTCATTGGTCTTGTAGTCGAAGGTCTTGCCTTCGAGTGCAAGTGCACCAATGTAGTTCATGATCTCACGACGGAAGTCGTCTTTGCGGCTCTCAGGAATGTCGATCTTTTCCTCGATACTGCGCATCAGACGTTCATCAGGCTCTTCACTCTGTCCGGTGTACTTGTTACGCACACGCTCCTTCTGAGTGTAGGCTTTAACGTTGTCGATGTAGTTTCCGCAAAGTTTGGCAATAGCTTCTTCGTCTGCAGAGATAGCACGCTGCACTTCGTTCTTAACGATGTCTTCGTACTCCTGCTTGACGTTTGCAAGCAGCTCTCTGTAGCGCTTCTTGGTTTCCTCATCCCGAATCAAAGAATGGTTCTTCAAACCACCCTCGAGCTCATTAAGAACAATGAAAGGGTTGATACAGCCATTGCCGCGATCATCCACAAGTGCATTGGAGATTTTATCCTGGATGTAGCGCGGGGAAATACCATCGAGTCCCTCGCGCATCGCTTCTTTGCGCAACTCCTTGATGTTGTCTTCTGTATAGCCAGGCAGAGTTTTGCCATCATACAGCTTGAGCTTCTGCATCATGGTGAGGTTGGCTTTTTTCGGTTCCTCAAGGCGCGTCATGATCGCCCACATTGCCGCAGTCTCAATGGTGTGCGGAGCAATATGAATATGCGGTACGTTCTCAGGATTGAAATCCTTGCGGTAGATTTTGGTTTCTTCCTTCAACTTGGTGATGTAGGGCACGTCGATTTTCACCGTACGGTCGCGCAGAGCTTCCATAAATTCATTATTCTGGAGCTTGCGGTACTCGGGCTCGTTGGTGTGACCAACAATCACTTCGTCGATATCTGTCTGCGCAAACTTCTTCGGCTTGATGCGGTGTTCCTGCGATGCTCCAAGCAGATCGTAGAGGAACGCAACGTCGAGTTTGAGCATTTCAACAAACTCAACCATGCCGCGGTTGGCAATGTTGAACTCGCCATCAAAGTTGAAAGCACGTGGATCGGAGTCGGAACCATATTCAGCGATCTTACGATAGTTCAAGTCACCCGTAAGCTCGGTGGAGTCCTGGTTCTTCTCATCTTTAGGCTGGAAAGTTCCAATGCCCACACGATCTTTTTCAGAAAGCAAAAGGCGACGCACGGAGATGTGGTTCTTCACCACGCGTTCCCAGTCACCGCCGTACTGCTTCATCAGTTCATTGAAAATGAAGCGGCACGCAGGGTCAATATTACCTTCAACATAGATCTTCTGATCGAAGGTTTTGCCTTTGTTGAGGTAGCTGAGCACTTTCGCACGAGCTTCCTCGGGAATGAGACGCAAAGGCTCCTCGTGCATTGGACACGCCATGGTGTCATCCATGTTGAGGCGTTCTTTGAGGTTGATCCAGTCGTAGGTGTAAAGCGCACCTTCAGCCTGATACGAGTACCATTCGAGTCCTTTTTTTAGGAGACGTGCGATAGTCGACTTGGCCGAACCCACAGGGCCATGCAAAAGAAGAACGCGCTTTTCGGGACCGTAGCGCAAGCTAGCAGCTTTAAAAAAGTTGACCAACTTCACCAGGTGAACATCGAGACCAAACACAGCATCCTTGCCGTTGTTTAGAGGGTCATCAAAGAACTTGTAGTGAACAAGTTTCTTTTTGTGCTCCACGTAATCATAGGTACCAAAGTGCATAATCATATCATGCACACGCTGGAACGCAGTGCGGCAGATTTTCGGATTCTTTTCGACAAGCTCGAGGTACTCAGCAAAACTTCCTTGCCAGTTGAGCTCGTTATAATGAGTTGGACTGTAGGCATCGCGCACGATGTCGTAGATCTTGTGAGTCTGTTGCATGGCCCCTCCAGCAGCGCGAAACCACCCTGCACAGCACCGACCGACTTGGCACATGTGAACTCGAGTTCGCTTGACTCAAGAGTAAACCATGAAAAACAAAGAGGTCAAACCGTTAAGGAAACAGCGACAGAAACACCACGGAGAAGAATTTACTGAACCGCCGACTGATACAGCGATTCAATTTCAGGTTTGCGTGTTTCGTTAATCTTGAGTCGATTCAAACTCCCACTAGGCAATTTTTCACCCAATGACTCCTGAAACGGTTTTTCAAGCACCAAAAATTTCTTTATAGTTGCATGACGCGGAAGAGTTTCGTTGACATTACCTATACGTTGCTGCACCCGCTCACGCATCTTTTCTGGATTAGCTCGAAATTCCGCTTGTGCGTCTGGCGAAAGAACAACCAAGGCCGACAAAAACGGCATTTTATCGCCCACGATGCACACATCCTGGATCTCGGAAGATTCCCGCAAAAGCTGCTCAAGACGCAGAGGAGATATGGTCACTCCGCCGGCTGTGACAAAAAGATGCCGACGCCGCCCAGTAATCTTGAACCCAAAGGGTGTCATTTGAGCCACATCACCCGTGTCCTGCCAGTGCCCAGCAGAGGCAAAGGCCGGGTGGTTAAGGCGGTACTCCAGAGATGAATTGAGGCCCAAACGGAACGAGACGTGCGAAACCGGATTGCCAATAAGGTTCAAATGTGGAGCATCGTAAGTATTTGCAGAGAGCAATCCTGCCGCAGCGGTAACTCCATATGTTTCTACAACAGGAATACCCATTTGCCCCAACATTTCGACATGAACTTCACGCGCTGGTGCAAGTCCGTGCACCACCACCTGAAGATCAGCGAGCGTGTAGCGGACAAAGTCTTTGCCAATAGCATTGCGGCTTGCCCACAGTAATGTTCGAGAAGCAGCATCGAAAACTGATTCAGGCAATTTCAGCGCGCGCCCTGTCTTGAGATAATTACGCATTTTGTCGAGACGCGAACCCACGGCCAAGCGAGGACTAAAACCAGGAGCGTGGAGATTCTCGTTGACGTGATTGGCAAGTTTTTCCAGCTCGGACGGGCTGGCAAAAATTACAGTTGGCCGCAAAATCCGTAGATGTGACTCAACCTCGCCACCTTGCTGCGGAAAGCCCACGACTCCGTTCTTAAGCAACGCACAGATACGAGACAGGTGCGAGAAGGGGTTGCCAAGCGGCAAAACCTCGAGCGTTTTCCAGAATAAATCCGAAGGCGTGTTAACATGCAAAAGCAGATGGTTTGCAGTAACCACCAGAGCATCCAACGAAAGTGACTCTGGCTTTTGGAAACCATCATGACCGAAGGAAATGAAATTGAAACGCCCCACACGGGCAGGCAAATCGCCCTCAAATTCAGGAAGCGAGTTGGTCTGCCTTTTTGCCTCTCGCAACTCGGGAGCGGTTTTGCACCAACGAAACAACCCAAGCAGCGCAGGCTCAGGTGACTTGTCGCGCACGCTCCAATGCTGTGCAGAGAGATCAAAAATCGCTGTATCTAAATCTTTCAGTTGTTGTGCATAGCCTTGAATGTCTGTGGCCACGGCAACACAGCCAAAATACTCCAAACACCAACGGATATCCGCATGCGACGCATGCATAGGCATGAACATCACATCATAGCCTGCGAGCACTGCAGCAAATGATGCTGTAAATGTGGTGTAGGTATTGCGGCACAGGAAAAGAATGGCTGGACCCTTGACGAACTCGCGTCCAGGCTGAGTCACAAGCTCACTCACAGCATCCTGCCAATTGCGACACGCCCGACCTAAATGCGCGAGGAAATCGCGACCAGAATATTGGTTCCACGTCCCTTCTGCATATGCGCGCGCAATCACCTGCTCTGTGCGCACCGACTGCCGCAGGAGAAGCTGAAAAAACTGTTCATTTCCTTGAAAGAGTCGAACCAGCTCTTCGTCACTCGGAAATTTTTCAAGATGAATAGGATTGTTCATGCGGCCACTCTCAGGGGAAATCAGACAGCGATGCGCGGCGACGGACCCCGAAGAACTATCACATTTTTATTGAGGTCAAAGTAACTGCGTTTAGCATCCACCTGAACTGCATCATCGAGCTCAGGAAAGTAACCAGTCAGCTGACGACCATAAGTACAGCCCGTGTCCAACCCCACACAGATCGGCCGACCTGAAGGCAAGGTTTTACGGAAAAGCCCTTGCTTGGCATCATGTCCAAAGACAATCAACTCCGGGCCGTGGTGCAGTTCATGCCATCTGAATTTGTCGCTCACATCCGGGCGAGTGCGTACATTTGCATGAGGTGGTGGTAACTCGGGTGCCGAGCCCTTGGGCGTGGGCCGTCCGAGCGCCTGCTTCTGCTCTGCTTCTGCGAGCATCTCAGCGCGATAGCCTGATGGTACCAGTAGGAGTTTGCCGCGCGTGTTGGGATTGTCCCAACGCACATAACGAGCAGTGAGCAACATCCGCTCAGGTGTGGCCGTAACACCCGCAACGGGATCGATTCCCGCATGCACAACCAACATAGGATATTCAGCTTCCCAACCCTTACGCTCACGCGCAGGCTTGACGCTGGTTTTGATCGCGTGCGGCAGCGAGTTAACAAAATCAAACAGAGCTCGGCGGTGATGCCGAACAAGATGGAGCGTTTGTTGGGTGTGCTCCGGCAAAGACTGCATGCCCCGGCGCTGTGCCTGAACCAGAGCAGCCCACAGCGCCCAATCGTGATTTCCTTTAATACAAATCGCATCAAATTCGTGAATTAAGTCGAAGACACCGACCGGGTCTGGCCCCTTGGTGAAAAGGTCGCCAACCAGAACAAGCTGGAAGTCAGAGACCCGCTGACGTGCTTTGGTGAGAAGTTCCCGCAGTTCACGCGCGCAACCATGCACATCACCCACAATAAAAAGTGGGCGACGCTCCGAAGAGCCGGGCAGGTCTTTGATGACTATGTTGCGGGCCGAGTCTTGCACAAATCACCTGTCGAGAATCAAATGCCAACTCTAGGGATGGTAACAGGTGAGGCTGGGCTCGGCAATGAACAAAAAGCCGCCGCGTCAGAACAAGGGTGACGCCAGCGGCTTGCAGACTTTCTTGCTCACTCAGTTAGATGCTCTTGCTACAGTTTCAGCCTCGACTGGAATTTCCTCTCTCTGCTCAGGCTTGACATTTTCCTCACCGTCGATGCCGGTCGGCTTTTCTCGCTCGGCTTCCTGCTGCGCCTTCAATTGTGCAGCGAGTGCCCTCCAATCTTTTTCGAAGGCCCGGTGACGGCGACATGCGTAGACCTGACGCGCGAGCAAGTTGCTGCGCCGGCTCAATTCGCCTTTGAAGTAGGGACGACCATCAACATAATCTGATGACACGTCCATGATAACGTTGTTGGGAGAATGAAACTTTCCTTGGGGATCCTTGACGTCAGCCATCATGACCCAATGATCAGGACGCCGTCCTGGATATGCGAGCAAAACCACATCGCCGGGCTTCAATCCGCCGTTGCAGGTGGTGAAGTTCAACATGTCGTAGTCGAATTGGTAGACAACAACTCCGTAGCCTGCTGAACGGTGCGCTTGCCCGATATAGCCGCTACAGTCGGTCACGCTTCTTTGATATGTGCCCAGGCTGTAACGACGCACCCCTTCACCAAAGGCTTGCGCAGCAGACAGAAAACGCGCAATGCGCTCCGGGATGACACGTCCATCCTCTGACTTTGAATACGCAATAGGCTCTTTCTTTTCGAAAGAGGGAAAAGCTTGTGCCTTGCTCAACTCGGGTGCTGGCCCGCAAGAAGCGAGAAACTTTCCGCAGAGCAACAGAAAAACGCCTGCCACCAATTTAAACGTCCTGACTTTCATCATGGCCTCGTCCTCCGCACCGGGTCTTGTTGGGTTCAGCGGATTAGGAGCAGGTTCCGAGCCAAACTGACGCAGCCGAAAAAGTTCAACAAAAACAAAAAGAAGCACCGAAAAACGGGGCTTCTTCTGCTGTACAGAGATTGGACAGAGCAGGAATTCGTCTTGCCCATCGACATATGCGGGCGAGTCTCAGCGACTGCAGCTGAGTTCTCAGCGGGTCTTGCGCACGAACTCTCTGATGATCACGCTGCGCAGGATCTCACTGGTTCCACCACCAATCTCCAGCAGCTTGGCGTCGCGCATCAGACGCTCGACCGGAAACTCGCGGATGTAGCCGTAGCCACCGAGCACCTGGATCGCATCAAGCGCCACCTTAGTGGCCATCTCTGATGCGAACACTTTCGCAGCAGCTGCTTCTTGGTTCGCGCGACGACCTTCATCCACAACGTGAGCTGCCTCATAAACAAGGGCGCGAGCAGCGCGATAACCAATGTACATGTTGGCAATCTTTTCGCTCACAGCCTGGAAGTTGACAATCGACTCACCAAACTGATTCCGCTCTTGGGCGTATTTGAGAGAGTGGTCGAGACACGCGCGCGCGATACCGAGGCTCATGGCCGCCAGACCAACGCGCTCGATGTCGAGGTTTTTCATCATGTGCTTAACCGTGGAGCCCTCTTCACCCACCCGGTTTTGCACGGGAACGCGACAGTTGCGGAAAACCAACTCACCAGTTGGGCTGGAGCGCATGCCCATTTTGGAGAGTTTTTTGCTGACACTGAACCCTGCAAATCCGCTCTCAACAATGAATGTTGTGAGATCCTGGCGACCTTCACCCGTGCGTGCATAAACAAGAAACACATCACCAATCGGCCCGTTGGTGATAAACATTTTTGTTCCGTTAAGAACATAATGGTCGCCTTCACGCACTGCGCGCGTCGCCATTCCAACTGCGTCAGATCCTGCACCTGGCTCAGTCATCGCCATACCGGTAACAAGCTCACCCGTCACACTGCGTGGCAAGTAGCGTTCGCACTGCTCCTTGGAGCCGTTCTGGGCAAGGTTGTGCACAAAAAGCAGACTGTGTGCCAAGTAAGACAGGCAAGTTCCTGGCTCCGCGTAGCTGAGCTCTTCCATCACAGAAACCATCGCCTTCGCGCCAAGATTTGCACCGCCGTACTCTTCTTGAATGGTGATTCCGAGAATCCCAAGGTCGCCCAGCTTTTTAAAAATCCCGGGTGCCAAGCGCTCTTCTCGGTCAAGCTCATCTGCATGCGGAGCAAGCTCCTTTGCCGCAAAGGCTCGCACGGTCTGGGTCAATTCTTTCATTTCAGCGGAAAAGTCGTGTTTCATGGTCTACTCCTGTGACTCCTCGTGTCACGTCAATCTTGGTCTTTGATTTCTGCCAAAACATCCGGGCCTGCAAGTGTTACTCCGGGTTTCACCCTCACTCCTGCCACAACACCCGAACGCGGGGCTCGCAGTTCCAGTTGCATCTTCATGGACTCCAGGACAAAGAGCAGATCTCCCTCAGCCACTGTATCGCCATCGGACACGCGAACCTCAAGAACCTTACCGGCCATGGGGGCTTTGAGGAAGGTCTCGCTGTCACGACCCTGTGCCGAAAGCTCCAGTTTGGCCCGTGTGTCATCGGGCCAATCGAGCGTGAGAGTTTCACCAAACACAGTAATTTTAATGTGTTGAGAACGCGGCCTAGACAACATGCAAGACACTTCACAGCGTGCGAAATCACCCGAGGTCGCTCGGAAAACAATCGACTGAAGTGAAAATGTGCTTCGCGCCAAAGATTCAGAATCAAGACTGCTCAAAAGTTCGAACAGCCCACGGCCCTGCAGTTTGTATTCATGTGGGGCTTGCCCTGGCTGGACATCAAGCGCCCCATTTTCCAGAACTGACCCAACATTCAGCCCCGTACCCGACACGGGCAGATGCGGAGGCAGAAGAGCCGAGAAGCGATCGCCAACGCTCTTCGAGTGCGACACCTGGGGGGAGAAATGACTCCACTGTGCAGACCTCAGAAGCAAAGCATCTGCGAGTGCGCGACGAACATCGAAGCGCTCAAAAAACTCAATCAGCTTCTGCGGGATCAGCGACTTGTTCAACTCCTCAACGTGCACACCGATCCACGCTGTTGAGACTTTTCCTTCGATATAATCGGGATGCTGCGCAACCGCAGTCAAGAAAGGAAGATTGGTGGTGCAACCGTGTACGGTGGTGTTTTCCAGGGCCCGAGCCAGGAGATCACAGGCTGCAGCGCGCGTTGTGGCATGAGCAATCACTTTGGCGATCATCGAGTCGAAGCGATCGTTCACTCGCCCTCCCTCGACAACTCCCGAATCCACACGCACACCTGGGAGTTGGGCTTCACGGTACACAGTCAAGGGCCCAGGAGTCGGAAGAAATCCTGAGCGTGGGTCTTCGGCCAACAAGCGAGCCTCAATCGCAACACCACGCGGAGTGGGCACCGAAAAAATATCGGGACGCGGAAAGCTCTCAGGCCATGTTCCGAGCGCAAGTTCAAACTGAGCCCGCACAAGGTCCACTCCATAAACAAGCTCAGTCACAGGATGTTCAACCTGCAAACGTGTATTCATTTCCAGAAAGAAAAACTCACCAGAGTCGGTCAGCAGAAACTCAACCGTTCCTGCGCCCCGGTATTTGGTTTCAGCCACAAGCGACATTGCGGAACGGCCCATTTTTTCCCGCAGCAGAGCATCAACGACCGGACTCGGAGCCTCTTCCAAAACTTTTTGGTGACGACGCTGAAGAGAGCACTCGCGCTCGCCCCAGAACACGCCACCACCATGTCCATCACCGAAGACCTGAATCTCCACGTGCCGCGGCGCAACAAGGTAACGCTCAACAAAAACTGTCGGGTCACTGAAACTGGCCTGCGCCTCCTGCGATGCACGTGCAATGGCATCAGGAAGATCTTTAATGTTCTCCACAATACGCATACCGCGTCCACCACCACCGCCGCTGGCCTTCACGAGGAACGGCGCCATGATCCCGCGTTGGGTCAGAACTGAAGACCATTTCTCTACAGGAAGCTCTTTGAGTTCCTGGCTGAGCAAAGCCTCGAGAGTTGGCACACCACAACGGCGAGCGAAGCTTTTGGCAGACTCTTTTCCGCCCATCGCGCGCATGTTCAGAGGAGTGGGTCCCACAAATGCAATGCCGGCATCCTCAACGAGCTGAGCAAAATCCGAGTTCTCGGACAAAAAGCCATAGCCGGGATGAATCAAATCGGCACGCCAAGAGCGGGCAGCCGCAACAATCGCCACGGCATCGAGAAAACTCGCAACCTCAAGAACATCGTCGGCTTCAAAGCGCACCGGAGCATCACGATCTTCTGGAGTCGAGATGACCGCTACTTTCCATCCGAACTCACGCCCCGCTCGCATGATCCGGCGAGCAATTTCTCCACGGTTGGCAATGACAAGACGTTTCATGAGTTGCTCCCCAGGCGGGTTGCATCCAATGAACCACACCACTGCGGCTGCTGTTTTTCAAAAAACTTGGAAAGTCCGTGCTGGCCCTCGTCCGAACAGCGCGCGACCGCAATGGCTTGCGCCGTGTATTCAAACAGCCCAGGATCAGGCAACGGTGAAATTTTGCGGAGCAGATCTTTGGTGCGGCGTACGGCGTTTGGAGCGGCAAGAAGATGCTCGTTGATCGTCTTGATTACAGCTTCTTTAAAGCCTGCTTCACCTGCGGCAGAGTCAACGACCTGCTGCACAAGTCCGAGTTCGTAGGCCTGCTGAGCATTCAATCGCATTCCGGAAAGCACAACTGGAGCGGCGCGACCAACCCCAAGCTTGCGAACGATGTAGGGGCTAATAACGCCGGGCACAATTCCCAAGCGAACTTCGCTCGTGGCAAACACTGCTTTGGATTCAGCAATAACCACATCTGAGCAACACACAAGCCCAAATCCACCGCCAATCGCGGCGCCTCGAACTGCAGAAATCACAGTTGTGGGGAAACTTGCCAATCGAAAGAAAAGAGTGCCGAGCAAGCGTGCGTCACGCAAACTCTGTGCCTCATTACCACGGGCCTGCTCTTGCATATAATTAAGGTCGGCTCCTGCGCAAAAGCAGCTGCCCTCACCTTCAATCATCAATAACCGCATCTTTTCTGCATCACGAGTTGCTGCCAATTCAGCGAGTACATCGTTGAGCTCACTGATCATCTCGGCATTGAAGGCATTGCGGACGTCCGGACGATTAAGAACAAGACGCACCACGCCGGAGCCCGCGTGCTCAACACGCAGGGTGTTTCCCTGGTGGTCGGATGCAAGATCAAGTTTGCGTGTCTGGCTCATCTTCTTAAACTCCCACGAGTGCTTCGAATGCACAGATCTCGCTCTCAGGAGCGCGGTGCAGAGCATCGATGCTTCTCAACAGAGCCAAGGGGATATCCATCTCGCAACGCAGCAGCGCCTGGCTCAGGGTTTTTCCTTGAGCGTCGATGCAAAGGCTCATGGTGCCACCACCGTCGAGTGTTTCTTCAAGAAGAAAATTAAGCGACCAAAGATTTGGAACCACATACCGAGCGACGTGTCCCTTACAGATGCTCGCAAACCAATTCTTGACCAATGCTGCCGAAACATTCTCACGCAGCCAGGCATAACACTCAGGCGAGCGCCCAATCAGGCCGATGTTGGCGGTGTCACCTTTGTCACCACTGCGTGCGTGTGCGATCGCCCACAGGGGGAGCCTCTTGGTTTTTTCAGAAGCCGATTCCTTAAAGACATGCAGATCAACAGGCGCTACGTTGATCTCCGACGTACCACCGGTCTTGGGCCAAGCCAGTTCAGGGGATTGTGCAACGGTGCGCATCTCAGGGCTCTTCAGCGTAACCTCGCCCACCCAAACACGAGCCAGTGCAACCTCTTGAGGAATCAAGGCAGGCCAATAGCTGACCACATCGCTTATGGCTGGAGCCCCTCCTGTCACAGCCACGCCCGACGGACCGCTGAGAATGAGGCTCGGGAGAATTTTACGGAACACCTGCAACGATGCTTTTTCATCAGCAAGGGCACCGAAACGCACCAACACTTCCTTGGCTGCGTGAGCGGGCGCCAAAGCACGATGGGTTGAGTCATCGCCAATGTATTCAGTCATCGTCTTGCGGCACAAAGGCAAACCTGCGCGTGTCAGCTCGGAGTTGAGCTTCTGCCACATGATTTTTGAAAAAACTTCAGATTTAGCGCGCGCATCTGGACCTGAAATAATCAACGTGCCGTTGGCTTTATAACCATCAGCGTAAGCAACACTGACTTTCAACAAATCTGTTGGAGATCTTCCTTTGACTCCCGAAACGCGCACGCGGTCATCGCCGTCTTGTGCCAATTCAATCGTAGTGAAATCGGCGATCACATCAGGTGTTATGTAGCTCTGAGGATGGCCCATTTCATAGAGTAATTGTTCACGCACGGTTTGAACAGAAACAAGTCCACCACTTCCCGGATGCTTGGTCACCACAAAAGAACCATCAGCAGCGCACTCGATAATGGGGAAACCAACGTCGTCGAAGCTCTTCACTTTTTTCCAGTCGGTGAAGTTGCCGCCAGTGGCCTGCGCACCGCACTCAATGATGTGACCCGCAACTATTCCATGCGCGAGTTTGTCGTAGTCGTTGCCTTGCCATCCGAATTCATGAATCATTGCCGCAAGAGTAATGCCCGTGTCAGTTACACGTCCACAAATAACAATGTCAGGATTGCTCTTGAGAGCTTCCACCACAGGCATGGCGCCGAAATACACATTGGCGCTCAAAACTCGGGACAGAACACCATCAAAAACCTCACCGGTCTCCATATTTTTCATGGCACAGCCCGGTTGCTTCACCAGCTGCGGCAAGCGCTCAGCGATATCATCGCCTTCAACAACAGCCACACGCAAATCAACACCCTCTTTGCGGGCAAGTTCAAAAAGCGCATCGGCACAGGCTCTCGGATTCACTCCACCAGCGTTGGTGATGATCTTTATGCCGCGCTCTTTGCAAGTTTTGAGAAGCGGTGCAAGCTGCGTAATGAAGTCGCCCGCAAAGCCCAATTTGGGATCTTTTTGGCGCTGTTTCTGCAGAATACTCATGGTGATTTCGGCGAGAAAATCAATAGAAATGTAATCCAGCTTCAGTGGCCCTTGCACCTGACGGCGCAGTGCAAAGGGGTCGTCGCCCCAGTAGCCCCCGGCGTTTGCGATACGGATCATGTTCTTCGCTTGACCAGTCATTGCAAAAATTCCTTTCACATCCGGAAGACACCGACTTGAGTCGGCTCAATGGGTGAGTGCAGTGTTGCAGCAAGGCTCGCTGCAAGGATCTGACGCGTGTGGCGCATGTCGATAATGCCATCGTCCCAGAGCCGCGCCGATGCAAAGTAGGGATGCCCCTCGCGTTCGTATTTGGCACGAATGGGCTGTGCGATTTCCTCGGCCTGCTCCGCACTCAAGGGTTTTCCTTCACGCGCAAGCTGTTCACGCTTCACGGTGACCATCACCTGCGCAGCCTGTTCTCCGCCCATCACGCTGATGCGTGATGAGGGCCACGTCCACAAAAAACGAGGGCTGTATGCGCGCCCGCACATACCGTAGTTACCCGCACCAAAACTTCCACCCATGAGAAGCGAGATTTTTGGAACCTTAGCAGTAGCCACTGCATGCACCATTTTTGCACCGTCTTTTGCAATTCCTCCGCGCTCATATTTCGCACCGACCATAAAGCCGGTGATATTCTGGAGGAACAGAAGCGGCACTGACTCTTTGGTACACAGCTCAATGAAGTGCGCGGCTTTGAGAGCGCTTTCGGCAAACAAAACGCCATTGTTGGCAATGATTCCGCAGGGCATACCCTCGATGTGCGCAAAGCCGGTCACGAGGGTGGTGGCGTAGCGTTGTTTGAATTCAAATAAGCGGCTGCCGTCTACAACTCTGGCAATCACTTCACGAATATCGACCTGACGTCGCAAATCACGCGGCCACAGTCCAAGGATCTCTTCTGGATCAAACCGCGGCGCCTCGGGAGTCTGCAGTTTCACATGAGCCGCGGGCCGCACACCCAGGTGAGCAACCACATCGCGGAGGATGGCGATGGCATGTTCATCATTGTGGGCGTAGTGATCGGCAACACCGCTCATCTCGGTGTGCACCCGTGCACCACCCAATTCATCGGCCGAAACATCTTCACCCGTAGCGGCTTTCACGAGCGGCGGGCCACCCAAAAAGATCGTACCCGTTCCATTTACAATAATGGTCTGATCCGACATTGCAGGCACGTAAGCGCCACCAGCCGTACAGCTTCCCATCACGCAGGCGATTTGGGGAATTCCCAACGCGCTCATATTGGCCTGGTTAAAAAAGATGCGACCAAAATGCTCTTTGTCGGGAAAAACCTCTGACTGAAGCGGAAGAAATGCACCACCACTATCCACTAGATACAGACACGGCAGGCGATTCTCGATGGCTATTTCCTGGGCGCGGAGGTGCTTCTTAACCGTGAGAGGATAGTAAGTGCCACCTTTGACCGTGGCATCGTTCGCCACAATCATGCAGGTGACTCCGCTCACGCGGCCAATCCCTGCCACCACACCCGCAGCGGGTACGGAGTCTTCATAGACACCATCCGCTGCGTAGGGTGCAACTTCAAGAAATGGAGTGCCCGGATCGAGAAGAAGCGCAATGCGATCGCGCACGAAAAGTTTGTTCTGCTCCTTGAGGCGCGCGCGTGCTTTATCCCCGCCACCTCTCCGAATTTGCGCAAGCTTTTCGGCCAAATCGTCGTTGAGTTGGCTGTGGTACTTAAAATTAGTTCGGTACTCATCTGAGCGCGTGTCGACATGACTGCGGATGAGAGTCACTGCGAAATCTCCTTGCCTCGTTCGCATTCAAACGGAATGCAGGGTCGAAAGTCTCGTGAGAAATTCTTACGAAGGAGGCTGTCTTAGCTGTTCTGGAACATTTAGACAAATAATCTCAGGCCCGATGGATGAGGTCTTTCATCTCACGCACGGCGCGCTCCAAACCAACCAACACCGCGCGGGCGACAATGCTGTGGCCGATATTCAG
>JBILKQ010000101.1:0-11228 GCA_044376655.1 Silvanigrellaceae bacterium
AAAAGCCGAAAACTCTCCGCGTTCGAGTTTTTTCACCACACTTGGATTCTTGTTCCCCAAATCGTCCTCTGTGTTTCAGGAAAACAACAACTACGGCCGCGTGGCTGCGATGAACGAAGTGATTCGTGGCGAACCCCTGAAAGCAAATACGGCTGGCGAAAAAGGTGAAACCATCAATCCTCTTCCCACGTGCCTGCAGTCCAAGGATTGGCGTGTGATGATGCAGGGCGATACTCTTGCACCACGTGGAACCATGACTGTTCCTGCGAGTGGAAATTTCTGTCAGGGATGTCATATTCGCCGCAATCTTGCAGCCGGTTCGATTGTGTTCCGTCCGTTCGGGCCCATGGGAGAGCATCTGAAGTTCGATGACATTTTGACTCTCCGCTCGGTTGCAAACGTTGACCCCGGTTCACTCAAAGAGAACGAAAACGTTTTGTTGACTCTCATCCGCGATGCAACAGACCAAAGTAAGTGGGCAGATTTGCCTCCAGGACGCGATCCGTCGCTGAGAGAAGCTATTGGTCTGAACTATTTCAGTGCTCTTCTGAACGTTGGCAAAGGTACGGACCAGGAAGTTGGATGTGTGGTGGATCCAATTACCCGGCAAACTGTTACGGTTTCCACGGTTTCTGAATTGCTCAATCACATGATTGCCGACGAACTTGCGCTGCCGCGTGGTCTTGCGCGCATCGTTCCTAGGGCACTGAGCAACCGCAATTCGACCAACCCTGAAGTGATTGAAGCCATCACGGACTCATGGAAGAGCAATGGCGGTCAGATTGTTCAGTTGATGCAGGCCTATTTCATGACCGATACCTTTGCATGCAAAAGCGAAGCAGGAGGAATGTGATGACGAGTTTCTCGCTCAATTCAACTCGACGTCGAGCTGTGCTTGGCCTGTCACTCCTGTTAGGGATTGTGGCTGCTTGCAGTTCCGAGTCGATAAGACCGATTGGCTTGCCTGCCGGTAGGGCCATTTTACCTACTGATACTGCTGTTAAACCAAGTGGTGAGACGAATCCTGGAAACACCGCGGCACCCAAGCAGGGTGACGATGCGAAATCAGTAGTGGCGCCAGAACCACTGACCTTCAACATCGTAGACCTGACTTCTTCTGATAGAAAGCGCAAGACGTCTGAGCAGCTGCAAAAGTCGATCATTTTGTGTTTGGGTTCTGAAAGTCAATCAAGCCCGGCAGCAGGAGGATCCTCATCGCCTGCAAATATGGATGTCACCATTGCGAACCCAGCCATTTTGAAAATTTCAGCTGACATGATTGTCACGCCAGGTGCGGCGGCACTGACCGAGGGTCGGGTTCGTTTCCTGCTGCAAGACAGCACGACTTCCAAAGTCGATAAAAATATTGTTGAGCTTGAGCGGGGATTCCTGGATTCTTCGTCGGTGGCGTCCACTGGAACTTATGCAGATACGCTTGAAGATGCTGTGTATCTCAACTCGCTGTTGACGGTCGCCAGTGTGGCAGCCTTCAATTGTGATGTTCGCTCAGCGTCCAACACTAACTGCAATTGCTCCACTCAGGCGGCAGCCTCTGCGATGTTGCAACGCTGTCTGCCACAGTTTGATCCCAACACAGATGCCTTCAAGGATACCCTAGAGAAACTCGCCAGTGTCGAGAACTGTGGAGCGCCCGAGTCGAGTGCTGACGGACTGCTGAAGCGACGCCGCGCGATTGCGTCCCTGCTGTCATCCTATGCATTTGCAACTGCAAAATAAACTTTGAGATTCAAGGGAGAGCCCAGATGAGTCATCGAGATTGGACACGCCGAGATCTGTTGAAGTGGGGTTTGGGAACAGTTGCGACAACGGCAGCTCTTGAGGGGCTCGGGAACATTCTTCACGTGCCAGGCTGGCATAAATTGCTCGGAGGAAGTTATCTCCCGAACCCACATTGGTCGATAAAGGATTCATTTGAAGTCACACGTCAGCTGGGTCGGATGGGCACTGCAGCTCAACTTGGAGCGCTATTACAGCTTCAGGAGGCTGCTGCTCAGAGCGAGAGTGATCCGTGGATTTTAATCACTGTTAAGGTCTTTGATCAGACCCACGCCCCGCTCGTGTTTGCACTGGGTGAAATTGATCAAGCCGCGAGTTTGAGAGACAATAACCAGGTTGGACAAGTGAGAACGGCCGAAGATGCCGATGCAACCCACTTTGCTACGCGCATGGCAAGCAACGCGACACGTCAACATCTGACAGCCCAAGGTATCAAGTCGCTGAGCCGAAATCCGCGCATGGCAAGGTTGCGTTTCAATGAGTGGTTTGGAAGTCGCTTATTGAACGGAACCTACGACGGTGCTGCAACCAAATCGAATGCAAACGTCTTCGGATACAACAACTACGTTGGTGCTTTTCCTGAAGACGTTGCAATTCAGGTCGGCTTGGGCGTGCAGCCCATGGACAACATTCCCGTGCATCAGCTGTTCCTTGGAAAGATGCGCAAAGACCTGTGCGACCTGGCGCACTTCGCCGCGCTCAAGGGCTTGGTCACTAGTCCGCTTGGGATCACCGGTTTTATGATGGGTGAAAACTACGATTCCAATGGCAGCATGTTGAACAACGTGGTGTTGAGTGGCTTATCGGCAGCTGACAACGCGAAGTTTGATGTCTCTGGGCGCAGCTTGGGTCAGATTGTGTCCAACATCGACCAAAGCCTGAACGATGGTTTTGGCGATTATCGAGACAAAAACACATCGAACCTCACATACCTGTTCGACAAGCTCAGCATCAGCAACCCGCAGCGTCGCAGCGCGCTTCTAGACAACCGCCAAAAGGTAAAAAACTCAATTTCTCAGATGACCGCGCTAGGTAACCTCGAAAAGACCACTCACATTGCTTCTCCCGCGGCGAATATTGCCAACAGGCAGGCTTTCTTTGAGGGAGGCACTTATGTTGAGCGAGCCGCACAACAAGAGTTTATGGCGCAGTGTGCATTTGTTGCGGAGACCTTGAAGATTGACGTTTTGCCCTACCGGAACTTCTCATTGTTTTTGAATTTGAATGACCTCGACGGCTCGAATATCGATAATCCGACCAATGGATCTACGTCGTTCAGAGCCAACTCTCTCAATTATGTGGAGGGAATGAGGCAACTGGCTATGGGGTTGAATATGTTGGCCCGTGCGATCAGCGGCAAAAATGCGTTGATTGTGGTGGTGACCGATGGCGGCCGCTCCCGCAACATGGGTGATGGAAGCGGTCCTGGAATTGCAATGCTCATGGGGCCGAAAAAATCGGGTTACCTCGATGACGAAGTGCATGGTCCAATGGATAGAATTAACTCGCTCGAGCGTGAATTCTTGGATGACTTGGGTAACAGGTCGACAGGCTTACCATGGACGACAGGTGGCAACGACTGGGGACTGTGTGACAACTTTGGCAGACGCCTAACGGGGATGCAGGTCAACATGGGTGACTGGCAGGTTGGTGCCCTTCAATTCATGGCTGAGAAGCAACGCCGCAATGTGGTTGCCCCAGAATTGGGTCGATATGTGCGCTTCAAGCGCAGAGCATAGGCCAGACAGCTCGGGAATTTTCGACGAAAGGAGCTCCGGTAGGTCCGGGGCTCTTTTTTTTAACACTCCAAAACTGCGAGAGAAATAATAACAATTGCTTTTCTTCTCAAGGTCACTGCAATTTCTGCCGAGTATGGAATTAGTTAACAGGAGGCATGTCGATGGCAGAGAATTCAACAGAAAAAGCCCTTGCGAGCGACAACGGAGTTGTTGAGGCCGATGCTCCCCAACCTCAGGAGCAACACACTCCCCCGAGCGGTTCGCGTCGTTTTGCGTTGAGTGCCTCCGTTATGGGTGGTCTGGCAGCACTGCTGGCGGCCTGCGGTAAGTACACAACTAAGTACGAAAAAGACGTTAAGGGTGCGAAGGACACCGGGAACGTCGGTGGTGTTCAAAGGCAAGGGACTGGTGGCTCTCCTGGTGAAGGAACAAATTCAACCGACCCCAACAACCCCAACCCATCCCCCACAGCGTCTCCGACCGCTGGTCCCGTTGTGCCCCCGGGTTGTGTTGATACCTCAGGAGCGACTCCCAAAACGCCAGCAGATTTACTGCTCGCGAGTGGTGGGCAGCCTGTTTATGCGCTCTATGGAAATCCCTCCAGTGCCTTGTTGGCTCTGAAATTCAAGTCTTCTGGAACTGATGCGTTGGCGGTCGGCGATCGTGTCCATGTGTTGGCTAAGAGAACGAATGGCAGCGTAATTTTAGGCACGCGCGTCGTGGCAGCACGAGACCTGTACTCTGTCCCAGCGGCGGGCTACGGACTTATCTTTGAGTCGCTTGATTTAAATGGTGCACAGAAGATTGAGGTGCTCGTTCACAAGCCTGCTATGATGATGACCTACAGAATGGAGCTTGATTACAGCGAGGCGACCGCGTTCAAGAGAACTTTGAATTCGCTGCGGGTTGTTGATTTGAGTATTCCACGCAGAAAAACACCTGCCGAAGTAACTTTGTTGTCAGCATTCCAGTTTGGTCAGAATGCACCGTCGATGGCAGGCACATCGGATATTGGCAACTCTGCGACCCTTGGAGCAATGAACCACGGCGGTAGTTATACAGCAGCCACCACCTCTGCCACCTGGAGTTTAGGTTCGGTGGTTAATCCAGCAGGCAACGAACAGGTTATTGTGCAGACGGTCTTTGGTGAGACAGTTACACCACAAAACAACCACTTTCTCGAGCATCAGTCGGTGGTTGTTTATGCACGCAGAACGCGGAGTGTCGCTAATGCAAACGTGACGGCGTACGTTCGTTATTTCATGTACATCGGTTGAAAGTAGGAGAAGAGCAATGACAACAGTAACGACCAAAGTCTACCAGCTGGAACGCCGCACGTTTCTCAAACTTTCCGCTGCCGCTTTGATGGCTGGTGGTGTACTCGATATCGACGCAGCCTACGCTCAGGGTGAGTGCAAGCTCATCAGCGATCCGATGTCGCCTGTGCAGAAGCCTCTGAGTGCAGCGTCAACGGCTGCCAACTTCAAGTTGCTCTATTGGATTGATGGCGCCATGAATGAGGGCTTGCCTGGTTATTCGGGTGGATTGCTGACCCGCGCGCGTTTGTCTGTGACCATGAAATCCGACCAAAAGGTTAAGAACGCGACTTCGGAAGCAGAATTTATCGAGTCGGTATCGCTGGTGCATGTGGTCAGTGCAACTCAAAAGAATCTTATGGCACAGTCGTTTTTCAGCGCCAACACCCAGACAGAGTCGGTGAAGGCTCCGTATGCGGTGTTTGAAAACCTCGATCTGAATGTCATGGGAACTTACGAGATTATTGTTGTACAGGTGTCGAACAACGCAACGATTGTTTACAAGCATACACTCACCAATCCGCGTCCTAGCCGCTTTGATTACAACCACGTCATTGGCGGCGCAGTTCCGGCCGAGTTTGCGCAAAACTTCATTGCGGATCTGGCGGGTGACATTAAAGAATCGAATCAGTATTTCTTCACTGCTCAAGGTGCGGCCAATAATGGATACATAAATTCACCCTTCGGTGTTTCAATTGGTGGTCCACACACGTGCCGAGCACGTATTCTTGAGCTCAAAACCGATGGCGATTTCCGCATTGAAGTTGATTTCATGCATGGAGACGCAGATTCCGCACACTACATGCGTTACTTCTTGGTGCTCGATCCTGTGGGCCGTGTGCTGGGTGGGGTGCGCAGAATTTTTGGTGATGGTATGAGCGGAAGAGTTGAAGTACGGCGTGGATTTTTCACACCTATCCACCCAACAGCATCCGCTGGAATCACCACTGTCTACACAGATGCCAACAGCAAGGCGTATGGACGTTTGCACGGTCAACGTATCACAAGCCGCACAGACTCAACGCTCATCAACATTCAGCCCCTCAATGCTGCACAGACTGCAGATTACATTGGGCGCCTGAGCATTCTTGACTGTCCGCATATCAATATCTACACGGATGACCGCTTCCATGCCGTTGCCCGTGCGAGCATCAAGCTACGCTGATCACGTCGAGCCAACATAAACTGTCATTGCAACAACCTTCGTGAACCGCTCCTTTGGAGCGGTTCTTTTTATCTGTTAATGGGAAATTTTCGCCGCATGTCACGCCTGCGTTCTGTTCCCCGGTGCGGGGCGTTTCTCTCCGGTAGTACTCTGGGATGAGTTGACCAAGGAGGAAATGCATGAGCGCTTTGAGTCGTGTGCTGAATCGTCGTGTGAGTCTGATGGGCAGTGCCCTGGGATTTCTTCTTACGCTCGCCGTGTCTTGTGCACGCGATGACTCCAGCCAACAGTCTCGCCTTGCATCGGTTGGTGCAAACGATGGCGACGCTTCATGGCTTGCTCTCGAGAGGATATCTTTTGAGCAGTGGTGTGCGCGCTGGGGTTTGCTTTGTCCAAAGCCTGAACCAAAAATCTGGAATGATGAAACCTCATCATTCGAAACTAAAGATGAACTCAAGTGGAAAGCGATTGCAGAATTGACGGATAAAGCTTTCAAGTCGGGTTCTAATTTCGGGATAGAGCGGCAGGAACTCGGATCAGCACGCATCCGTATATTTATGAACCAGTTGGGTCTGGACGACGTCCATGGTGATGTTTTGGAGTTTCTCAGTAAGAGTGGTTTGAGAAAGGTTTTTCTTGAACCCTCTGGGCAACTTCGGTTCGAAGCTCGCGCCACCCTGAATGGGCAATCGGGTGTTGTGCGCGGAAACAGCGGCATGAAATGGGCTTTTGCCAATGAAGGCGATGTATCCATAGGTTCTGCCGGACAATATCTTTTCAAGGGACTTGAGTTTTCGGCTGCGAATTCGTTTGAATCAGATGAATTCGGACAGCTTCATTTCAATTCAACTGACCAGACTCTTTGGAGTGGCAACACTCTTGCAGTGACTCACATTCCTGATGGATTTTTCATCAAAGACATCCCTGTGCGCTGGGAGAAGTTCAATGAGCTGAAGCAAGATGTTCTCATTCGTAATGCGACAGAAGCTCGCAACATTGTTTTTACACCCAACCGAATCGTTCGTTTGAGCTCAGCGTTTTTTGACACAGCTGCAAAGCACTCAGATTTGTTTGTAGATGATGAAAAAATCAAACCCGCTTTGCGGCAGCTTATTAACGCATTTGGGCAAATGGAGATGAAGGCCCCCACTTCTTCTACTCCTTTGGCACAAGTCTCACTTCAGCAAGCGAACAGTGTTGTTTGCCGCATTGAGATGTCGGGCACACCGGCAATCGATCTCACACTTGACCGTCGCTTTGGTATTCAAAACGTTTTCACAAATGACAAGAGCAACGCACAAATTGACCTCTACGGGATCAATGTGAAGGCGCGTGTCGGCATTCCGATCTCGTTTAACCTGCGTCGTGTTGACGTGGAGCCAACCCGTATCGTTATCAAGGGCATTCCTGTTGTCGGTGAAATCTCCATTCCCTTGCCAGGGAACGAAAAGCAATTCGGGAAAGAACTCAAAAAGTTCGAATGTTCTGAGCGCTGAGAAATTGGTTCGAATTTGTCTGAGGGTTTTCCTCAAACCACAGGGGACGTCGGCAATCGGCGTCCCCATTATAGTTTGTCATGATTTCTTCACCGGGATGAATGTCCCTCAATGCCACAAAGCGGATCTTTAGGTCATCGTAGAGACGAATATATCGGGCATTGGCGTGCTGCAACGAGTGATTGTAAAGAGAGCCGTTGCCCAGGCAGATGGCACATGCCTCCTCACCATTGAGCTTCCATTGAAAAAAATATTCGAACAGCACGGTGCTTTTGATAAATGGCATTTGTTCAGGGGGAACAACAATCACAGGCGCGTCTTCAATAACTTGTCCAGCCGGAATGTGGCATGTGGCAAACACTCCCCGACCGCGCGCAGTGGTGTAATCGATCTTAAGCATGTTCGGGATGATATCAAAACTGATTCTTTGCTCCGAATTGTTTGCTAAGAAGTGAGCGGAATGTCAGATTTGTGGCGCGTTCAAAAGCGATAATGCCACTCACCGAGCAGGCTACCACGCCTTGTCCTGGGAAAACCGTGTCGCCCATGAGCAGCAATTTTGCGTTTTTTTTGCTGGGATGAGTGAGCATAGAAGGGGTCGCGAAGAAAAGAAAATTCCTGAGGGTTAGGCGGTAACCGCCGACCTGTCCGCCGCGCCGTGCAGTGAAGTGCTCAAAGGTGCGTGGAAAGGCTGTTTCCAGTTGTTCGAGCTCAACACCGAGTGCCGCACTGATACGTTTGCTCAGCAGCGTTGCATAGAGCTGACGCTGTGCTTGGCTCAGCTCAAGGCTCTCGAGGTGGAGAGTGGCTGTCATCACCCGGTATCCAGGCGGGTTGGCAGGGTCATTGCGGGCAGGAATGGAAACGTAGAGTGAGCTCTGCAGTTCCGGAGTTTCGTCCGCTTCAGGAAAAATCTGGTGGAAATGAGGCTCGGCAGGCCATGCTTCTTGATCACGCAGCACCGCATAAAGAGCAAAAGCGCCCCATCCGTGTTCGCGTTTTGCCCGCTTTTCCCAAACCCGATAGGTGCGCGTTGTGCGCAATGGGTCTTCCTGCGGAACAAGACCAGAAACCACGTCCCAAACCGTTAGGTTAAGGAGAGCGGAATCGGTGACCAGGTATTTTGTGGTGGATTGGGTTTTGCGGTTGAAGCTGGTGACCAAAAATCCTTCAGGCGTGGTTTCGATTTTAATTACAGATTGGCTTGGATTGTAGGTTCCACCTCTCTCTTCAAATGCACTGACAGAGGGGCGAAAGTAGGCGCGCATGCCCTTTCGGCATCGATAAATGCCTCGGCTTAGAATGGACATGCCCATTGCTGCAGCCAGCCAAGGCGACTTTTCAGGGGAGGATTGGGTGGTGTCAATGAGCAAGCCGCTCAGGACATCGTTTGCGAGACCATCACGGCGCACACGGTGGAAGTTCATAAAGGTGCGTGCATTGGCAAGAAACAAAAACGGAAAGAGGATCTTTTTCTGCAGAGGCACCTTTAGAAAGAGCATCAAGGCTCGGCGAATGTCCTCAAAGCTCTGAGGAGGAAAGCGTGGAATGTCACTCAACAGGCTCCACATCCACGCTGCCTCGTTGCAGCAATGGCCCAAAAAAGTCTCGAGAACAGCAAGCTCTTTCTGTTCTTCCGGGGTAGGGGAGCGTTGTGCTTGCCAGTCCACCTTTCCGTCACTCTTCAGCACAACGGCGATTTTGCGATCCGGCCAATGTTGAGTGATGGTGGGAATTTTTTCAAAAAGTTGCTCCGCAGGAGTCTGGTTCTCAGCTGGTGCCAACGAGTAAAGTTGTTCCTGCAGTGAGCCCGGGGCGCATTCAATCAGCTGAGTGGCACCTGCATCGTAGCTGCGTCGCGGCGCTCCACGAGAAAAATAACCTGCACAGCCACCTGGCTCATTGTGTTGTTCGAGCCAAACAACATCCCGTGCAAGACCGGCAGCAGCAAAACACTTGGCTGCTGCGCAGCCTGCTGCTCCGGCACCGACAATCAAATGAGGAGTAGAGTGATTCAAGCAGAAAGAGTCCTGCCAAGGAAATGTTAAAAATTCAGCCTGGGGGCCAACGCAGTGGTCGTCCGCCGAGCACATGGCAGTGCATATAATCGACCGTCTGGCCGCCGTCAGCACCATTGTTCATCACCAGACGGTATCCGGTTGCTTCAATTCCAAGTTGCTGCGCAACCTTACGGGCAGTCAGCAAAACACGTCCGAGAACTTCAGCATCAGCGTCGTTTGCCTGAGCAACATTTACAATTTTCTTTTTGGGGATGACCAAAACGTGAACCGGAGCCTGTGGCGCGATGTCATGAAACGCCAGCGTGTGGTCATCCTCAAAAACTTTCTTGCAAGGAATTTCTCCGGAGAGGATGCGTTCAAAAATGGTGGTGCTCATTTTTTTGTGGCCCTGAAACTGACAAGGAGATGGAAACGGTCGTCGTTCCCCAACGCGCCAAGCAGTGCTTTGTAGGGCGTTATACCGAATTCGGTGAATTTCAGCGAACCCGCGGCCTCCACTTGAAGTTCTTCGCCCTGAAGATTGATGTTTGCTGCAAAATCGCGGCTCACGGTCTGGCCGCGGACGGTAATCAGCACGGTGGCCTTTTTACTGAAACTGCGCTCGCCGATTTTGCTCGGTGATTGTACGATTTTTTCTATCTGAGCTGTGATTTCCGGGAACTTGCTGGCATTAAGTTGCCCAGCGGCGAGCATGTTTTCGCGGATAGAATCGCGGTCGGAATCCTTCAATGCTTCAAAAGGCTCACTCAGCCATCCGAGAGCCTGTACTGTCGGATACCAACGCTTTTGAAGTTCTGCACGGTCGACCTCTAAATCGTTGACTCGCGTCTTGAAGGAAAAGGTTCCATTGCTTGGGTTTCGCGAGTCAGCACTGAGCTGGGCGTCGAAATTGCGCGCGACAATGAAATGGTTGTGCGCCAGGCGCGCTGCCATGCCGGCCTTCTTCGTGACAATTGCAAAAACAGAGTCATCGTCGCGGACTTTGAAGTTCCAGACCGGATTTGCTGTTGCAGCTGCGTTTTGGCTGGCAGCGGCAGCGGATGTTGCGGTGCTGGTTGCAGCAGCCGCAGCACCTTTCTTCTGGGACGAGGTGGGATTTGCCAGAGCGGTCTGTGGCAGTAGGGCGCAGGAAAATAAACAGCTGAGCAAAAGGAAAGAGTTCTTCATTTAGTCTTCTCCTCAATGTGGGACTTTTTCTACGGAGGTCTATTAGGTAAAAATGAAAATCGCGATAGCGAGGAGCACGAAAATCACGCCAAACCAGACAAAACCGGAACCTTTGGCCGGAGTCGCGGGAGGGACTTTGCCCTCAAGCAGAGAGTTGTTTTTCTCGGGTTGAGCTGCGTCTGTTTGAGCATCTTTGTTGCCCTCGCCATGAACTGAGCTTGCAGCTTTCGCGTCGGTGGGCGTCTCACCGTGGGCAGCGGGTGGAGCAGCATGGGGGTCTTCAGCATGAGTTCCTTCGGCTTGGGCCGGAGCAGATTCCAGGGCTTTTCCGGAGCCCGCTTTTTCTGACGGAGATTTTTCAGCAGTGGGTTTCTCCGTGGCCGCCTTTTCGGAAGTTGGTTTCGCTTTTCCATGTGGAGCTGAGTCAGGCTTTTCAGCCGCGTGAGCCTCTGCTTTGGTACTCTTCTTGGGGGCCGCTGCGGGTTCGTATGTTTCTTCACCCAGCGGAATCTCCGGCTTGGCTTTGC
>JBILKQ010000213.1:0-3543 GCA_044376655.1 Silvanigrellaceae bacterium
CAACACGAGAGTTGCGAGGGCTTCGCCTTCAACATCTTCAGCGATAATGAGCAAAGGACGGCCGCTGCGTGCAACTTGCTCGAGGAGAGGAATCATATCCTTCATGGAGGAGATCTTCTTGTCGAAGAGCAGGATGAAGGGGTTTTCAAGAACAGCCTCGAGACGCTCTTGGTCGGTGACGAAGTAGGGAGACAAATAGCCGCGGTCGAATTGCATACCTTCAACAACGTCGACGTAGGTTTCGATGCCCTTGGCTTCTTCAACCGTGATCACGCCATCCTTGCCGACGCGGTCCATCGCTTCAGCAATCATCTTGCCGATGGTTGGATCGTTGTTGGCAGAAATGGTTGCGACCTGAGCGATCTCGTTGTTGTTCTTCACAGGGCGAGCCACCTTGCGGAGGTTCTCGATGATAACTGTGCAGGCCTTGTCGATGCCACGCTTGAGTTCCATGGGGTTGTGGCCAGCCGCGAGCATTTTGAAGCCTTCGCGGTAGATCGCTTGTGCCAAAACAGTGGCTGTGGTGGTTCCATCACCGCTGTCGTCGTTGGTCTTGGAAGCCACTTCCTTGACCATTTGTGCGCCCATGTTCTCGAATTTGTCTTCGAGTTCGATTTCCTTCGCAACGGTTACGCCATCTTTGGTGATGAGCGGAGCGCCAAAGGATTTTTCGATAAGAACGTTGCGGCCCTTTGGACCGAGAGTGACCTTGACGGCGTTGGCAAGGGTATTCACACCCGAGAGGATTTTCTTCTGGGCAGATTCATTGAAGCTGATCATCTTGGCTGCCATGGGGCGTTTCCTTATTTAAACACTGAGGTTTGGTTGGTGCCGTGCGACGTTGTGCGCTCGGGTCAGTTTTCCATGATCGCGAGAACTTCTTCTTCCTTAAGGAGAAGCTGCTCGACGCCGTCGAGCTTGACTTCCGTGCCGCTCCATTTTCCGAAAAGAATGCGGTCGCCCACTTTCACTTCAAGTGCGCGGCGGCTGCCGTCTTCGAGGATCTTGCCATTGCCAACAGCGAGGACGCGTCCTTCGGCAGGCTTTTCTTTGGCGTTGTCGGGAATCAGAATTCCGCCAGCTGTTTTCTGCTCGGCTTCAATGCGTTGAACGAGAATGCGGTCATTCAATGGACGAATCGACTTAGCCATAGGGCCTCCCTAGAAATTCAAAGAGATGCTTCTTTTATGCGGGGCTTCATACCCCAATCCTTCGACCAGCGAAAGGCTAAGCGGACTCAAAGTGCTGTCAAGGGTGGGTTCAGCAGAGAACCGTATCTTTGCGGAAATTGGTTTCGTCGGTCTGTGGGTAGTCGAGTGAATAATGGATCCCCCGGCTTTCCTTGCGGGCACGAGCACATTTGACGGTGAGCATAGCGACTGCTGCAAGGTTACGCACTTCAATGAGTGCGCGGCTCGGGACTACATCCCAGTAGTAGTTTTCAATCTCTTCAGAAATTTGACCGATGCGCGCATCGGCGCGGGCGAGGCGTTTGTCCGAGCGAACGATGCCCACGTAGTTCCACATGGTTCTGCGAATTTCATCCCACAGCTGACTCACCACGGTCATTTCGTCGGGTTCGCAGGCCTTGCCAAGCTGCCATTTGGGCACCCGGGGTGCAGGCATGTCGCGAATGGAGCCCCAGATCGAGGCCACGTCTTGTGCGATGAATTCAGCAAAGGCGAGTCCCTCAAGAAGCGAGTTTGAGGCCAGGCGATTGGCTCCATGCAGACCGGTGCAGGCCACCTCACCCAGGGCCCATAGAGATTTAATCCCCGTGCGGCCGCGGGAGTCGGTTACAACCCCCCCACAACTGTAGTGCGCAGCTGGAACCACTGGAATGGGCTCGCGGGTGATGTCGATTCCGAGATCTAGGCACGTAGCGTAGATGTTCGGAAAATGCTGGCGAATGAAGTCGGGAGATTTGTGCGAAATGTCGAGCAGGACGTAGGGCTCGCCAGTTCTTTTGATTTCCGCATCGATCGCGCGCGCAACAATGTCTCGCGGAGCAAGCTCTTTCCGGGGATCAACTCTTTCCATAAAGCGTTCCCCTTTGCGTGAAAGGAGAATGCCGCCTTCGCCGCGGATCGCTTCAGTGATGAGAAAGTTTTTTTCTTTGGCACTGTAAAGGCATGTTGGGTGAAATTGCATAAACTCGAGGTTGGCGACCCGAGCACCGGCGCGCCAGGCCATGGCGACCCCGTCACCAGAAGCAATATCCGGGTTCGAGGTGTACAAATACAATTTCCCGTGCCCTCCTGTGGCCAGAAAGGTACATTTTGCAAGAAAGGAGCGCACCTCGCGCTGCTGTTCATCGAGAACATAGGCTCCGAGACAGCGGTTGCGGGAAAAGTCTGGGCAGGCCTTGTCGGTCACGATGAGATCAATGCAGGTGTGGTACTCATGGACGCTGATGTTCGGATGCTCGCGGAGCTTGTTTGTGAGGGCAGTCTGTACAGCTCTGCCGGTCATGTCGTCGGCATGAATGATGCGCCGTTCGCTGTGTCCCCCTTCGCGAGTGAGATGATATTCAAAATCAGGGCTTTTCGAGTCTGAGGGGGTGAACTGCACGCCGATCTCGATGAGTTCCTTGATGGCTGCAGGTCCAGTAGCAACGACCTTTCGGACAACATCCTCATGGCAGAGACCTGCGCCCGCTGTGATGGTATCCTGCGTATGGGATTCATAACTATCATGCTGGTCAAACACACTGGCGATTCCGCCTTGAGCGTAGCTTGTGTTGGTTTCCCCTACAGTTTCCTTGCAAACCAAGGCGACACGCCCCAGTGAGGCGAGTTTCAGAGCAAGTGTGGCTCCGGCGATTCCACTTCCAATGACGAGAAAGTCAAAGTTGTAATCTTCACCGACGGACAAAAATTTTTCACTTTGCATCCTAGCACCTCGAAATCTGCCGGTGGGCTTGCTCCCCCGGAATCCGAACAGATATACTCCTCTCCTCCAGAAACGTTTCCACCCGGAGAGGTCGAACCCTATGACACAAAATCTCACCCAGCGCATGTTTTCAAGCTTCATTTTGGCGTCTGTTGTTGCAGTCTCGGCTTGTCAGACTACCCAAGGGAACTATGCTGATCCCAATAAAATCGAAATCGTCGATGACCGCTGGAACGATTCCGATGCGCGCCTTGTGGGTGAGGAAATGATTCGCTCGGCACTGGCGAAGCGCTGGCTGACCGAGTACACCCGCGAATTTCAGGGCAAACGCCCCTTTATTCTCGTGGACGATTTTGAAAACCGCACCTCTGAGCAAATCGATACCAAAGCTATTTTTGAAGCAGTTCGCAACGAGCTCATCAACAGTGGCAAAGTGCGCTTCCTTGATGGAGCGCAGCGCGCAAAAATTCTCGAAGAGTACAAATACCAGCAGTCGGGAGTTGTGAAGGCCGATGCGGCCAAGGGCCCAGGCAAGCAGGCCGCAGCCGACTTCTTCCTGGTGGGCGCTCTTTCGAGCATTGTGTCGGAAGCAGGCGGTTACAAGACGGTCACCTATCAGGTTGAAATGCGCCTGACCAACATTGAGTCCTC
>JBILKQ010000015.1:0-31227 GCA_044376655.1 Silvanigrellaceae bacterium
CAGTAAAGGATCGTATGCAGGCTGTTCGCCTTAAGCTTTTCTCTGCATTCGAACTTGCCTTCGCAAGTCAGCTCGCCACGCTCGAAGAACTTCGCCTGAAAGGCGACACAGTGGCCACCGACGAACTCGCCAGCAAACTGCGCAAAATGTTCCCTAGTCGTTCACACCAGGCCAGAGTTGATGCTCTAGTGGGCACGGCTCAGAGCAACAAACCGCAGATTGCCGATACTTCAACCAACCAATGCAGCCCGCTCGCCCTTGCAAACACACCCAACCTCGAAAAAGGCGATCTCACTGCCGAACGCGCCTTGCAGCTGGCTAGAGCAGCCCTGAATGACGGCAAGCCAGGAGAAGCTGTTGAAACCCTTGACAGTCTTGCAGATGTTCAAAAAACAGACGTTACCCGCCGGCTGCGCCGCGAGGCCTCCGAAGCGCACATCCGTGACTTGCGCAGAAAGGCAAATGAGCTTTACCAAAGGGGAACAAACTCCCCGGACAAGCAGGCAAAGCTTGACAGTTTCAGCCAATGCAAACAAATCCTGGAGAATATTCTGACTCGCTACCCTGAGACAGACAGCTTCACACGAGTCAAAATTCAAAGATTCCTGAATTCTGTCTCAGAAAACATTCAGGAGTTGAGAAAGGCCCAAGCAAAATGACAGACCTCAACATTCCCAAGAATATTCTCGAACAACTTGGCGAGGCCTCTGAACGTATCGGCCTGTGGATGAGCGATGCCACAGTTGAAGCAGAGGGCAAATCTGAAATTCAGAACCTCCTTCAACAAAGCAGCGTTCAAGAACTCCGCGACCGTTTCTGGCGAGAGCTCGAGTTTGGAACAGGTGGACTCCGTGGTGTCGTCGGTGCAGGCAGCAACCGCATGAATGGCCCCGTCATCCGCAAAGCAACTCAGGGCTTCGCAAACTATATCCTAAAACAGGGGAGCAATGCTCAGCGCCGTGGCGTTGTGATTGCCTACGACAGCCGTCTTTCATCGCGTTTTTTTGCCGAACAAGCTGCTAGTGTGCTCGCTGCAAATGACATCCAAGTTTATCTCTTCGACCATATCCAAACCACACCATGTCTTTCATTTGCTGTACGCAACCTCAAATGCATTGGTGGACTCTGTATCACCGCCAGCCACAATCCACCCCAATACAATGGCTACAAAGTGTACTGGGAAGATGGCGCCCAAATCACACCGCCACACGACTCAGCCATTCTGGCTGAAGTTTTCGCCGTAACTCGCTACGATCAAGCCCGCTCAATGTCCTACAGCGATGCTGTCGCGAAAAGTCTTGTAAAGACCGTTCCAGCGGCAACAGTCGATGCCTATTTCGCCTGCGTCAAAGAACTCCAACTCGAACCTGCGCAGAACAAGGACATCAGCATCGTCTACACACCTCTACATGGCACAGGTGCGCTCCCAACCCGACGTGCGCTTGGCGAGTGGGGCTATAAAAACCTGCATATCGTCCCCGAGCAGGAACAGCCCAATGGACACTTTCCTACGGTGAAGAAGCCCAACCCTGAAGAGCCATCAGCATTGGAGCTTGCTATCCAACAAGCGCGAGATCGCAAGGCGGATATCGTGCTCGCCACCGATCCCGATTCCGATCGCCTCGCACTGGTTGTGCGCGATCCCAAAGCAGCACAGAGCACCTTTAAGAACCAAGCGTTCGGTGAGTATGTCTTCCTAAACGGCAATCAGACCGGCGCGTTGATGATTCACTACCTTTTGTCGCAACTCAAAGCTCAGGGCAAACTCAAGTCAGAACATAAAATCATCAAAACGATTGTGACCTCCGACCTGCATGCGCGCATTTGCTCGAACCACGGCATCGAGATCTTCGATACTCTTACTGGCTTCAAATGGATTGCCGGTGTGGTCAATGATTGGGAACGCCAGGGCAAAACAGATCACAAGTATCTTTTCGGCACTGAAGAGAGCTTCGGCTTTATGCCAGGCGATTACGTTCGCGACAAAGACGGAATCGGTGCACTCTGCCAGGCTGTGGAAATGTCTGCTTCATTCAAAAATCAAGGGCTCACGCATTGTGATGTCCTCCTCGCTCTTTTCGAAAAACACGGGGCTTGGCAAGAAGATCTCATCACAGTCGATCTCGAAGGAGAAGAAGGAGCACAGCGCATCACGCGTCTTATGACGGCAATGCGAAATGCCCCCATGACCACCTTCGCAGGAACGCAGGTTCAAGCCCTGCTCGACTACAAATTCCAAACAAAGAAACACATGACAGGAACCAACGCGGGTCAAACCGAGGCTTTTGCACAATTACCTAAATCTGATGTTCTTCAATTGGAACTTGTTGATGGCAGCAAGATTTCAATGCGCCCCAGCGGAACCGAACCGAAAATCAAATTTTATATTTCGGTCTGTACACCTGCTGGGGGCAATGTTTCTGCTCAGGCAGCATACGCACAAAGCGTTGAGCGAGTTAGCACGTTCCGGCGCACAATCCATGACTATGTTGCCTCTGTGAAGTGAAGTGAGAGCATGATCAAAAATCAGATTCAAGCCGCATTGAAGCCCCGCGGCCGCGCCCTCCGAGGGAAAACTGCACTTATCACGGGAGCGTCGTCGGGAATTGGCCTCGCAACGGCTGTCAGACTCGCACTCGAAGGTTGCCATTTGCACCTCGTGGCCCGCAGGCAAGATCGGCTCAATGAACTCAAATCAGAGCTGCTCAACCTGAATCCAACTCTGACTGTGCGCACCTTCGCTCTTGACCTTACCGGTTCGGACGCTATCGATACGCTTCTCAAAGCGGGAGCATTTGCGGTCGACGTTCTTGTGAACAACGCAGGCCTCGCGCTTGGTCTTGCACATGTCGCTCAGTCCAATCCGGAAGATTGGAACATGATGTTACAAACAAACGTCAATGCGGCGTTTCGAATCAGCCAGGAAGCTGCCAAACACATGATCGCCAGTGGCGGTGGAGATATTATTGTTCTGTCGAGTGTTGCTGCACACAGTGCCTATGAAAATGGTGCTGTGTACTGCGCATCAAAACATGCTGTGCGCGCCTTCCACGAAGCGCTCCGTCTGGAAACGGTTGGGCAGAATATTCGGGTGATGATGCTCTCACCGGGTATGGTTGAGACCGAATTCAGCCTCATCCGCTTCAAGGGTGATTCCGAAAAGGCTAAGAAAGTCTATGACGGAGTTGAGGCTCTCGATGGTGGCGACATAGCCGATACACTTGTCTACGCGCTTCAGCTTTCTCGCCACATCAACATCGACGATCTCATCATCAAGCCCCGCCAGCAGGGAAACCCCTGGAAAGTCCACCGCAGCAGTCCTTGATTCCTTGAAGAAGGAAGCATCAGCTGCTGTGGACCTATTCTCGTGACGGCAATCAACAAAATTTCATCTACGCACAGGTTCTCTGAAGAAATAAATCAGTGTGCGTGCGGAAAGTTGAGCGCTCTGCATTTGCGAATTCAAATTCAAAAGACGGGCCAACGTCTCGCTCTCCACAACTTTCTTTGTTTCAAGATCGAAAAGCTGGGGAATTTCGCTCGGAAGAAAAGATTCAAGACGCATCGGCAATGCATCGAGACTCAGAGCCTGCGGACCAATCAAAAAGAAAGGCGCATCCTGGGGCTCAGCACTACCGGTAGAGGAATTGAAACTCAAAGTTCCACCCATCCAACTCGCCGCCTTCGAGGCATTCAGGCCGGCATTTCCAGGTGCCTCGTGCGATTGAAACCAACTCAACTCAATCACCTGATCTCTCAGACCACACGGATAAACTCGAATGACCCGGCCGCGTGGTGAGGGTTCCTCAACGATGGGCTGGCTCGATTTCAAACCAAAATAAGGACTAGATGCTGTCCATTCAAACGATTGGCAACCGGCCGCGCGAGGCAACACAATCATACGGAAACGGCTGACCTGAGGAGGATATGGGCTAGGTTGCGCAGATGCCGCAACCAATTCCTCCGGTACAGGTGGTTGCGCCGCTGCGGTAACCGGAGCAGCTGACGAAGGCGTCGTCGGGGTTTTGCGAGACTCCGACTTTGCAGCCGCCGCGGGTTTGGGAAGGTCATTGACCACTGAGGCCACCTTCTGAGTTTCGCCCGGAGCAGAGGCAACGTCAGCATCGAGACCCTCACCCCGGAAAAGCACTCTGTCAGAGCTATCAGTGCGGATAAGCTGTACACCTACCGACTGTGCCATTGTGGAGAGACCATCATCGAGTGAATAAGGCTTTGAAGATGTGAGTTTCTTGCCAATGAGACCGGGGATGGACACATAGAACTGCCCAGCCAAGTGCTGCGCGTTCTGCTCTTTTCCAGACGCTGGCAACAGCAAAGAAACAACAGTGCGGTGATGGCTACGACGGGCCACCAAATTGTCAATCATCCAACCCAACACCCGATCCAACATCACGATCCGGGCATACATTTCGGTCTGGCTCGGTGTAGCAAAAGTTTTCAGTTTTCTGTGTTTAAAGACACTCAGAAAATCTTTGAACGAAGGTCGCACCGTAGGGTCGTCATTCTGCAAGTAAACATGAGCAAAGAAGCGGACTTGTGCATTCTCCTTCGTCCAACGCTGAAAGCTATCCACCAAGCGTGGCAGATAGTGGCTTTTCGCATTCACAACAGAAAGTTCGTTTGCACGCCAATCCGGAACAGCGTCACTCTGACGCTCAAGCCCGGCTAGTAGTTCTGACATTTTCTCGAAATCTTGGTCCTCGACTGCAGCAGCCTTCAAATCACGTTCACTTTTAAAAATGGCTTCAAGACCACTCGCAGGTTCATTCTGCTGATCAAGTTCTTTGCGTCGAGCAACAAAGCGCCAATCATTGTCGTCGAGCCAACGGCCCGCAATCGAGGGAATATCTGATGCATATGAAAGAGCATCAGGAACAGCTAGGGCATGAGGAGGTGCAAAGCTCACCACCTTATACCCGAAATTACGGAACTCCTGATACAAGTTAAAAACTGAGCTTCGTGAGATCAAATCTTTGGTTAGGATGGGCAAGCTGACAGGAATATAATCTGCGAACTGACGCACTATCGAGTGTTGGAAGAGCTCGGAACCGTGCTTGTGATCAGGCAACTTCACTTTAAAGGAAAGCGACTGATTGAGCAGAGCATGCAAATTGGGAGCGAGGGCTGAAAGCAGATTTTCATCAGCTAAAACATTATTGAATAAGGGATCGAGCTGCATAAAAAGCACGTTGTAACCAATGGCCACAGACTTCTGACCATCCACCGGAATCACCTGATTGTATTTGACAGAAACCGGATCAAGCAGATCTTCCGGAGCAGCCGCTGCTGATGAAGCCGTGCCCGACTTGCTCTTAGTTTCCTTTGCTTTGACTGCTTCAGCCGATTTAACAACAGCCTGGTTTCCAGAGGTGTTGGCATTCGCAGGTGCGCTGCCTGGCGGATTGGCGGCTTGCGTGGCCAAGTTCCCCTCCTGAGCAGCTGCACCCGGCGGCGGTACTGCTGCTCCACCCAGCTGCGCCTCATCGGAGTTGATTGCGCTGCCCATAGCATTCTCTTCACCGGGCTGTTCGCCCATGGGAGCTGCCGCTTCTGCATTCTCTGGGGCATCTTCGTTGGCAGAACGCCAAAGCGAACTTTCTCTGCCCAGTTGGATTGGAAGACGTCCTGAATTATCCCACTGTGAAATGGATGCAGCAGTCAAAAGAATCTGGCCTGTGCCCAGACTCAGACGCAACATACTGGCCGCCGGATCGTTCACGGGAATCGACACGAACTGAGGTCTGTGCACATCGGCATCTGTGAACTGTCTTGCCCAACTGAATTGTCCCAACCACGCTCTCAGATTGGATGGAGCGAGCGGCAGAACCGTAAACACAATGTTGCGCTTGCTGCGCGCAACAGGAAGGTTTACACGAATCTCTTCACCTGCAAACATGCTCACACCCTCGATGCATTGAGCACCTGAGGACGTCGGCAACACAACGTAACCAATATCTTTGAGGAGCGTATCTTCGCTCCCCATTCTGCGTCGGGTGGGCAGAGAAGGCCAAATGAGGGGCGAACGTGCCGAAACCCCCGCAGGAATTTCGGGCGCTAAATATTGGACCCCGGGATCGAGAAAAAAATCAAACATCGGCACGGTAAGATAATCCATGCGCCGCATTATCAGTCCTAATCGGCGCTGTTGCTCTGAGCGGGGAAAACGCTTGAGTTTCTTACGCTCCTGCTTGTCTTCCTCAAGCGACGGTGTGGGCCAATGCCCAACGAAAGTTGATACGCGGGCCAGAGAAAAATTCGCAAGAAAAACGGGCCACGGATAACGGCTTAACAGCCAAGCTGCACCAGCAAGGAACAGCACGCTGACCGTGCCCAAAGTCAATAAAAAATTGAGGCGCGTTCCAGTCCGTCGTGTCATCTAGCGAATCCTCGCTCGCGCAGAGAGCTCAATTGCATGCAGGGCATCCGTCTGAAATTTTGAGAAGAAGAACTGACTCTCACGTTGATCGAGTCGACGCCAGGACCAGGATGGCACAGCACGGTTTTCAGTTTGTTCAGGCACAAGATGAAGAACAACGAACTCCTCGAGCACCTCAGGTTGAATTCTTTGGGCAGCAGAGGGCAAAGCGGAAACAAGTGCAGAGGCCGTTCGAGCACGTGCGTAGCGTCCAGCTTCAGCAGGCGACTGAGCAGACGGTCTGCCGAGAAGAACAGATCCTCCCTGGCGAAGCCCTTTGGAACTCCCAGACCACCCATAATTGCCCCTATACTTCAACAGATAAACTTCTTGGATGGATTGATTCCAGGTGCGACACAAAAAGCCCAATCCCAATTCACGTGACACAAGACTCGACATGCTCTTGCCAAGCACCGCCAGGTCTGCATCTGGCATGAATGGCAGGGAATTGAGCAATTGCCCCAAGCTTCGCTCGCGGACGTCGACAGGCTGAAATTTGAAGCCGGAGTCGATGAAATCAGCTTCCGTTTCAAAACAATTTAATCTCTCAGCTGTCTGAGGCTGCGAAGTTACAGGCTGTGCTGCGCTGACCGCGGTTTCGGCGCGAGTGGAAGATGCACTGCTCTCGGTTTCGGCGCGAGTGGAAGATGCACTGCTCTCGGTTTCGGCGCGAGTGGAAGATGCACTGCTCTCGGTTTCGACACGAGTGGAAGATGCACTGCTCTCTCCCAAACTCCGCGCAATTTCGCGAGCTACATCTGAATTCAATAATCCAAGCTCAACACCCGAGGATTGACGCAGGTTTTGAGCAAGCTCTGAACGATTGGAAACAAGCGCAAAACTCCGAGGGTTTGTGCGCTGATCATCGGCATAGGGGAGAATCATCCACGCTGCCTTATCACGTGCACCGACATCATGGAGGTACTGTAACAACTCCCTCACCAGATTTTTATTGACTATCCGCGATTCATAAGAGGCCTGAGTTAACATCCAACTTGCAGGGCGAAACGGTGCCCTCACATTGCGAAACTCTCTCTCCATCCCGGCCATCTGTATGACTACAAGTGAATTCACGTTCTGATTCATTTTCGCTACGAGCGAAGAGTTTTGTCTCAGGCGCGCAACATCATCAGCAACAAGGTTAATCCAGGAGAGCCTGGTGCCGGCAAAGGGCACGCCATCCAGTGCTCTGAAGAGCCCGAAAAGATGAAATTGCGAAAGCGCAAGACGACGTTGAGCTTCCTGTGCAAGCAGCGAGTCGTTAAAATCACCCAGATTCTGGGTACCAAAACCGGCCAGCTGATTTCCATACCGGATTTGAGGAGAGACTGAGACAATCGCCTGGCTTTTGTTGTCGCCAAGAACTTTCGTATACACGACTGGGTTCTGAAGAGTTTTGCGGGCGAGGTTGGCAGTTCTACCAGGAACCTCTGCAAGCAGCTCATCAATCTGCTCAAAAACGGACGACTTGGAGATTACAAACGGTACACGCACTGCATCTGGAATTTTTGCCTGCTCCGCAGCAAATTCTTCGCTTTCAATTTGCTCCGCAGGCACGAGAATAATGTGCATCTGTTGCGCTGACACCTGCGCATCAGATTGCCCTCTAGTACTTTCTTTTGATTCGGCTTGTGCAGGCACCGCATGGGTGCGGCGTGTGAGAGAGGTCAGAACAAAATGACCACCCGCCAGAAGCTCCGAGATCTGGCTCCCCTCCCTGAACCATCGCCGCGTCAGTTGCGGCGCGGAGATGAAATTGAGCGACAAGACTGCAACGTGAGAAAAAACCAAAACAACCGCGGGGAAATATTTTATCACCTGAACTCTAAAAAAATTACCGCGCCGCGATAATCGAGTCAGTTGGAAATCCAGATATTGCCGACTCAAGAGCAGCAGAATTGATGCTGGAAGAGAAATCAAAACCCCCATCAAACCGCTTAAGCCAATCAGCATCAGGGCGGTCCAAAACAGACGCCACTCGGAGAACAGACCGCGAAAAAGTCTGAGATCCAGTGAATCGGTCACCTTGCCATCAGCGACAAAAAGAACGAAGAAAAGCGAAATGCCAATCCACAGTGCCACAGACAGGGAGACAAACCTCGAGACCTGCTCAAAAAAAGCCAATACACCGCCCCCCGGTGTATATTTTGAGCGCGTCCTGTAAACCATTGTCGTTCCCCTGCAGACTGTTGGAAATATATTAGCGATGGCAGGAAGAAACTTCAAAGAGGTAAGCCATGTCAGGAAAAGACAAATCTATACCGGTTGACGCCCGAGCCGTTGTTCTCGATGGGCGCACGCTGACTCTCTCACAAATCGAGCAAATCGCCCGATATTCCCGGAGAGTCGAACTTGATCCCGAGGCCCTGCGCAAAGTGCACGCTGCGCGAGCATGTGTTGAAACACGTGTTCAAAGTGGCGAGACCTTCTATGGCATCAACACCGGTTTTGGAGCTCTCGCCAACGTCAAGATTCCAAGCGACCAACTGCGAGAGCTACAGGTAAACCTCATCCGTTCCCATGCCTGTGGAGTAGGCCCTCGCCTGAGCAACGACGTTGTCAGAGCGATCATGGTTCTGAGGCTTCAGACCATGCTGCGCGGCAACTCAGGTGTGCGCGAGGAAACCCTTCGGCAAATGGAGTTTTTCCTGAACAATGATATCCATCCGGTTATCCCAAGCCAAGGCTCGGTCGGTGCTTGTGGCGACCTAGCACCTCTTGCGCATTTGGCTATGGCTCTCATCGGTGAAGGGCAAGTGGAGTGGGAAGGACAAATCAGAAAAACCGCCGACGTTCTCGCTCAACTCAAACGCGCGGCGTTGAACCCTGAAGCTAAAGAGGGACTCTCCCTCATCAACGGAACTCAGGTCATGACAGCGGTGGGCATGCTGGCGCTACAAAGTGCCTCCCATCTGCTCTGTACAGCCGACATTACACTCGCCATGTCGCTTGATGCCACCAAGGGAACAGCAACAGCGTTCCGAGAAGAAATACAAAATGTACGTCCCCACGCGGGCCAACAACAGGCAGCCGCAAACATGCGGAAAGTGCTCGCCGACGACGGACTGCGGCTGAGCCATGCTGGCTGTAAGAAGGTGCAGGACCCTTATTCATTCCGTTGCGCACCCCAAGTTCATGGCGCTGCCCGCAACGCTTACACGCACGTGCTCGAAACTCTCCTTGTGGAAGCTAACTCAAGCACCGACAACCCGCTCGTTTTTGCAGAGAGCAACGAAATCCTGAGCGGCGGCAACTTCCATGGTGAACCAGTGGCGATGGTGCTCGATTACTTGGCCATCGCCATGGCAGAAGTAGCCAGCATCGCTGAAAGGCGCATCGACAAACTTGTCAATCCTCATATGAGCGGCCTCCCACCCTTCCTCATGAATGAATCAGGTCTCAACTCGGGCTTCATGATCCCTCACGTTGTCGCAGCCGCTTTGGTTAGTGAGAACAAGGTGCACTGTCACCCCGCATCCGTCGACACAATCCCTACCTCAGCCGAGCAAGAAGACCACGTCAGCATGGGAATGACCTCGGCCCTCAAGCTTGAAAGAATTCTCCAAAACACCGCTCGAGTGCTTGCGATTGAAACCCTGGCAGCCGCACAAGGTCTCGAATTCCATAAACCACTCCAAGGTGGCCTAGGTGTTCGGGCCGCCTACGACTTCGTGCGCCAGCGATCAGCAAAACTCGACAAAGACCGTGCCTTGGCCGATGACATTGAGGTCATGGCCCAATCCATCATGTCGGGTTCTTTCCGCGGACATGTAGAAGCTGCTGTTGGAGAGCTCGAAGTTTGAAAAAAAAAGACACTGCGGCATTGGCAGAGAAAGCTCAAAAGTCAACACATTCAAACGACCTGCTCAGGCGTCTCAATTCCCTTGCAAGTGGCCAGCCTGAATCAGAAAAGCACTCCGCTTGGATCCTTCAACTCAGCCCAGAGACGAAATCGCTCTGGGAAAAGGATTTCCTTGCTTCCCTTTTCCCGAGTAAATCCCCGATTCCGCTTGGCGGGGATTTCTACAGCCTATCTTTCGATGCTCCGGTTTCGAGTCAAGCCCTTTTGGCCACCATTTTTCCGCGTTGGATATGCCCTTTGCAGCACCAATGGCCCGTCAATCCCCGCTCCGAAAAGTTCGTAGAACGTGCAGCCACAGGGCTCCAACAAAAACTCGGTCTGAATTGGACAGGACTGCAAATCCTCTCAACATCGCCGGAATTGAAGCGCATCACCATCGGACTCAAGGGTCGGCTGCTGCAGTTGCAGAAAGAATCAATTCAGCACACCAGCGAACTGCAAGACGGAGGTTCCCGACAACTTGTCGTCCTTCTCCACAAGAAAGGGATCTGTGCTGGACTCAGCTCCGGTGCACTCGCGCTGGGAAGCGCCCTCGCAGGCGGCCTCGGCTTCCTCAAAACACCAGAATTCGGGACAACTCCAGAAACCTTCGCTACCTCAGAAACATACACAATCTCAGAAATATCTGTCGATTTGCAGACAAACACGCGAGCGACTCTCCCTGCTCATGAGACATCGAAGGTCAGCCCAAGTCGTGCTGGCGGAAAGATTCGCGAAATCCTGCTGCTTCTAAAAGAACTAAACATCACGTCACAAGATTATCCGAATTGGCTGGAACTTGGAGCTGCCCCCGGAGGTATGACTAAGGAACTGCTCCGTTGGGGTGCTCGTGTCACGGCCGTCGATTTGGCCGACCTTGCCCCGCAGGTTCAAAAAGATCCGGGAGTGACTCTCTGGAAAAAAAACGCAACCGAGGTTGAGTCAGCACGTGAATTCAGCGCCATTCTCTGCGACATGAACGGACCAACCTTCAACTCTGCGCAGATCGTCGCAAGGCTTATTGCCACACTTTCTCGGGGAAGCCTCATTGTCCACACCTTGAAAGTTGCCCAACTCGAAACCTTGAAAAGCTCGATCGCCAAAGTATCCGCTCTATTTGAAGATGAGGGAGCGAAGGTTCTTGCTGTGCGACATCTGTTTCATAACCGTAAAGAAGTCACACTGGTCGCAGTCAAACAATGAAGCTAAATATTCAATTGAGGTGTGCGTCTAAAGTTTCAAAAAACACGTAACACGACAAAAAAAAGCCCACTGCGAGGTGGGCTTTTTTTTGTTTTCACTCATCAATCTGTGAATTGCTTGTGCGAGGAGTTAACCACACACCGCATCCTCGGTGACCCGAGAGCCGCCGTGCCGAATTACTTCGCCTCAGGAGCCTTCACTTCATCAACAAGCTCAATCAACGCACGACGAGCGTGGTCGCCAGGGCGGAAGCCCAGCCTGAGAATACGAGTAAAACCACCTGGACGAGTTCCAGTTGCAGGCGCAACTTCCTTGAACAGGCGAGACACAACCTCAGCGCCGTAAAGACGTGCAGCCGCAATTCTACGATTGGCAACCGAGTCTTTGCGCGCAAGGGTGATCAGGGGTTCAACAACGCCGCGCAATTCCTTAGCACGCTCAACTGTGGTCTCAATACGACCAGTCGTGAGCAGCTGGGTTGCGAGACCACGCAACAGAGCTTTACGCTCTGCGGTGTTGCGATTCAGCTTTCTATATCCAAAACGATGTCTCATCGCACTTTCCTACCTTTTTAAGCCTTAAAATCACGCTCGCGCAGACGGGCGGGATCAAAACCTTCGATCTTCATTCCAAGGTGGAGACCCATTTCTGCGAGAATGTCTTTGATCTCGTTCAAAGTCTTGCGGCCGAAATTCTTGGTCTTGAGCATTTCGGATTCGCTCCGCATGACAAGCTCACCAATATACCGAATTCCAGCATTTTCAAGACAATTTGCTGCGCGAACAGAAAGTTCCAACTCATCGACGGACTTGTAGAGACTTTCGTTGACGCGTGCATCCACAGTGACCGCCTCAGCCACGGGTGTCTCTTCATCAGCTTCCTGAAAGTTGATGAAGACCGAAATCTGGTCCTTGAGGATCTTGGCCGAGTAAGCCAAAGCATCTTCTGGAGACACAGCACCGTTGGTACTCACTTCAATCATAAGCTTGTTATAATCTGAGCGCTGTCCAACGCGAGTTTCCGTAACGGAGAAACTCACCCGACGAACAGGAGAGAAAACTGCGTCAAGAGGAATAACGCCCACGGGCAGGCCCGTTTCTTTGATCAGTTCGCTGGTCACATAGCCTTTTCCGGTGCGAACATGGAGCTCGGCTTTAAACCGGCCACCTGCGCCCACCGTGCAAATCACCTGATCAGGGTCAAGAATCCGGAGAGAGCCGTCTGCCTCGATGTCCGCGCCAGTCACAACTTTTGGACCAACAACATCAATCGTCGCGACTTTCTCGTTTTCACCGTCGAGCCATACGCCAAGAGCTTTCAGATTGAGGACGATTTCCGTCACATCTTCCGCGACGTCGGGAACCGTTGAGAACTCATGCTCAACGCCCTCAATTTTCAACCCAACAACGGCTGCACCCTGTAACGACGACAAAAGGACGCGTCGCAGTGCGTTGCCGAGGGTCGTTCCAAAACCACGCTCAAGAGGCTTCGCGATGAAACGACCAAACAGGGGGCTGACATCTTCTTTTTCAATAAACTGTGGCTTTACAAGCGCTTTCCAGTTGCTCTGCATCAATTACCCCGTCCTAATTTCAAACGAACGCACAATTAAGTGCGCAACGTGTTACTTAGAGTAAAGCTCGACGACCATCTGCTCACGTGCAGGGACAGAGATGTCCTCACGAGCAGGTTTGGCCAGGACCTCACCAGTAAAGCTGGAGTGATCCCACTTCAACCATGCAGGAGCACCATGGCCTTCACGCTTGGTCGCTTCAAGAGCTGCCAATACGGGCGCCATGCTACGGCTTCCTTCCGCCAAAGTCACCTTGTCACCCACCTTCAAAACTGCAGAAGGAATATTGACCCTCTTACCGTTCACAAGAATGTGGTTGTGACGAACAACCTGACGGGCACCGTTGCGGCTCGAAGCGAGGCCGAGGCGATACACGACGGAGTCAAGACGGAGTTCGAGACCCTGAAGCAGAAGCTCGCCCGTTTTACCCTTTTTCTGAGCTGCTTTTTCGAACATGCCACGGAATTGTTTTTCAAGAATACCGTACACGCGACGCAGTTTTTGCTTTTCACGCAGCTGATTGCCGTAGTCAGAAAGCTTGGCACGACGCGCACCATGCTGACCAGGAGCTGACTTGCGCTTGTCTACAGCGCACTTATCTGTATAGCAGCGATCGCCTTTGAGATAGAGCTTAACGCCCTCCCGACGACACAATCTACAGCTTGGACCAATATAACGAGCCACGGTTTAATCTCCAATTCAATTAGACGCGACGACGCTTGGGAGGACGGCAACCGTTGTGTGGAACGGGTGTTTCATCCTTAATCAGCGTGACCTTCATACCTGTTGCAGAAATTGCACGGATTGCCGACTCACGACCGGAGCCAGGACCCGTAACGACCACAGAGCAAGAACGCATGCCACACTCCATGGCTTTGCGGGCTGCATCTTCAGCGGCCATCTGCGCAGCGAAAGGAGTACTACGGCGAGAGCCTTTAAAGCCCTTGCTGCCTGAGCTCGACCAGGTAACAACGTCACCGTTCACATCTGCAAAAGTTACGATTGTATTGTTGAAGCTTGCCGAAATCGTCGCGATTCCGACGGGAACATTGCGCTTTACGCGCTTCTTCTTGGTAACAACAGCCTTGTTCATACTTTACTCACTTCAGCTGGCGATTATTTCTTCTTGTTCGCAACAGTCTTCTTCGGACCCTTGCGCGTACGTGCGTTCGTCTTAGTTCTCTGTCCGCGAGCTGGCAGCCCACGACGATGGCGAAGACCACGATAGCAACCCAGATCCATCAAACGCTTGATGTTTGATTGAACCATGCGACGCAAATCGCCTTCAACCGTAAGACTTCCATCAATGGCCTTGCGGATCTGGTTGACTTGGTCGTCTGTCAGCTCCTGAGCCCGGATGTCACGCTTAATAGAAAGGCTGTCAAGCAGCTTTTGAGCTGTCTTGCGACCGATTCCATAAATATAAGTCAGAGAAACTTCGATCCGCTTGTTACGCGGAATATCTACACCGGCAATACGTGCCACGGAATACCCCCAAAAGCCTTAACCTTGGCGTTGCTTATGTTTTTTAATAGAGCAAATCACCCGAACAATACCTTCCCGACGAATGACTTTGCATTTGTCGCAGATAGGTTTAACGCTCGCACGAACTTTCATAACTACCTCACAAACCCTTAAAACTTACTTCGCGCGGAAAACAATCCGACCGCGTTGGAGATCGTATGGACTCAGCTCAACTTTCACGCGGTCACCCGGGAGAATGTTGATAAAGTTCATCCTCATCTTTCCAGACACATGAGCCAGAACAATATGTCCATTTTCGAGTGCAACCCGAAACATATTATTCGGAAGCTTCTCTGAGACAGTACCCTCTACCTCAATTCGATCATCACGTTCCATACACTTCCCACCAATGACCGAAGTCAGATGCGCCAAGTCGCTAACGCAAAATTAGCGAACCGGCAACACTTCACTTCAGTTTTTTCGTTATGACTGCAGCCACGTCCAGGTAGACCAACTCAGGGTCTCTATTGGCATCAACGCGATGCAAAAGACCCTGCTTGAGATAATCCCCTGAAACTGGAGCAGTTTCCGCTTCGTACACGCCCAAACGCTTCGAGACCGCTACTGGCTCGTCGTCTTTACGGCGCGCAAAAGAATGAGTGGCACCACAGGAAGCACAGGACGAGGGGGCTAAACCCTCAGCATTCCCTGAGGCCACTGCCGAACACTTTTGGCAAGTCCAACGGTTGCTCAGCCGTGCGACCAAGACATCCTTGGAGACCTCAAAATCAATTGCCGCGTCGACTTTGAGGTTCAACTTGAGAAGAACTTCGTCCAAAATTCGAACTTGACTCAGATTGCGTGGCACACCGTCGAGAAGAAGAATACGCTTTCCAGCTTCCTTCGCCCGCACGAGGGTGCCATGGCAGCATTCAAACAAAGTCTGATCGTCAACTAACGAACCAGACTCAACAATAGTTTTAACCTTCTGGCCCAGAGAAGAACCAGACTTGATTTCTTCACGGAGCAAAGCTCCTGTTGAGATGTGGGCAGCACCCAAACGGTTCGCAACCAACGCGGCCTGAGTTCCTTTTCCAGCCCCAGGCGCACCCAACAAGACGTAGACTTTCACGTGGGGCTCCGTTCGGTTGTAGGACCAAACTTAGGCTCAGCCGAGGATTCCTTGCCCGCGAACAGGAGCGAATCGTAGCGCTGTGTTGCCAACTGCGCACTCACCTGACGGATGGTCTCAAGGGCAACACCGACCACAATCAACAAGCTCGTTCCACCAACGAATAGCTGCTCAGAAAACCCACCGGTGACAACCTGGGGAATCAGACAAACAAGATTCATGTAGAGCGCGCCTGCCAAAGTGAGACGAGTCACAACCATATCGAGAGCCTCAGCCGTTTCGGTCCCTGGGCGAATACCCGGGATGTAGGCATTTTGCTTTTTCAGGTTCTCTGCAATGTCGTCAGGCTTGAATGTAATGGACGTATAGAAATAACAGAAAAACAATACAAGAAATGCAAACAGAACATTGTGTAACCACTGATTCGGGAACAATGCAGCAAGCCACGGACTTTCAGACCTGCCAAAAAAGCCGCCGAAAGACAATGGAACTGCGAGAATGGTGCTTCCGAAGATGGCAGGAATAACTCCCGACATGTTGACCTTCAGTGGCAAATGCGTCGACTGACCCGACATCACCCGATTGCCAACGAGTCGTTTGGCATAGTGCACCGCAATCTTACGATAACTCTGCTCAATAAAGGCAATCCCGTAAACCGTAGCGACCAAAAATACCAACAGGCCGAGCGCCGTTACTACAGTCATCGTGTTGTCACGAAGCGACGTAACGACCGTTCCCAAACCACTCGGAAAGTAGGCAACAATACCCGCAAAAATGATTAGCGACGTTCCGTTTCCGATGCCCTTCTCAGTGATTTGCTCACCAAGCCACATCACAAAACAGGTTCCACTGGTCAGCAACAATGCAGCAAGAATTCTGAAAGAAAAGCCAGGGTCGAGCACTGCAGCGCCCGCTGCAGTTTCAGGAGCACTCTCGAGTGCAGTGGCTGCCAAGTAGCCTTGGAGCACGGCAATCACTACCGCCAAGGTACGGGTGATGCGGTTGATTTTCTGTCGACCGACACCACCTTCTTTCTGGAGCTGCTCTAGAGAGGGAACTACCACAGTCATCAATTGGATAATGATGCTTGCGGAAATGTAAGGCATGATTCCTAACGCGAAAATCGAAAACTGGTTGAGCGCACCGCCTGAAAACATATTCAACATTTTCAGTAAGCCGCCCGAGTTCTGACTGGCAAGTGCCACAAGAGCTTTGGCGTTCACACCCGGAGTGGGAATATGCACACCCAAACGAAAAACCAACAAAGCCAAAAGAGTGAACATCACTCTCTTCAACAATAAGTTCTCACCGCTTTCTTCGGCAAGTGCCATCGCGTCCTTACTCCTCGATCTTTACGCCTGCGGCGCCGAGTTTTTCGCGTGTAGTCCCTGACACGCGGATGGATTTCACGACCTTGAGCGATTTTGGAACATCGCCCACGGACAGGAGTTTCACAATCGCCTTATCACCGGCAACGTTTGCTCCGTCAAGCACACCAGCCTCGATATAAGGCTCGGCGTCGCGCAGATTGAGTGCGAACACCTCAATTGCGTGCACATTTGTAAAGCCGCGCTTAGGAAGGCGACGGTACAGAGGAGTCTGTCCACCCTCGAAACCAGGGCGAATGCCGCCGCCGGAACGAGCCGTTTGACCCTTACCACCACGTCCACCAGTCTTTCCGAGACCACTTCCAGGTCCACGGCCGAGGCGACGTCTGTCTTTGGTAGCGCCATCATTAGGGCGCAAATCTTGCATTCTCACGATTCACCTCTTACTCAGCGGGTTCGACTTTAACCCACTGGATGACCTTGTTGACTTGGCCAAGAATGGGGTTGAGATTCGGAAGAACGCGTGACTGGCCAATTTTCTTAAGGCCAAGCGACACGAGCGTCCGCTTCTGTGACTCTGAACGACCTGCTGAACTTCTCAACAGGGTGACTTTGATATTCTTAGTATTAAGGCTATTCATGGCCGACCTCATTTACGTGCGTTGACGTATTCTTCACGCGTTGTCAGCTGACGCAAACCTGCGAACGTTGCCTTGACAACATTGTGTGGGTTGCGGCTTCCCTGGATCTTCGCCATCAGGTTCGGAATACCAGCAAGCTCAGCAATCGCGCGCACAGCACTTCCTGCCACGATACCAGTACCATCTGGAGCTGGGCTCATCAGGAGCTTGCTCGCACCGAACTTGGACTGAACCATGAACGGGATAGTTTGGTTCTCAAGGGGAATGCTCACCAGCGATTTCTTCGCTTGAGCCACTGCCTTGCGAACAGCTTCTGGAACTTCGCCAGCTTTACCGAGGCCGAAACCAACTGTTCCTTCTTTGTCACCGACGACCACCAGAGCAGAAAAGCTCATGCGACGTCCGCCTTTAACCGTTTTTGAAACGCGTGCAACACTGACCACACGATCTTCAAAGCGGTCTTTTTTCTCTTCAGTTCTAACCTGCATGACCTACTCCTTGACCTTCCTTAGAATTTCAAACCAGATTCACGAGCAGAGTCCGCCAGAACCTGGACGCGGCCGTGGTAGCTGAAGCCATTGCGATCAAAGACAACCTCAGTGAGGCCAATCTTTTTCGCTCTCTCTGCAATTGTCGCACCCACTTTCTTCGCCATTTCTTTGCCACGCAAACCGGAGGTGCGGAGCGAGCTTTCGAAAGAGGTCGCCGAAGCAAGAACCTTTTGGGCCTTGTCATCGATCAATTGGACTTGGATGTGCCGAGCGCTTCTGAAAATGCAGAGGCGCGGCTTGCTCAGGTCAGTCATGCGACGACGCCAGAAACGCATCTTGCGAAGCTCACGCACACGACGTCTGTTCACAACACGATACATAATGATCTCCTCGTCGCCTGCTCACATACAGGTCGACATATTCACGTTCACTTCTTACCAGATGATTTACCGACTTTAGTCGCAATCACTTCACCTACGTAGCGAATCCCTTTGCCATGATATGGCTCAGGTGCACGCACGGCGCGAACTTGTGCTGCAACGCGTCCGACCAACTCTTTGTCGGCACCAGCAACGAGTACCTTACCTGCCTTGTCGACATCGAAGGCGATTCCTGCAGGAGGAGTCATGTTAACTGGGTGGGAGTAACCCACAGTCAACGTGAGGTTCTTGCCGGACATAGCTGCGCGGTAACCTGTACCCACCAGCTCGAGCTGTCTGGTGTAACCAGTCGTCACACCTTCAATCATGTTCGCCAGCAGAGTTCTGTAGAGGCCCCAGTAGTTGGCTCCATCTTCGACTGCGGGTAGGACTGCAATCTCAGCGCCAGTCTGGCTCAGGTTAATACGGCCATAAGTGTCGCGTTTCAGTGCGCCCTTCGGTCCATTCACTTCAAGAACGGGGCCACTCAATTTGACGGTCACTCCGTTCGGGATCTTAACAGGCTGTTTGCCAATTCTTGACATAAATCACACTCACTTCCTTCAGCTTCAGATCACCAAACCTGAGCCAAAATTTCACCACCAACCTTCTCAGCACGAGCAGCAGCGTCAGTCATGACGCCCTTGGGTGTAGAGACGATGGCAAGCCCCAAACCAGCGCGCACAGGCTTCAACTTCGCAACGCTCGAGTAAACACGGCAACCAGGCTTGGACACACGTGCCAAACCACGAATAGCCGGAGCGCCACTTTCGCTGTATTTGACAGCGATCTTGATTTTACCCTGGCCGTTGTCACGGATCAGGCGAAATCCACGAATGAAGCCTTCGGCCTCGAGAATCTTAGTCATCTCGACCTTCAGCTTGCTCGCAGGGACGACTGCGTAGCGCAGGCCGGCCGAGCTAGCATTGCGGACGCGGGTCAACATATCTGCAATTGGATCTGTCGTATTCATTTCACTTCACCTCACCAGCTGGCCTTGATCATGCCGGGAATCTGGCCGTTGAGTGCCAGTTTTCTCAGGCAGAGACGGCACACACCGAAATCACGGTAGTACGCTCTTGGACGTCCACACTGGTTGCAACGGTTGTGCGCGCGCGTGGAAAACTTTGGTTTCTTATTCGCTTTGTTGATCATTGCTAAACGTGCCATCGTTCAAACCTCACTTACGGAATGGCATGTCGAGAAGACTGAGCAGCTCGCGCGCCGCTTCATCGGTCTTCGCAGACGTTACGATTGTGATGCTCAGGCCGCGTGATTTATCGACCTTATCTGCTTCGATTTCGGGGAAGATGATTTGCTCACGCAAACCGAGCGAGTAGTTCCCGCGACCGTCGAAACTGTTGAGTGACACGCCACGGAAGTCACGGACGCGTGGCAGAGCAACGTTCACAAGGCGATCGTAGAATTCAAACATTCTTTCGCGACGAAGAGTCACGGATGCACCGATGGGCATTCCTGCGCGCAGCTTGAAAGATGCGATTGACTTCTTAGCGCGAGTAATCAGCGGCTTCTGGCCGGTGATCATTTCAAGTTCAGCAGCTGCAGACTCAAGAGCCTTAATGTTCTGAGTTGCTTCACCCTGGCATGTATTGACCACGATCTTGACGAGCTTGGGCAATTCCATGGGGTTCGTATCTTTGTGACGCTTCTTGAGTTCAGGCTGAACGCTGTTCACGAACTTCTCTTGGTAGCGAGGCTTCGCGCCCTTGACGTGTTCACCACGAGCAACGGCAGCAGCTGCATCAGCGCCTTTCTTACCACCAGACTTCTTAGCTGGCGTGTTCTTATCGGTAGCCATAATTACAAGACCTCCGGAGCGAGACTGATGATTTTGCCGCAGTTACGCGCACGCAATTCACGTGCAACTGGTCCGAAAATACGCGTACCAATAGGTTCGCGCTCGGTCTTCACGATTTTCACAAGCACGGCTGCATTTTCATCAAAGCGAATGCTCGAGCCGTCAACGCGCGAGACTTCCTTTTTGCATCTAACTACGATGGCCTTGTGAACTTCACCTTTCTTCACACGGCCTCCCGGCACAGCATCTCTGACCGAAACGACGATAAGGTCACCAACGCGAGCGTAACGACGGAACGAACCGCCCATCACGCGAATAACGTTGAGTGATCGCGCTCCGCTGTTATCAGCTGCTACCAGGATGGATTCCGGTTGAATCACGATACACCTCTTAAACTCTCAATAATTAAATTACGGAAACAACTTTCCAGCTCTTTGTCTTCGAAATACGACGGCAGGGAAGAATCATAACTTCCTTGCCAACCGCAACCTGTGCTCCGGTGGAATCTACGTGCAGCGAGATTTCACGGCGCAGGCGCTTGCCATAGCGAGGAGCCACGACAACGCGTGGAACTTCAACTTTGGCTGTCTTGCCATCCTTGGAGAGACCGACAACACGGGCTCTCACAGGGTTCTTGGTTACGTTATCTGTTGTTGTCACAGCCTACTCCTCACTTCTTCTTTTGGTTGGCGCTTGCCACGCGACCCAACGCGCGCAACTCGCGACGCAGCTGAACCGGGCCTTTGCCAGACTGAATGACGCTCGGGTCGAGAGAGACGCGGAACTTCACGAGATCCTTCGCCAGTTCCTTTTTCCGAGCGGCAGCATCAGCTGCCGAAACCGTTTCTTTAGTCTTCTTCGAGCTCATTAGACCTCCCAAACCTTAGCTGCACGCGAAACGACGCGTGTCTTGAACGGGAGCTTCGCAGCTGCAAGTTCGAAAGCCTCTTGAGCGAGATTTTCAGGAATACCCTGAATTTCGAACAGAACGCGACCCGCACGAATCGGAGCTACCCAGTGATCCAAACCACCCTTACCGGAACCCATACGAGTTTCAGCCGGCTTTTTGGTGATCGGCTTGTCGGGGAAAACCCGAATCCACACCTTACCACCACGCTTAATGTGACGAGTCAAGGCAATTCGGCTTGCTTCGATCTGGCGGGAAGTCAGCTTGCCTGGCTCAACCGCCTGAAGAGCAAAGTCCCCAAAATCCACGGTGTTACAACGGGTTTCGACACCCTTGATACGTCCCTTGTGGGACTTACGAAATTTAACTTTCTTTGGAGCCAACATTGTCCATCACTCCTCATTCGAGCGAGGCGTACGGCTTTCCTTACCAGGAACAGCCTTGCCAAAGATTTCGTTTTTGAAGATCCACACCTTCACGCCGATGATTCCGTACGTGGTGAGAGCTTCTGCAGTCGCGTAGTCGATGTCAGCGCGGAGCGTATGGAGAGGAACGCGGCCTTCCATGTACCACTCTGTACGAGCCATTTCGGCACCGTTCAGACGGCCGGAGACGCGAACCTTGATTCCCTTAGCACCAGCCTTCATTGCAGACTGCATAACCTTGCGCATGGCACGGCGGAAGGAAATACGCTTTTCGAGCTGCTGAGCAACGTTGAGAGCGCTCCACTGAGCGTTTGTATCAGCGTTCTTCACTTCGAAAATATCAACCTTCACAGCGCGCTCAGGCTGCTTCAAGAGACCCTTGATTTCATCTCTCAGGGTTTCGATACCCTTGCCCTGCTTACCGATGATTCGGCCAGGCTTGGCTGTGTAGATTTTAACAAGGAGCTGCTTCGCTGCGCGTTCGATCTCGATCTTCGAGATACCAGCAACATCAACTGAGCCGTACTTCTTCGTAACGAACTTACGAACGTTCAGGTCTTCATTGAGGTAGCGCGCGAAGTCACGCTGACTATACCAACGGGAATCCCAAGTTTTGTTGATTCCCAAACGCAAACCAATTGGATTTACTTTCTGTCCCACTGCAAATCCCCTCTCAACCAAGTGCCAAGCGAACTGTGAGGTGTGAAGTCTTCTTTGTCACTGGCGAAGCACGACCTTGTGCACGAGGCATATAGGTCGTCCGACGCGGACCTTCATTCACCACCAAGTCAGCCACAACCGCATTGGCAGCCAATTCCCGAGGGAGTTGTGCCATAGCAGACTTAATCAATTTAATAGTTGCCACCGATCCGGCGCGGCGTTCAGCACTGAGAAGTGCAACCGCAGCTGCCGCTGTTTTGCCCTTAACCAATGGACGAAGCAGTCGCGCTTTGCGGGGCGTGCACCGTGCCGCGTAATGTGTAGCTTTCGCGTTCATATCACTCCCCTCACTTCTTCTTCGCTGCCTTCTTATCGGCACCATGGCCGAAGAAGGTCCGCGTTGGCGCAAACTCACCGAGCTTGTGTCCAACCATGTTTTCATTGACGTAAACTGGAACGAACTTCTTGCCGTTGTGAACAGCGAAGGTCAGACCAACAAAATCTGGAACGATAGTCGAACGACGACTCCAGGTTTTGATGACTTTTCCGGCTCCCTTATTCTTCTCAGCCGCCTTCACGAGGTAGCCATCGACGAATGGTCCCTTTTTTAACGAACGTGGCATAAATTAAACCCCTCTTACTTCTTCTTGCGGCGACTGATGATGAATTTGTCACTTGGACGAGCCGTGCGACGAGTCTTGTAACCCTTCGCCAACTGACCCCAAGGCGAACAAGGATGACGACCACCGGACGTACGACCTTCACCACCACCCATTGGGTGGTCGATTGGGTTCATCGCAACACCACGAACGGCAGGGCGTACACCCTTCCAACGAGCGCGGCCAGCTTTACCCAAAGAGACGTTCATATGGTCTGAGTTCGAGACAGTACCAATCGTCGCATAGCAGTTCTCAGGGATCATGCGAAGTTCGCCTGAGGGCATACGCACCTGAGCGTAACCTTCAACGCGACCAACGAGAGTTGCTGAGCCGCCTGCACTGCGCACCAACTTCGCACCTGCACCGGGCTTGAGCTCGACACTGTGGATAGCTGTACCAGCAGGAATTTTGCGCATGGGAAGACTGTTGCCAGGCTTAATATCAGCCTCTTCAGAGTTCATGATCTTGGTGCCGACGGTTACACCGTTGGTAGCCAAGTGATAACGGCGGTCACCGTCTTTGTACTGGACAAGAGAAATGAACGCCGTACGGTTGGGATCGTACTCAACGCTAGTCACAACGCCTTCGATGTCGCGGCGTGCGCGTTTCCAGTCGATAACACGATACTTGCGCTTGTTGCCACCGCCTTGGTGACGAACCACGATTCGGCCGTGATTGTTGCGGCCTGCCTTCTTGGGCAGAGCTTCCAACAAACCTTTGTAGGGCTCGTTCGTTGTCAAAACTTCGCGGTACTTGATGTAGCTTTGGAACCGCGTGGTGGCCGTGTAAGGCCTCATCTGACGAATTGCCATAAACCTCTCCTAAGGGCACGATAGCGAGGTTATTATCCGCGCCCTGAATTGATTACTTTCCTTGCTCAGCTGATTCGCTGACCGAGCTTGCCACTGGCAGAGTCTGGCCTTCTTTCAACCGCACAAATGCCTTCTTATAATTTGGAGCCTTCACTGTGACAGGGCCTGCATTCTTGCTGCGAGCCTTGCGAGCAACGCGACCGCGGACGATGGCTGTGTTCACGTCAAGGACGTCAACACCGAACACGCTTTTAACAGCCTTGCTCACATCAGCTTTGGTTGCCTTCTTTGCCACCTTGAGTGTGAAGACATTTTGAGTTGAAAACGTAACAGCTTTCTCACTCAGAATAGAACCGAGAATAACGAGATCAGCACGCATCTCTCACCCCTTTACTTTGTGAGACGGCGAGAGAGGATTTCCATCGCCTCTCCGGTCGCAACAAGCTTACGGCTCTCAACGATATCGAGGGCAGTAACTTGCTCTGGTTTTACGAGAACGACACCGCGAATGTTACGGATAGCGCGGAGTGTTGTTTCTGAAGGATTCGAAAGGCAAACCAAAACCTTTCCGTAGTTTTCTTCAATTGGCTCGAAGAACTTATACGCATCTTTGGTTTTGCCAGATGGAATGTCGAGTGCTCCTGTGAACACTTTGCCAGCCTTCACGCGGTGAGCGAGAGCAATCTGGAGTGCGACGTTTGCCATCTTGGTTGGGATAGCTTCGCGATAATCACGTGCCTTTGGACCATGCGCCACACCACCGCCAACATGCAGAGGAGAGACGAACGAACCACGACGGGCGCTACCGGTTTTTTTCTGTTTGTAGGGCTTTTTGCCGGTCGATGCGACCATTGCGCGGGTCTTCACACCCACTGTGCCCTGGCGACGGTTTGCGCGGTAAGCTTTGACAATCTGCCAAAGGGTGCCTTCGTTCTTCTCAGCACCTTCCGCCAACCAACTTGGTAATGTGTTTACTTGTGACAACATCTCAGTGTTCCTCACTCGCCTAATTAAATGAATACGAGGCCGCCGCGAGGTCCGGGCACGCCACCGACAACAGCAAGAATTGCTTCTTCGCTGGACCAGTAAGCGACTTCAACCTTACGCAGGGTGACTTGTGAATCGCCGTGATGACCAGGCAAACGCTTGCCCTTGGGAGTACGACCTGGTTCGGTACGCATACCCACGGAACCGGGTGCACGGTGGAAACGGCTACCATGGCTCGCAGGACCACCTGCGAAACCGTGACGAGTCACGGCGTCTTGGAAACCTTTACCCTTGGAGATACCGGTGAGTTTGATGAGTTGCCCTGCGGCGAGACTTGGCGAGGTGACTGTTGTGCCTACGGGGTAGTCCGCGGCGTTTTCAAGAATCCATCCACGAGTGGTCTTCTTTTTCACACCGGTGTCGTATTCAACAACAACGAGTGTGCGCCCATCTTGGAGACTTTCGTGGCGGACAACCTTAGCGGGCTGAAGGCGAAGGACTGTTACACCCTGAGCCTCTCCTGCTTCGGTAAATGCACTGGTCATGCCGACCTTGATAAATGCATTACGAATCATATGACTTCCCTCGGACTGGATGCGAGTAATTCGCAGCGCCAGTTTGTTTAAGAACGAATCGCATGCCTGCGACGCGCTCGAGTTAGTAGAGATTGATCTCGACGTCAACACCAGCAGCGAGGTCGAGCTTCATGAGCGCGTCCACTGTTTGCTGCTTGGGTTCGAGGAGGTCGATCAGACGACGGTGCGTTCTGATTTCGAACTGCTCGCGGGATTTTTTATCCACGTGCGGCGAGCGCAAAACCGTATAACGGTTAATGAGAGTTGGCATTGGGACTGGACCTGCAATACGAGCGCCCGTTCCTTTTGCTTTGCTAATGATCTGTGCAACGCTTTGATCAACAAGCGCTACATCGTATCCCTTGAGGCGAATGCGAATTTTTTGGCTTTCCATCTAGACATCTCCAAGTATGGGCCTCGACCCATATCCAACAGCTGAAACCTTGTCAAGCAACTCTTGAAAAAGAGATTTCGCGCGTCTTTCTCGAATAAAAAAAGCCCCGGGCCGAAACCCAGAGGCTAAATTAAAAGCACGTAACTACGGCCTGTTAGCGATAGTTGTGGCCGTGACCGCCAAGACGGGCAACCATGGAAGGCGTCGCGGCCTCAATGATAGCCTCTGCGTCGAGGGTCTGGCCTTCTACGAACATATCAACGTGCTTGTACAGAGAAACACCTGTTCCCGCAGGAATCAGACGTCCCATAATCACGTTCTCCTTCAGACCACGCAGGAGGTCGACTCGTCCGGACAATGAAGCCTCGGTGAGCACCTTCGTTGTTTCCTGGAAGGATGCTGCAGAAATAAACGACTCTGTCGACGAGGCCGCACGAGCGATACCGAGCAGCAGCGGCTCAGCAACAGCTGGGCGTGCACCGCGAGCAACAGCCAATTCGTTCTGCTCTTCGAACGTCCACTTCTCAACTTGGGCCGCAGGAAGAAACTCGGTATCTCCTGGATCCTTGATTTTAACGCGGCGCAACATCTGCTTGACGATGATTTCGATGTGCTTGTCGTCAATTGGCACGCCCTGGAGTTTGTAAACCGCCTGAATCTCGGAAACGAGATACTTGGCAAGTTCCTTCTCACCCAAAACGCGCAGAATATCGTGTGGGTTCAGAGAACCATCAACCAGAGGCTCACCCGCGCGGATGAAGTCACCTTCAGTCACAACCACGTGGCGTCCCTTTGGAATGAGATACTCCTTCTGGTCGCCAATTTCAGGCTTAACGACGACGCAACGCTTGCCCTTGGTATCTTTTCCGAAGCTGACGTAGCCATCAATCTCGGAAATGATTGCAAATGTGCGGCGTTTTTGAGCGAGGAACAGCTCAGCAACTCGCGGCAGACCACCGGTAATGTCGCGTGTCTTAGCCTGTTCACGCGGAATCTTCGCAAGAATATCTCCAGGGAAGACAGCTTCGCCATCAGCGAACATGACCGTCGCACCGCTTGGGAGGAGGTACTTCGCGTCACGAGTCTGCGAGATTTTCACAGCCGTTCCGCTCGAGTCGGTCACCAGAAGTGCCGGCTTAACCTTCGCGTCGCGAGTTTCGAGAATGACGCGACGGGAAATACCCGTGGTTTCTTCCTGACGCTCCTCGTACGAGATACCCTCTTCCATATCAGAGTAACGAACTTTACCAGCAACTTCTGCAACGATGACCACAGAGTGCGGATCCCATTCGATCAGCTGGTCGCCAACGGCAACGGACTGTCCGTCCTTGATGAAGACCCTTGAGCCATATGGAATCGAATGACGATCACGCTCGTTGCCGTCGAGGTCATAAACCACGACTTCACCGTTGCGCCCCATAGCACGGAACCAGTTTTGGTCCTTGCCCTTCTCTTTACCACGAACAAGGTTCGCGTTGACGAGCTTCACGGTACCTTCAACCTTGGCTTCATGCGAGGACTGTTGGGCTTGCGTCGATGCTGCACCACCCTGGTGGAACGTACGCATCGTTAGCTGTGTTCCAGGCTCACCAATCGACTGTGCCGCAATAACGCCTACAGCTTCACCAACGTTCACCAGGTTACCGGTGGCAAGGTCGCGGCCGTAGCACTTCGCACACACACCACGACGAGTACGACAGGTCAAAACCGAACGCACTCTCACGCGGTCAATCTTGGCGGCCTCGAGCTTGGCATTGACTTCTTCCGACATTTCCTCGTTGGCACGCACGATAATTTCGCCCGTAGAACGATTCTTGACGTCTTCCAAAGAGGTACGTCCGAGAATACGCTGGCTGAGCTTCTGAATCACTTCGCCGCCATCGACCACAGGGGTCATCTCGATGCCGTCCATTGTTCCGCAGTCGTACTCCGAAACAATCGTATCTTGCGCAACGTCCACGAGCTGACGTGTGAGGTAACCCGAGGACGCTGTTTTGAGCGCCGTATCGGCCAGACCTTTACGGGCACCGTGGGTGTTGATGAAGTACTGCAACACTGTGAGACCTTCACGGAGGTTGGCAGTAATGGGCGTCTCGATGATTTCACCGGTCGCCTTCGCCATCAAACCGCGCATCCCCGCAAGCTGACGCATCTGCGATTTACTACCGCGGGCACCAGAGTCGGCCATCATGAAGAGCGAGTTGAAAGACGGAATCACTGTGTCGGTGCCGGTCTCGTCTTTCACTTTCTGAGTCGAGATCTGCTTGAACATGTGTTCAGCAATGTTGTCCTGAACGCGCGACCAGATGTCGATCACTTTGTTGTGACGCTCACCCTCGGTGATCAGACCTTGGTTGTATTCCTCGTGAACCGTGCGCACGTCCTCATGTGCCTGATTCAAAAGGGCTGCCTTCTCTGCGGGGATCACCATGTCTTTGATCGAGATGGAGATACCAGCCTGAGTTGCATGGCGGTAGCCCAATTCCCGTAGCGCGTCGGCAAGAAGCACAGTTTCTTTGGCTCCGCACAGGCGATATGTTTCGTTCACCAACGCAGCCAGGCTCTTTTTGTCCATGGCTTTGTTGTATTTTTCAAAGAAGGGAACGCGGTTTGGAACAACTTCACGGAGGATGACGCGGCCCACAGTGGTTTGGGTCAACGTTTTGTCCGTGGGTTTCACGCGCACATGAATTCGCGAGTGAACGTCGATGTGGCCATGATCGTATGCTGCGCGCACTTCTCCAAGATCGGAGAACTTCTTACCACTGCCCTTAGCGCCCACATTTTCACGTGTGAGGTAGTAAAGACCAAGAACGATGTCCTTGGTGGGCTCGATAATTGGTGTACCGTGCTGTGGCGAAAGGATGTTGTTCGTTGACATCATCAGGACGCGCGCTTCGATCTGCGCTTCAAGGCTCAGAGGCACGTGAACACACATGGTGTCACCGTCGAAGTCGGCGTTGAATGCCTGACATACGAGCGGGTGAAGTTGGAGAGCTTTGCCCTCTACCAGAACAGGCTCAAAACCCTGGATACCAAGACGGTGCAGAGTTGGCGCACGGTTCAGAAGAACGGGGTGCTCCTTGGTGACTTCTTCGAGAAGATCCCAAACCTCTGGGCGTTCTTTCTCGACCATCTTCTTCGCACTCTTGATTGTGGAAACAAAACCACGCTCTTCGAGTTTGTTGAACAGGAACGGCTTGAACATTTCCAGAGCCATCAACTTGGGAAGGCCGCACTGATGCAACTTGAGTTCAGGGCCAGAAACAATCACGGAACGGCCGGAGTAGTCGACGCGCTTACCGAGAAGGTTTTGACGGAAACGACCGTTCTTACCCTTGAGCATGTCTGAGAGTGAACGCAATGGGCGCTTGTTCGGACCAGTGAAGGTCTTACCACGACGGCCGTTGTCGAACAGAGCGTCAACCGCTTCTTGCAACATGCGCTTTTCATTGCGGACGATAATGTCAGGTGCATTGAGCTCGCCAAGGCGCAACAAACGGTTGTTACGGTTGATGACGCGGCGATAAAGGTCGTTGAGGTCGGAGGTGGCAAAACGGCCACCGTCGAGCGGAACCAGTGGACGGAGGTCAGGAGGCAGCACGGGGATAACGTTGAGCATCATCCATTCGACACTGTTGTCGCTGGTCATGAATGCACCAACGACCTTCAAACGCTTGATGAGTTTTTTGGTTTGAGCATCTGAAGTCGTGTTCTTGAGAGCCTCGCGCAACTGGTTTGCCAGTTCGAAAACGTCGATTTGCTGAAGCATGTCCATGATAGCTTCGGCACCGATGCTCACCTGGAACGTATTGTTACCATACTGACGCAAAGCCGCTTGATATTTATCTTCGCTCAGAAGCTCGTGCTTTTTAAGATCCGTTTCCTTGGGATCGAGAACAATATACGACTCACAATAAAGAATCTTTTCAAGATCCTTCAAAGACAAATCAACCACAGCACCAATGCGGGAGGGGAGGCATTTCAAGAACCAGATGTGCGCAACAGGTGAGGCCAAGTTGATGTGACCAAGGCGCTCACGGCGGACCTTGCTCTCAATAACTTCAACACCACATTTTTCGCAGACAGTTCCGCGGTGTTTTTTGCGCTTATACTTGCCGCAAATACACTCAAAATCCCGGACAGGTCCGAAGATTTTTCCACAGAAAAGACCGTCTCTTTCTGGCTTGAAGGTTCGGTAGTTGATGGTTTCAGGCTTCTTAACTTCACCGAACGACCAGCTACGGATTCTCTCTGGAGAAGCCAGACCGATTTTGACAGCCGTGAAATCGAGCGGATCAACGGGCTTTTCGAAGAAGCTGTACGCAGTTCTCAGATTATCGTTCATTTTTTGCTCCTAGGGGCGAAGGTTTTTCGTTCTCAGCGAGGCAGAAAGAGAGAATCAGTTGCTCTCTCTTTGTTCCCGCTGGAGGTCCTCATGACTGACCTCCTCACCCTCTCTGATCAATTTCACATCCAATGCGAGCGATTGCATTTCCTTGACCAAGACGTTGAACGACTCAGGCAATCCAGGGAGCATCATGTTCTCACCCTTCACAACTGCTTCGTACATCTTTGTACGGCCAACGATATCATCCGACTTGACCGTAAGGAATTCCTGCAGCGTGTAGGCGGCACCGTATGCCTCCATTGCCCACACTTCCATTTCACCCAGACGTTGGCCACCAAACTGAGCCTTACCACCCAGAGGCTGCTGGGTAACGAGACTGTAAGGACCAATAGAACGGGCGTGAATCTTCTCATCCACCAAGTGATGGAGTTTGAGGATGTACATGACACCGACAGTCACTGGGCGGTCAAACTTATCGCCCGTACGACCGTCATAAAGTTCCACCTGACCGGATTCAGGCAAGCCCGCGAGCTTGAGGTAGTCGAACACCTCTTTTTCTTCAGCACCGTCAAAGACGGGGTTGGAGAGCGTCACACCTTCGCGATACTTACGCACGAACTGGCGCAATTCTTCATTGCTACAGCCCTTGACAAAGCTGCGCACGCTTTCGTCATCCCAAACTTTCAGGAGGTACTGCTCGAGCTCAGCACGTGGCGCAGCTTTTTCGATCATGTCATTGATCTTTTCACCGATGCCGCGAGCCGCCCAACCAAAGTGCGTCTCCATGACCTGGCCGATGTTCATACGTGAAGGAACGCCCAATGGGCTCAGCACGATGTCCACAGGTGTTCCGTTTTCCATGAACGGTAGATCTTCTTGAGGCACAATCTTGGAGATCACACCCTTGTTTCCGTGACGTCCAGCGAGCTTGTCACCCACCTGGAGACGACGCTTGATAGCCACGTAAACCTTGACCATTTTAATAACGCCTGGAGGCAACTCGTCGCCGCGTTTAACACGGCTGATTTGCTCTTCGGTCATGACCTGGGCGAGGTTAAGCTTCTCGTCCATGGATTTTTTAATCTTCGCGAGAAGTGAACTCTTCTCAGG
>JBILKQ010000102.1:0-11108 GCA_044376655.1 Silvanigrellaceae bacterium
CATCGGGCATCGGAAAGCAACCTTGGCTGTATGCAAACAGAACGATTTCGGGAGTGAGTTCTGCGGGGCGCATTCTGTGCTGCTTTCAGGTTGAGGTGAGCAGAGCCGGAATGCTGATCTTTACCGCACGGCGGGCTGCGAAAAACGACGCAATGGCGGCAATCGAACAGAGAATCAGGAGCGAATAGAGATAAAGTCGAGGAACGAGTCCAATCACGAATGGAACCGGATCAGAGAGAAAGCCAGCGTAGTAAATGAACTCGACTCGATTGAGGAGCAGGGATGCCAAAACACTGATCGCCCCTCCAACTGCCGAACCCAATATCCCGATCACAATTCCCTCAGTAGTGAAAATTGAGATGATGCGACTCCCGCGGAAGCCAAGGCTACGCAGAGTCCCGATTTCACGTTGGCGTTCATTGACACTCTTGACCATCGCATTGAGAACCGACATGCCAGAAATTGTCAGAATCACCGCGCTCACCAGGTCCCGAAAAATCAAAAACAGACTCATTGTTCGCTTGTAAACCCGGGCGAGAATATGTTCGCGCCAGTCGAAGGCTCTCAATTCGAGATCTGCAGCACGTGCTGCGGAGTTGAAGCGTTCAACAAAAATAGAGAACATTTTTGGATCTTTCAGGCGCAGGCGCAGGTGAGAGATGTCGGGTGTATCATGAAGCTCTTGAGCTTTAGGGAGTGACATCATCAGGTACCAGGAATCAATGCCTCGCAGTCCGACTCCGCCGAGGGCTCCGATTTTAAAATTCATTGCATTCACCTGTCCTGCATCGGTGGTGACAGTCAACTGCAACGTTGGGCGCTCGCAGCGAAATGGTCTTTCCACTGGGTCATAGCCGCCGACTTTGGTGAGCAAGCGTTCTTTTCGCTCAGGGACGCATCCAAACGTGTCGCCAATGTCTTCGCCGAGCATCACTGTGTCGGCAGATTGAAGGTCAAGTGGCTTTCCAGCTTTGCTGTTCCAAGGCCAGGTGGGGTCGCGCAGTTGTTTTCCTTTGTCGAAATCGTAACCAAATCCCCAATAAATCGAACTGGATTTGCCGTTGTTGGCCAAGCCACTCACGATGAGGAATCTTGCATACTGATCGACGAGTGCGGCATTATCGGCAATAAATTTCTCAATGAAGGCCTGTTCGTTTTCATTGATACGTGAGTCTTCAAAATCGATGGGCTGTCCATTCTCGGATTTTTCGATCATCACATCACCAAACATGCTTCTCTGGCGATAGTTGTCTTCATACATGTCTTGCACAACACTGATATAGCCGTTGAACAGTGTCAGTGCGGCAAATCCAATCGCCACAGAAAGCACTGAGCCGAGCGAGTGGCGCCAATTGTTGAGAGTATTGCGCACTCCCATTTTCAAGAAACTCATACGCTCCTCAATACCCTAAGACTTCCTTTTGCCAACACCACGATACGCTTAAGAAACATGTGATTGCAGAAGTTTCACGATCTCACGCCGACTGGTGCGCACCGAAGTGATCCATCCGGAAAGGGTCGTGACACAGACCAACAACAGACCAACCAAGGCGCAGTGCACAGGATCTATTTCCAGAACCACTTCCAGCTTTGTAGAAATACCAGGGACTTCAAAGAGGATGTTGGCGCGGTTGAGGGCCCAAGCCACAAGCCAGGCAATCAGAAGGCCGACCGGTAAACTCAGTAAACCAAGCAATGTGCCCTCTTCAGAAAACATCCGGCTAATCATCTTTTTCTTAAAGCCAACGGCCCGCAGCGTTCCAATTTCTTTCGAGCGCTCGAGGACACTCATCGTCATGGTGTCGGAGACAGTCAGGGTCACCACACATACCGCAAGAGTGAGAAAGAATGTCGACATGACGTAAATCAGATTCATGAATCCTGCATAAAAGGGGTTGACTGCAAATTCCTTGAAATGGTGAACCTCAAGGTCGAGCCCTTCATTTTTCAGTGCGTTGGCCAAAAGTTTTGCATTTTCCTCCACAGGAGTTTCCCAGGGTAGGAATACAATCATTTTGGTCACGGCATCGGTCTCATAAAGCTTTTGCAAAGCCTCGAGCGGGAGTAGGGCCGCAGATTCTTCGAGAAGCTCCAAACCACTGGAATAGAAGCCTATGATTTCAGCATCGATCGCTGAGAAGTTGTTCTGGAAGGTGCGGCCCGCAAGTTGTACGTTTGGGTCAGATGCGCTCAGACTCCGGAAATCAGGGGCACTGCATTCTGGGATCATTGCAGCCTGAGTGCCAGAAGAAGACGCGGAACCATCAAGATTGAGAGTTTCTTTGCCAAGATTGCGCGCAACCTTTTCCGTAACCAAAATGGGAACGATGTTCTGGAATTCCCACAGCCCTTTTCCGCGTCGGGCGTTGAGGAGTTCCGGGGCAAATTTCTTCACAGCCCAATGCTTGACGAGTTTTTCTTCGAGAGACTTCTCGAATCCAGAGATACGCACAGGCCAAGTTTTGCAGCCGTTTCCGACAAGAGTGAAGCCCTGCAGGCTTGCACCGATCCCTTCATTTTGCGGGAACAGCTTTTCCATGGTTTGTCTGACTTTTTGTTGTTCTTCGGCCGACAAGCTGTACTTCGCTGGTTTGAGCAGATGCTTATCGACCCCTTCGGGCTTGTAGACCGAGAGACTGCCGACATGGTTCAAATAAACTGAAGTCGCGCGAAAAAACTTTTCAATGCGGGTCACAAAGCCGCTGAGAAGAATGAGACCGGCGTACCCCAGAACAATTGCACTTGCAGTAGCAAGATTTCTGCGGCGGTTTCGTCCCAGGTTCTTTAACGCCAGCATAAGGCGCGTCGTCATTTGTGCATTCTCCGGATTTCAGAAAAAGCTTAGCACTCTAAGGTAACAGGAGGATGAAAAAAATGCAGTGCTCTGTTTTCAAGTGACACATTTTCCACACAAATAGACAAAAAATGGGCCTCCGATGCAAACTTTCTGCCTCAAGCGATCTCAGATTTGGGTAGGATCATACTAGACTCGAGTGGAGGTCTTTGAGTGTTTCCGAAAAGAAACAAGATGTGGTCGTGCCGCTTGCAAATTCTCCCGTTTGCATTGCTGAGTGCCGTTGCACAGGGGAATGATGGCTCGGGTTCGTATCCCATTGAAATTCCGCTCGATACCGAGGAGCATTCTGCAATTGAGGCTGCCGAGGCTGCAGCCGCTCGTGGTGTTGCACAAGACTCAGACCCAGAAGTCTTTGATAGCATAGAGCCTTCGAGCGAAACTAAGGGCGAAAGCGAACCGGAGTTCTATCAGCCAGTTTTGCCATCTGAATCGGATTTAAATCCAAGCCCGCGTAAAGCAGCTCCATCATCCTCTGCACCACCCAATCCAGTTGAATTCGCCCCTCCTAATGATCAAGGCGCGGAGAATTCTGGGATTGAAGCTTTGCCTCTACCGTCTCCCAATCTGCCCTCTGGGGGTGGCGCAGAGGCTAAGCCCGCAACAGCAACAGACGAAAGCGTTGAGCCGTTCCAGCAGTCGGCTGAACCCACGTTTGCCCAACCAGAGCAGACCACAAAACCTGACGCTGAGCCGCCACCACAGGCAGAGCAGGAGCCAAAAGCTGATTTTGGTGCTCCCCCACCGGCAGAGCAGGAGGGTTCTCTGCAGCCCGTTCCCGAGCGCAAGGCATCTGAACCGAAGCCTGCAAAAAAGAAGCTCAACCAAAAGAAGCTCAACCAAAAGAAGCAGAAGGCTGGCGGTGAGGTCAAAGCCAAACCAAAGCCCACAGAGCCTCCGGTCCCTTCCTATTTTCAGGATAAATCTGAACTCAAATTCTCTGTAGGACTTGAGAATGTTTTAATTGGTGAATTATCGGCACCGACGGTGGATTTTGGTTTATTCTCAGACGACAAAATTTTGCTCCCGTGGCTATCGTTGCGCGACCATATTTATCCCAGTTTTAAATTATCCAATGGTCGGAGCTTTCAATTCAATGCCCGCAGCCGGATCCATTTTGCTCATGAGCGTGCAACGAAAAGCAATCGACAGGATCAACTGAGCACCACAATTACTGCAGATGCTGGTGAGGTTTTTGCTGTCTTGAAACCCTCTGCAGAATTTTCATTGACCGCTGGCAAACAGAACTTTCAGTGGGGTCCGGCAGAACTTAGAAGCCCGAGCAACTGGATCTTCAGGCCAACGCGCTTAGCGGATAGCATGATACGTAATCCGCAAAGCGAGGTCGAGACTCGTGATCTGGTGCGCATGAATTTCAGTTTGGGCCAGCAGATGAGTTTGGTGGCGATGGCTGAATACGAGACGGAGCGGCAAAACCGGGCGCGTCTTTTCTCGGGTCGCCGTATGCTGTTAAAGCCAGAGTTTTCTTGGAATAATGGGGCTAATTCGATTGGTTTGGTGTTGGGTGCTGCGGAAAAGCAGGGTTTCCCTTTTTGGGGACAATATGCAACCTATGCGTTCACTGACGCTCTGCAGGCTTATGTTGATGCAGGGCAATATCAAGGTGGCGATATCAGTTTGCCACGCCGCATTTCAGTGCCCGGACGGCCGCAAGCAGATTCATTTATTGTTTACGATCAGACCGAGTTGAGAAAACAAGACTTTAATTATGAATTCGTGATTGGTGCACGCTACACTCTGCTCGACAACATCGAGGTGCGAGCAGAAGCCTACGCCAATAGTCTTGGTCTTGATGACGTTACACTTCGGGATGCGCAAGCGCTCGAACGTGGAAATTCTCCCTTTCTACCTGTTTTTTTTCAGCCCGGAGTAGAAGTACAGTCGAAGAGTGGGCTCCTGTTTGCGGCTCGTCGTAACAATTTTGGCTTCCAAAACAAATGGACTTCGCTCGTACGTTACCTGAAACCTTTCGATGACTCATCAGGTCTTTTTGTTGCATACGGCGAGTACATTTTCTCCGACAACACAGTGTTTTTTGCGTCAGTTGGTGGCTACCACGGTGACAATGTTTCGGCTGCCGCAGTTGCTCAGCGTTTTTCTTTTTCTTTGGGGCACAAACATGTCTGGTAAAAGTTTGATTGAGCTCAGAGAAGTGCACAAATCCTACCAGCTCGGAAAAACCATGACTCCGGCTCTGCGTGGAGTAAATTTCACTCTGGGACAGGGCGATTTCACAGCTGTTGTAGGTGCATCTGGTTCCGGAAAGAGCACACTTTTGAACATGGTCGGATGTATCGATGTTCCTGATTCGGGTGAAGTTCTATTGGAAGGGTGTTCGGTTATCACTCTCAGTGACAACGAGAAAAGCGAGCTGCGCAATCGCAAAATTGGATTTATCTTCCAGACCTTCAACTTGATTCCTGTGCTCAATGTTTTCGACAATATTGAGTTACCTCTCACCATTCAAACTCATGTTGACCGTCAGACACGAACAGACCGTGTTCATGATGCCCTGGAGAAGGTCGGCTTGTCGGACTTCAGAGGTCATTTGCCGGACCAACTCTCCGGGGGGCAACGGCAGCGTGTTGCCATTGCTCGTGCACTCGTGACGCAACCAGCACTTGTTCTTGCGGATGAGCCTACCGCGAATCTTGATTCAGTCACGGCCAATAAAATCATCGATCTGATGCTGGAGATAAATGCACGGACGGGTGTTACTTTTCTGTTCTCCACTCACGACGAGAAGCTCATGGGTCGTGTGCGCAATGTTGTTCGTCTCCAGGATGGACAGATTGTAGAAGCGGATATGGCTTGGCATCGGGCATCTTAAGTTAAACAGCTTTTGGAGGATACTTAGGTGTTGAGAGAGAGTCTTTTTGCGAGAACCTTGAAGCTCGGTGCGTGGTGTTTCGCCACCTTGCCACTCTTTCCCGCGCTGGCGTCTGAATCTCCCAACGTCGACGAGCTTATGAAGGCATCCGACCGTTTTCGCGGTGGTCTGACTGTAGGTGTGACTTGGAATATCACCATTGAGACTCTCGAAGATGGCGAAGCCTCGGTTTCAAAATATGAGGTTCGCGCCAAGGGTATGAACGCGCTTGCAGAGTGCGTGAACCCACCGCGCTGCAAAGGCGAGGTTGTTCTGTTCAACAACAGAAACCTATGGTTTCTCAAACCAGGTGTGAAAAAACCGGTGGCGGTTTCGGCACGGCAACGCCTCTCAGGGCAGGCGGCCAACGGTGACATTGCTTCGACCAACTATGCACGCGACTACGTTGCGAACTTTGATAAGGAAGTGATGCTAGGTAGAACACCTGCCTATGTTTTAAATCTGAAGGCACGGGATAAAAACGTGACCTACGATAAGATCCGCTACTGGATTTCTAAGGACAAGAAACTGGCCTTGAAAGCGGAATTTCTGACTTTGAGCGGTGAGTTGTTTAAGTCCGCGACGTTTGAGTATGGCAACTCGCTAACGAGCGCAGGAAAGAAGATTCCTTTTGTGAGTCAAATGGTCATTGTTGATGCGGCATTTCCCAAAAACATAACCACCATAAAATATGAATCGCCGCGCGAGGAGCCGCACGACGATTCTATTTTCAACATTAACAATGTTGTGCGTTGAGCTCAGAGGCCGATAGGCAACTCTGGAGCCCACAGAAGCGCTTCATCTTCTGCAGACATCACACGCTCGTATGGGGTCTCGAGGTCGGCGATATCTTTATTAGCTTGGAGAATAGCCTGAGCCACGGTCATCTTGATGGACAACTCAGCAGCTTTCAGCGCGCGGTCGCGGTTGACGATTCCTGAGCTCTTTACCTTGTCAGCAAGCCAGTCGCGTTTGTCGACCGTGCCCATGATGATTCGCTTGAGGTCATGGACGCTGAGGTCTGGGTTTGCGTCTTTGGTAGCAGCTGCCACTTGAGCAACGTACGGAGCGGCTTGGCTGGTTCCGCTCAGAACAAGCTCACCGCCACCGGGGAGAGCTGAGGTGATTCCAACTCCAGGAGCAGCAACGTCGACCATCTGCCTGCCGTAGTTTGAGAACTGTGCAAGCTTGCTGCGGCCGAGAGTTGCAGCGACCGTGATAGTGTTGGGAGCTTTTGCGTTCGCTGGAGCTGTGGGGAGAACGTCGTTGTTGGCGCCATCGTTACCGGCAGCAAGTACGAACAAGGTGTCGGGTGCAAGAGCAACCCATTTTTCAGCGTTTTCCGTTACGCGCGCAACAAAATACGAAGCATAGTTCTTCACTTCCTCTTCGCTTGGTTCGCGGCCCAGAACAGCTTTAAGCACAGGTTTAACGATATTCGAAGCGGCTGTGGTGCTCACGCCCAGAGAGTAGTTGGCCACGTCTGTACGTTTGTCGTTCAGATAAAGGGCAACCTTGGTAAATTGAGTGCTTTGTAGCTCAGCGAGCTTGGAGAGGCCTGCCTTCAAGCCGGCGTCACGAAGCACGGGCCATACCGTGCCCCAAACGCGAGAAACGAAACGTGCAGCAGCACGAGCGTTGTCGCGGAAGCCATAGGTTGAATCGGGCGAAAGTGGGCTTTCAGTTGGAATCATTTTGATTCCGAGCAGGTCTGCCTGGGTGTTTTTACGCAGCGCAATACCCGCCACGTGTGTTCCGTGCACAAAGTTTCCGAAAACGCCGAGCTTCTTACGGAACTCAGGCTTCTCGAGGTTTTCTTTTAGCCATGCTCTGTCTTCATCGCTGGCAGTGCCCTCGAGGAGTCGCTTTTGAATCTCGAAAAAGCGAGGGGTCTCAGGCGGGAATGTATTCAGGTACTTGCTGTCGAGGAGAACAGCGTTGTTTTCAACAAAGTTCCAGCCGTTGATGTCGTCAATGTAGCCGTCTTGTTCGTCATCCAGGCCGTTGTTTGGGATTTCACCGGGGTTGACCCAAGTGAAGGGAGCGAGGTCGGGGTGTTTGAAGTCCACTCCGGAATCGACCACGCCGATCACGGCGGCTTGAGCCGCAAACTGAACTGAGCCGACAACCAGAGCCAGAGCAAGTGGCAGAACTCTCATGGGAAACTCCCTGCAGACGATTTTGAGTGCTTCAAGTGCCGCGTACAGTATCAAGCCCGCCGTATTTGGCAAGGGCTCATTGTTCGGCGCGGCTCTTCGCTGCGCGGGGTCTGCGAAGTTGTGCGTGCAAGGCCTGGATCGGGCGGAGATTTTGGGGCTCTACTGAACGCTTAAGAGATTAATTTTTCCTATAAGCAAATGATTTATTTGTATTAAAAATCTTTTTTTGTGTTTCTGTTGAGGTGCTCCGAAGACAGGAGGTCTGGAGGCGCACTAAGATGCACAAGGATTCGTCTTCTCTAGAAAACAGCTCACTGAACCATTTTGCGCGCAAAGCCGACCATGGCGGATATCTTCTCGTTTTCCTCACTGCAATCGCCTTCTTGTTGGTGACATCCCATCTGATGAATCAGTCAGAGGTGACCTCAGAACGTGTCAGTTTGCAGTATTTCAAGGAACCTGTGGGGCAGGAACTCTCTGTCGGTGAAGCTTTCGCAGCATTGAGCGCAGGAAAATTTAAGCCGACAGGTGGGCAAACGGGGCAGCTGGATCTTGGGTATTTGCGCGAAGGTGTTTGGGTATTGATGAAATTTGATAACCCATCAGCTGCCACAAGTTCCTCATTTGTCCTGCAATTGCGGCATACCTACATCAACGGCTCACTCACTGAAATCAAAGGCGATCCGGGCAGTGCTGCACCGAACTCTGCTGTACTCGGGCAGACCCAGAATTTTACCGACAAACTGCTGCCGCGGACACAAAATCTGAACGATGTGCGGCATGTGTCTTTTCCAGTGAAAGTAAAGCCAGGTGAGCAGTATCAGGCTTTGGTGCGCCTAAAAGCTCACGTCATGAATGTTCCGTTTCTCCTTCTCGATGAGCGGGTGTTTTTGAGTTCAGTGATCCGTGAGCTCGTTCCGCTAGCTAGCTTGTTTGGTGGTCTTATTCTGTTGTCTCTTTACAACGTGATGGTCGGCGTAGCGCGCCGTGAACGTGAATTTCTCTTCTACGGAGTGTATGTTGCTTCGATTGCGCTTATGGCAGCGTCGATCAACGGAACTGGGCACATGTTCTTGTGGCCCGATGTGCTCTGGCTCCACTACAATTCAGCCAACTTGCTCATCAATCTTGTCAGTCTCAGTTACATTGCTTTTTCCTACACGCTCTTCAAAGAAACATCTCTGACACGTGCAGAACGGTGGGTTTGGGGATTTTTTTCAACCTTGTGCGTTTTCGGATTTGTTTTGCAGTTCGCTGAAGGTGGATTCTTTGCGTCGATACAGGCCAACGTGTGCGCCCTGGCAGCCCTGACGCTGGGATTCAGTCGGGCCTGGCGTGCGCGGCAAAAGTATGGACGCATCGCAAATCTGTTCCTCATCTCCGAGGGCGTCTTGTTCGCAGGAGCAGCGGCCTACTGTATCAAGATGTTTGGGTGGCTCCCCTCCACAACTTTCACGCTCAATATTGTCTTGTTAAGCGCAACCCTGGAAGCAATTCTCCTATCGTTCGTTCTGTCTGAGAAGATGCGGCGAACGATGCAAGAGAAGCAAGAGGCGCTCGAAAGCTTGGAGGAAGCGCATGCACAGCTTGAGAGCAGTGTCAGAGATAAAACTCTGGCCATGGCTGCACGCTACACGTCACATGAGGTCATTAACCCTGTTTTCGCGATCCGCTTAAAGGCGGAACGTATCCGCGAAGAAATCCTGTTGCAGCAACAATCTACCCAGCCATCATTTGCAAAAGTCTCAGAGCCTATCCTCATCAAGGTGAGCGATATATTTCGTTTGATTGATTCAATAATTCAGACCATTCGTGCGATTAAGTCGATGTCAGCGGAGGGACAGAGTGAAGATATTGTCGAGGTGGAGCTCGAGGCAGCCTTCGATGATGCCCTGAAAATGCTTGAAGTGAAAACCCAAAATGTCTTGGGTTTTGTGAACGCCGATTTCTCGCGTGCTCGTTATGTTCGCGCACGTCGAAGTGATGTCGTGCAAGTTTTCGCCAACCTTATTTCAAATTCTGTTGATGCCATTGCAGGACAGGAAAAACCTTGGATACGTGTCTTCAGTGTCACTGTGGGTTCAGAGTCGGCTGATGATAGCTTGCCTCCCGTAGAAATCAGTGTGCTTGACAGTGGTGCGGGGCCAGCACCCGAAATACGAAGTAAGCTGTTTGAAGCGCCGGTAACCACAAAGGGCTCTGCTCAGGGGATGGGTTTGGGGTTGGGCTTTTGTCAGCGACTTGTGCAACGCAACACGGGGCGCATCGGCTTCGACCGCGAGAGCAGCACCACCCGTTTCTTCTTTGTTTTGCCAGGAAGCAGACAGCAGCTTGCGGTGTTTGGCGATGAGCTTCGCAAGGCAAGTTGAGCTGTGAAGGTCAGAGAGATTTGGCTGGAGCATGACAAACAGCCAGCAGGCTGACGTCGTAGGGCAACTCATTCCAGGGTGTAACGCTGGCAGACACCACTCGTGTGGAATCAGGTTTTGAAAGGGCTTTTTCGGCTTCGATGATGAGTTGTGCAGCGTTGGTGATAGTGCGTAGTCGGTCATACAAAGCAGACTGCGACAGGTGAATCTCGGACATGCGTTTCAACACGGCATCTCCAAAAAACAACAGTCCTGTGCTCGTGGGAAGCGTGATGGACTGATGGGATTGCCAGTCGTGAGGCTCGCCCGGTACCACGGGTTTGAGTGGGCTTGCAGTGGGAAGTGTAACTGTGTCGTTGTGTTTGCCGAATACGACAGGTGCCGGAAAGCCAGCATTGTGCCACTTCACGTTGCCTGTCTTCTGGGAGAGCTCAAGCAACACAACGGACAGTGTTTCTTGCATGGTCAGGAGGTGGCCCACACTGCCAACGCAATTTGCAATGTGGGTTGAGAATTCCGAGAAATTGGCTTGCACGTTATTATTTTCAAAGAGCCGCAGCTGTGCAGCGAGACTTGCAACAAATGCGATTGTGCGCGAAGTTCCTGAGGTTTCGTGCTTTTTTTTGTTATTGACACGCAACAAGATTCCGCGGCAGATTTCTTGCACGTTGTTTACGTTGAGAAAAATGTGTTCGTTGCCATCATCCGTGCTCGACAATCGGAATGCACGCATATGCTGAGCGAACAAAAAGGGCGACTGGATCTGGTGAATGGCATCCGCCAGGCGCGAACCTAGAATTTTCTCGACTTGGTTTTCCCACTCGAGTTTCTTAAGC
>JBILKQ010000103.1:0-11018 GCA_044376655.1 Silvanigrellaceae bacterium
AGCAATCTCCGACTTTTTACCTAAAATAAGCCGCTCCATCAGTGCATCAAAAACTCAGTAGTTTTCGAACTCTAAAACAACAATCGAACGCTACTGGATGGTCAAAAAAAAAACCAAAAAACTTCCACAGACGTATAATTTTAACTTGTACAAATAAACATTTCGTGGTTTCAACGAACCGCGCTACGGTCACACCCTCGGTAGGTGAGCCGAGCGACATTAGAGGAGGTGTCAGATATGAGAAAATTGAAGAGCGCTTTGGTTTCCGGCCTTTCGTTTTTGGCTCTGGGCAGCATGATTGCCTGCGGCCGTGCTTCGTTGTCTGAGTCTCAATCTACCCGCAGTGCTGCGAGCACTGAAAAAGTGGGTCTGCTTTTTGCTTCGCATGGTGACATCGACAATCCAGACACTCAACTGGAAGACTACATCAAAGTTTCGTTCCAGAAGAATGTTGGTATTCCCCTGCCCATGTGGACACGTAAGCTTCTCGATGACCCTGCTTATCGTCTTTCGGTCGGAATTGTCCGCAAGCAGTACGACATCATCGGCCCAACCCGTTACTATGCAAATTCGCTCGAGCAAATTGAGGTCATCAACAAGGAACTCGAGGCACTCATCCCAGGTGCGAAGGCCTATGTGGGCTTCAACTTCACCACACCTTTCATCGACGACACGCTTGAACAGATGCGTAAAGATGGTGTGACTAAAATTGTTGTTATCAACAAGGGTGCTCAGTTCTCTTACGCTTCGAGCGGCGAGAATATGGAAGACGTGCTCAAGTGGTTGAAGAAAAATCCATCATATGACCCAGAAGTTGTTGGCTTGGCTCACTACGGGCAAGATCCACGCTTTACGGAAGTGATGGCAAAATCGCTCCGCGAAGACATCGCCAAAGCGTTCCCAGGAAAATCTCCCTCGGAAGTTTGCATACTGCTTGGTAGCCATGGTCTTCCCCAGTGGCTCATCAACACGGGTGATACTGCTGTTACGCAAATGAAGGGCACTGTCGTTGAATTGCGTAAGGCTATGCCTGAGTATCATATCTACCATGGCTTCTTGAACGATGACTTCTTCCCTGGTGCAAAATGGGTTTCACCGAAAGCCATTGAAATTGCACCCCAGACGCTGAAGGATGGTTGCAAGAATGTAGCTCTCGACGGCCGCTTGTCGTTCACAACGCATCACCGCGCGACCCAATACGACATGAATGTTGAGGTCAAAGAGCTGCTGGCTAAGTCGGGAGTAAGTTCAACACTGCTACCCAACTTCGACACCAACATCGACCATGCCAAGCTGATTGCTAGCCTCACCAAAGAAACCCTTGAGTATAAGGGCGCCGCTATTCCTTTGAAGAAGAAGGGAAGCAAAGCCGTAGAGGTGAATTCGATTGGTAAACCCGGAACGATTTTGTTCGGTGTGACACACCAAGATGAAGCTATGGCAAAAGGCTGGAAGGCTGAAGCCAAGTAACGCGCTCGCACCTGAGTGTGAGATGCTGTTATCTGCTTCGTATGAACAGGCGCCGACACTTCACCTGAATTAGGTGGTGTCGGCGCTTCATTTCTCGGTAGTTGCCTGGAGTCTTGGCAATTGTTGCTTGGATTTTTTTCGAATGTTTCGACTTACCCCTGAGTCAAGCTCTTCCGGTTGCGGAACTCAGAACTCAAAGCTGATTGTTGTGTTCATCAAACGCACTGATTCTGGAGTATCCTTTTTGAGCTTATTTTTTGTTTCCTCAATTTTCTCTGGCGTGCTGGCCGGATCATCGTTGTAAAAAGTTATATCCCTCGATTTTTTCAAGAATGAGAAGCCAAACCATTCGATTCTGAGATTGATGGGGCCGCTTTTGAACGATTGCCCCATGCCCAGCGTTAGGCTGTAACCTTGCCGCACTCCGGTAATGATGGACCTGTATTCACGGCTATATAGCGCAACCGGACCGAGCATGCTGGCAACATAGTTTTCAAGCCCCATACCAACAGTGTAGTAGAGGTTTGATGTAAAAAAGTTGCGGTACATTAGCGACAAGCGACGCCTTTTCACATTCCGTTCGTAGTTATCGATGAGAAGGCTTTTTGCAACAAAGTGTTTGTTGCTGAATGTGCTCGCCTCAAATGAGATTGTTAGAATCTGTGGATCGTTAAAAAGAAGGTCGAGTTCAAAACGTGATGTGGGGTGAGGATTAAATCCAAAACCAACGCCAAACCCAATGTTCGAGACGTTTTGTTGTGGACGTATGTCGGCAATAGCGTTTGCTGCCTGAGCCTGCGGAGCTGGGTTTTGCTGCTGTGCCGCTTGTCCTGGTTGCGGCGCTGCTGCAGGCTGCTGCGCCTGCGCAGGTTTCTTATTGTCGGCTAAAGCAACTGAGTTTCCTTGAGCTTCGGATTTCTGAGCATAAACAACACCCGAAAATAAACATGCAGTCGCAAACAATGGTCGGAAGTCTCTCTTCATAGATTCCTCTTGCTCTGTCCTGAACTGCTTTACACAATTCATCACTTTTCTAAGAGAGGGTTCGGCCGCAAATCGGGAGACTTAAGTAAAGATTTTTTCGAAAATTTGGGTTTGTCCAATACATTGCCATTGGATTCAAACAAGAACCCAGAAGGATTAAGGTTTATGAGAGAAGTTGTAGGCCCAGAAGAATCCCATTTTCTTAACCGCGGGGTCATTCCGCAATAAACGCAGAGACCTAAAGACGCCAGAAACGATCTCTGCAGCATTTGAAAGACAAATCAGATCGAAGAAACGTGAGATTGGATGCACTCAAATTTTGATTGAAGGCAGACGCTTTTTTTAACGAATGCAATCAATCGTCGCACTCAACTTCTTTCACAGAGTCTGAACTCGATTTCGAATCATCGGAATCATCCTCGTTCTCACAACCAGATTCATGGGTCTTGGCACAACCGGTTTTGGTCTCGGTTGAATCACTGTCGCAAACACAATCGTCGCCACTGTCGTTACTTGCTCCTGAATTCCCGGATGCACCCTGTTTCTCACATTCCTTTGCAGAGTACTTTGCTTTGGAATCCAATACACTCGCGTAACCAGAACTCGGTGTCGACGAATCTTTCCTGATGCACAGACCTTCTCCTTCTGAGGTCACTGAGGCAACTTCGTTTGCGACTAAGAGGTTGGAATCGGAGCCGAAGGGCTGACTGCCACAGCCGGCTAAAAATATGAAGAATGCGCAAACGACTAACGACGGATTTACAAGTTGCATTTTCGGACTCCTCGCGTGAATGGTTCCCAAAAGACCCAATAAGTCTCGAGTTGAGGGGCTTTCGAACAGTCGAATCTGTAGAACTGCCCTTAATTGCATTTCGGATTTATAATGCGTAATCTTAAAAGTAAAACTAAATGCCTGAAATTGATGTAGTTAATATTACTCATTGGATACTAAAAGTCATAAAACAGTATCTAAACCGAAATCGCGATCACAAGAATAAAGCGTAACAGCCCAAAGAACGGTGAGAGCACATTTTACGCACTGAAGATTGAGAGATGAATCGCACAATCGAATCAAGAGCCCGCCACACAGTCAGCTTTCGCTTCAACACATACGTTTAATCAACCCAAAAATCAATTCAGTAAATCATTTTAATCAATAAAACCATATACTTAGTTACTTACTTTAAGTTACGGATCGTAACACCGAAAAGATAAATAGAAGACGAACACAGAGGAGAAATAGAAATGCCAACGCTACTCCTACTCAGCTCAACACTCGTTAACGCCTGCATTCAACTACTAACTTTCCAGCCAGAAATCGGAACACAGGACACTTCAAAAATTGCATTGGAACGAGCCCAACACTCTGATGAGGTGAATGCACTCCAAGAAGAAATCATTAAGATGCTTTTGCAAAGCGATCTAACTTATTACCCAGCAATCGAAACATCTACAACAACGAATCACGACAACGAAAAAAGTTGAAGAAACAAATTTGGAATTTTTCTGATTAATTTACTGGAAGGAAATAAACGTGAAAACATTCTCTGAAATGATCAACAACTACTCTCTTGACGTTTTCCGCGTTTTAAATGGAACCTCGCTTCTTGCAATTGCAATCTCATTTTTTCAGGATAACTCATTTTTGGCAGGATTTTTGTGGTCAGGACCACTGCCTTTTCTGACCTTCATATTGTGCCATCTTGCAGTCGCAACTCATTTTGCCGGCGGCATCGCCATTATCACAGGATTCGTAACCAGGATTGCCGCCATCGCGCAGCTGCCTTTTGTTCTCGGCGCCATGTGTTTAGCAGTCTTAAGTGACGCGACAGCAGAACAGCTCTGGGCTTTGAATTTGGCCCCACTCATTTTTCTCTCCCTACTCGCCCAGATTGCGCTAGGTTCAGGCAAGCTCTCTGTAGATATCCTTATAGGACTGGAAACAGAGTCAATTCAGCTCATATCAGATGATGATTCTGACGCACCCCAACTCATCACACGAGATGCTTTGGAGATGACCCCCAACGAAGAAGACGATATTGAATGCGCCAGGCGATTGGTTGCATGAGACCATGGGAAGCCACTTGCTTCCTCATTGGCTTTCCGGGTTTTCCGGAACTTTTTTTGCAAAAACAGAGACTAACATAATTCACTTTTTTGATGATGCGGGGGTTTACAAAATTCGGTCAACTCAGAGGATTCCCAACCGATAGATTGAAGATGACGATGCTGGTGGATGCTGGTGGATGTTGGCAATAAGAAGGCTGAACCCTGATGCGAACACATTTCTTTTCAACATTACTTCTACTTGGATTAAGCCTAACCGGGGTAACCTCGTGCGGTAAAGTCGGACAATTGCTCTACAGCGGCCAAACCTCCGCTTCAAACACAAATCCCAATGCTATGCCTCTCCCCCAGCCCACTCAAGCCGGAGTGCTTTCCGAAGGAACTCTGATACCCCCGGTCGTGGTGATCGGTTCATATTTGACAGCAGTTTTATTAGATGCCCAAGGTGACCCCCTCCCGGGCGTTGCCGTTAGCATTGCATCTACAAGAGCTCTCAGCGTCACAGACGCTCTCGGCAGGTTCTCATTGCCAACCAACTCCATTGATGTGAACCGCGTTACCCTAAATCTGAATGGCCCAAATCTGAACGACACGGTCGTCGTTCCCCTTCCCGAAGATATCGCTGCTCAGGTTGCAACTCATCAGGTGCTGGGAAAATCAAATGAATCGATTGATCGATTGTGGGCAGTTCAGTTGTTGTCGACGATACCCAATCAGCAATCAACCCTGCCGAGGTACTCTTGGTCACAATCGTTAGGCATGGAAGCAATCAATCCTTCCGTGCGCAAATTAGAGTACTCAGATTTAGCAATTGATAGTCCACTTCCCGGATCGGTGCAGGGAGGTGCGGTTGTTATTTCTGGTCGATGCAAACGAGGCAGCATCGTATCAATCTCGAGTGACTTGAGTTCCAACTCGAGTACGGAGTGTGTCGGCGGAAATTTTTCCGTGAATTTGAGTCCAGACTCTCCTGATGGCCTAAAGCGGATCAATATCGTTCAACGAGGCAGCACCTCTCAATATGTTGGCATTGCTCTCGACGTTCTCAAAGATACTGAAGCACCGTTGGCACTTGTAAGCGCTCCAAGCCCCTTGGTTACCGTTGGGCCGGGCTCTGCAACCTTTGATGTTACATTCCAGGATTCGGGCAGCGGCCTCGCCAGTATCACGTTGACCACCGGGGCAGTGCAACTGATTAAATCAGGCAGCGCTGACTGCTCCACAATCGGCGTCTCAGGAAGTAACCCAAGCAAACGACAAATCACAGTTTCGGGATGCACGGGAGATGGAGCAATTTCTATCAAGATACCTGCGGGAGCGGCCGTAGACTCTGCAGGGAACCCTTCACTCGAAAGATTATCCGAGCCTCCTTTGACAATCCTTTCTGCCCCGCCCGGCTCTAGCTCGGTTAATCTCGCCCCCATTCTTATAAACATGGCCAGCGAGACAAAATACAATTCACAATTACCATTGCATGTCGATTTTTCCATAATTGACGCTAACTCGGCCTCAGAAGTTAGTTGCACTGAGCGTCTCTACATCGCATCTACTCCTGCAAACGTCTTCCGTACTGCGAAGCTTTCGCAGATTGGAACATCGGGATCAGAATTACGGTGTCAGGCTGTTTTTGAACTCGTTGACTCGCTGCTGGCCAATCCTCCGGAAACGGTGAACTTGGCATTCGTAACAACAGACTCCAAAGGCGCATCCTCGACTCCACGAGAGATCCGCTTATCTCTCCGAGACAAATGGGATACGGCTCTCTTGTTTAGGTTTGATTCAAATACTGCGAATAGCTCTCATTACGGTTCAATCAGCGGATGGCCTGGCAACGTTTTTTCACCTACAGGCTCCGTGACATATTCCACACATCAGAGCTTTGGAATGAGTGCATCGTACCTGAACCAAGGTATCAGCCTACAAAACAATCTTGTCCATGAGCTTTTTGCAAAGAGGGCAACAATCGAACTGGCGATTGCATCAACTCAGGATACCAATGACAAACCTCTTTGGCTCCTCGGAAAAAATGGCAGCTGGAAAATTGAAGTGCAGAACGACAGCTCAAGCAACGGGCGCGTGGAAGCGGTTGTTTTTTCAGTTTGGAACCTGAATGCCTGGAAATCTGTGGTTTGTGCCAGAGGTGATTTTCCCGATTCAGAAGGATATACTCATATCGCAACAACCTTTGACCTCGGTAGCATGAATTTGTTTGTTAATGGACGACGATGTGCTTTGGGCACGATAAACCAAACCAGCCTAGCTCAAAACACCAACCCAATTTTACTTGGCTCAACCCTTCGAGTTTCATTAGACGAACTGCGCGTCAGTCGAACTATTCGCTACCGGGAAAATTTCACCCCGCCGAATGCAGTACATACGCTTGAGCCGTTTTGATCGCAGCAAGCAAGGCCGTACACCTAGCAACTCAATTTCGCATTCAGAACACACTGTCTTTTTCTTAAATTTCAGTGCACACAGACACGCTCACCCCATGTCACCCCCCCTAAACCCCTGGCAAGGCTGAGATTTGACAAGATCGTAAAGCAGATCAAGGAATACCGGGTAGGTTATTATTTAATTATTAATTCCGGCATGATAGATTAGAAATAAAGTTACGGGAAAGAATCCCGAAAAGAAGTGAAGAAGGGATCTTGATCACAAGATCCGTCGTTTGACTTTGGAGTCGAGCACGTGTCCAAGTTTCTTTCGCAAATTGCAGCGCGCATCAATGTTTGTGAATTCCTTGATTACAAGGTCTTCCTGCGAGCCCTCTACCATGAGGCAAAGAAACTCAAAACACCCTACACCTATGTCATTTTTACCGAGGAGCTTGGCCTCGGGAGTTCGAATCTGATGAACCTTGTCGTCAACGGACAACGGCGTTTGTCACAAAAGAACGCCCAAGTTATTATTGCTTCCTTGGGATTGGTTTTGGAGCGACGTCGATATTTTCTTAAACTTGTGGAACTTGATCTGCGAAGAAATTTAAAGAGACGTGAGGCAGCACTCGAGAAAATCATCGAGATTCGGAGCGAATCCATTCCCGATCAGCACACACGCAGACAGCTCGAGTTCTATAGCCATTGGCTTCACAGTGTTGTGTTTGAAATGATAGCACTTGACAATACCAGCCACGAATCAGGAACCTTGGCACACCGGCTCATTCCACATGCCGGCGCTGATGAAGTTCAGGCAAGTCTAACACTCCTAACCGAGCTGGGGCTCATCACCCTTGATGAGAAGACTGGAAAATACACAAAGAACCAAAGCCACTTTATCATGGATGATAAAATACAAAATCTCGGACCGCTTGCATTTCACAACAAAATGATTGAGCTGGCCCGCGACGCACTTGTGAGAGTCGCCGAGGATGAACGCGATATCAGCTCAATGACTCTCGCAGTCCCACGCAGCTCCATCCCCAGACTCAAGTCTCTGGTTGAAAATTTTCAAAACGATATACTTCGCATAGCTGAAGATTTCACCGAACACGATGAGGTCTATCAAATTAACATTCAACTCTTCCCTTTGACGACAGAAAAGAAGAGGAAATAAGTATGCTCACAAAATGTTGGCCACTTCTGATAGCCTTCGTGGTCTCATGCAGCTCTTCAACCGGGTTCACAACAGAGGACCAGACGAGCGTTGTGATCACCAAAAACCCCAAGGGCCGACCTGGTGGCGCCACCGAAACAAGACGGGTCGAATTCAATGCACCTTGGCTCGCAGATTCAAATGAGTTGCAGATTGAATTGCGTTCGGTCATCCTGTCTGACGCATCATCAAACCGTTGGACCGTGGGCACAACCGATTCCCGAGTATTTTTGAAGGTCACCAAAAATACCTCCGGTGCTGTTGAATTTTCAGCATCGCCTGAGGAACTAAAGAACGCAAAGGCTATCGAATTTGAAGTTCAAAATGCGTCTGTGAGATCGAATGACAAGAACATCCCGATCACGAGCAAGCCAATTTCACTCACCTTGCCCTACGACGACACCAAACAGCTAGCAGCCTCAAAACCGATTTCTGCATTCTTGCTGGTCACGTTTTCAAGCGCAGAGAATAGCTGCAATCTGTCGCCTTCACTCTCAGCAACGTCAACCCAAAACCAGAACTCGAAGACTTGTGGTGGTGGCGGAGGCACAAACGACAGTGATGACGATGATGATATTGATGATTAAAAGAAGGGTTCGCTTAAGGCTCAAACAAGCAATCATTCCTCTCAAGTTTCGATTCAAATTTGTCGATAAATAAAGTGGATGTGTTTTGGGGGTACAGCCGAAAGGATGTACTCCATGAAAGTGACCTGCCCCAGTGTTCTCGTGATGATTTCCTCGATTGTCGCACTTGCCTTCTCTACGGGTTGCGGAAAAGAACCGGGCAAAGACGAAATTATTCTTTCACCTGTCGCTCAGAAACCCGCGCCGATACCCCCCTCAGGTTCGGATGCAAGCGGTTCCAAGAACGGAACCGAAAACAATAGCCCGGGCGCAACCGCCCCGAACCCCACGGGAAACACGCCCGCTGCCACAGCCATGACCCTTGATCAAGCAAAAGCCAAGTGCGCCGCATGCCATCAACCTGGAGGCTCCGGAGCGGGCGTTTGGAACACAGCGAATGGAACCGAGGCCGACTGGAAGGCATTTGCACCCCTAGCGAAAGCCTCTGTGGTTGCGGGCCGTATGCCCATCGGTATCCCACTCAGCACCGACGAGAAAACGCGCTTGATAGCCTTTCTCGACGGTCTGCTAGGCATCACGCCACCCGCAGGCGGACCAGGAGCCGGCACAGGTGGGTCACAACCCCCTCCCGCCATGACAACTTTCAATTTCCAAACTGCGCGCGCACTCTGTGTTGGCTGCCACAGCGCAGCGGCACCTGCCGGGACCAGGGAAACCCCCTACCTCGAAACACAAGAGCAATGGGCTGCAAATAAAAGAGACATCGAGGATGAAGTTCGTAAGGGCTCAATGCCAAGAGGAAAAACCCTAACAGCACAGGAGCGTACAGCTCTGTTGGATTTCATCCGTTCGCTGTAAACACAGCACCACAGAATCGGAAACACAGAACCAGAAACACAGACGGCAATTAAACCGCTCTGTGTTTTTTTTCATGCTTTCAACCGCAATCCAAATAATGGCATTTTGAGAATAAAATTATAACCAAGATAAGCACCTTCAGTTAGCTTTGATCAATAGTTTCGATATATTATGTTTTCTACTAAAATTACGCTTTGAAAGTACGAAAAGATACATAGAGAGTTTCAGTTAAACAGCCATCCCCCAAGACACATCCACCTTGGAATGGACTGCTCGAGAGCAAAAACTCTTCACCTAAAATAGGTGGTGTCGGTGATAAATTCTTCCAGACCCGCGCGCGGATGCCAGCCCGGCAATCCCCAAATAGGAAGTGCTCGCAGATCTTCGGGGGTGCGGTAACAACTGCGCTGACTCAAGGCCAAAGCTGCTACCTCATCAATTTTCGCAAGTAGGCGCAAATCAATTTCGCCACGAGCGTTTCGCAAACCAGAGATATCCATATTGACTCGCACCGCACTCGCATGGATCCGCGGATGGCGAGCAAGCGCGCATTCGTACAAAGCGTGACCGATCGGAAGGAATGCAGCCTGGCGGTGCAGAGTTTCTTTGCGCTCTATAAAAACTTCGCGCCAGCGTCTTTGTTCAATAGCATGCCAAAGTTCATCGTCAGCAGTTGCAACAATGAGGCCGCCCTCATCGAAAAGAGTGAGAAGATCTTGCTCACGATTTCTATTCCCGCCCGACCGGCGCCACGGGAAGGTGAGATTCTCCTCGCCCGAGTTGAAATGTCTCTGATTTATCGCAGCTTTGGTTTTGGGAAAGTGAATCCAACTCCAGGCGTTGAAAAAATCGTGCCAGTTGTTAGGGCGCGTGGGTACTTCGCCGGACAAGAAAATCCGCAATTGATAGTCGGCGCGCCAACCCAGCAGGTCACGCTCGGCCCTTCCGACGCGCTGCTGCTTGACACACTTCAGCGGAAAGCCGCCACCGGATCGAACAGGCGCAACATCGCCGGCATTCAACAGGACATTGATTTCGTCGAGACTCGGAAAAGCCTCACCGTGTCGCAAAATCCAGGCTGCCCAGGGGCGGAACAAATCAAAGAGTCCGCCCTGTTCAAAAAACGACGGATTCCAGCTAGATTGGTATGTAGATGAATCCAACATAGAAGGCGGTCCCACATGTATATGGCAACCGTACATATCACCTTGGACCTCGAGCCGGAAGTCTCTTCGGCAGACCGCGAAAAAGTCCTCCGCTCTGTCCGTGACCGTCTCAAACAAACCTTTGGGCATCGCATAACGGTGCGCACAGATGAGGAAGCATCTCTGTGGGTTGCGTGGCTCGACGATAACTACACCCGATTGCACGACCGGCTCGAAGAGGTTCTCGAGCGGGTCGAATCAGCCGGTCAAGCCCGTGTGCTCGATCACAGCGAACAGTTTTTCGCCTGGTTTG
>JBILKQ010000214.1:0-3489 GCA_044376655.1 Silvanigrellaceae bacterium
TTTGGCGAGAATCTGTGTCTGCCAATCATCCATGGGCCGACAACGTACGCTCACTTATGGCGGGTGGTGACGTTGCACTGATCCGCTCCATCGAAAATTTTGAGGATCATCCCAGCTTCGGTGCCCACATGCTCGATGAAGCTGGCTTCCGCGAAGGTGACCTCCTGGTTGCCTCCACTGAAGGAGGAGAAACTCCATACGTGATTGGCGCGGCCCTGCGTGCAACACAGATATCCTCTAAAAATCATTGGTTCTTATACTGTAATCCTGCGGATCTCTTGATTGAAAAATTGGAGCGCTGCAAACAAGCCCTGCTCCACCCTCAGCTGCAAAAAATCAATTTGACTGTTGGGCCCATGGCCATCTCAGGCAGCACACGAATGCAGGCCAGCACAGTTCTCATGCTCGCTGCTGGAACAGCACTGTTCGAGACCCTCAAAGAGCATCCCTCTTTCGACTCCATCGAAGAGTCAATTGATGCATTGCTTGAGCACCAGGGCAGCCTAGACCTGAGCCGGTTACCTGCCTTTGTTGAATACGAAAGCGATTGCTACGCGAAAGGTCAGACCCTGATTTACGAAACGCTCGAATACGGCATCACGGTGCTCACAGACACCACCGAGCGCTCGCCAACGTTCAGCTTGAGTGCCTTTGAAAATCGTGCGGATGACCATGCCCCCACCAGTCTGTGTTACCTTTGTCTCCCGCAAGCTCATTCTGCCAGCGAGGCATGGGAAATCCTTCTGAAACGTGCACCTCGACCTTTGGTTGGCTGGGCCGACTACGAACAAATTGGTGGCCCAGGGCGACTTTCTGGCTATGACTTCTCTTCAAGCATTTTTGCCTGGCGCCAAACGCGCCGTCCTGCTGTGCAACAAAATATTTTCAGTATTCGCCGCAACGGAAGAAATATCGCCTTCTCCTTGGGCACCCACACTGCTGAATTTTCGACCGGAGAGCTTTCGCTGCTCAATGAGCATCTCATGCTGAAAATGCTGCTCAATATTCACTCAACCCTGGTCATGGGGCGCCTGGGCCGTTACCACGGTAACGTGATGACATGCGTGCGGCCAAGCAACTTCAAACTCATCGACCGCAGCATCCGTTATGTGCAACAAATGCTGCAGGCAGAGCACATTTCTGCATACTCCTACGAGGACATCTGCCACCAGTGCTTCGTTGAGTTTGAGCAGTCGGAAGTGAATGAACCAATAGTTCTCAGGACCTTCAACTCGCTCAAGAGCAAGCATGCGAGCGCCAGTGCAGGGGCCAGCAACGTGGGCTTTATGCCCAAATTTTCATACGAATTGAGGTCACCCGGTGCACGTTGAGTTGCGCTTTGGCGGCAAATTTGAGACTACAAGCTCTAAACCTTGTGGAATGATTTAGTATGGAACAAATGGCAATTGAGCTTCTTCAGTCGGTCGCACATTCGCCTTTCCTCGTCTTTTCCATGCTCTTCCTCATTATGTATGCTAGCAGCTTTGGTCTACCTATCCCTGAGGAAATCACGCTTCTCACGCTGGGTTTTTTGGTTTGGCTTGGCAACAATCCCGACCCTGTAACGGGAGTTGTGACCCCGAACGGCATCAACATCCATTTGGCGGCCTGGCTGGCCTTCATCGCGGTCTTCTCAAGCGACTTAATCGTTTATGAACTGGGGCGGAAATTCGGAGCAAAGATTCTCACTCTGCCGGTCCTCAACAAGCTTGCGCAGCCTGGAATGCTTGAGAAAGTGAATCAATGGATGAACCGCTGGGGCTTTTGGTCTGCAGGTGTCTTTCGTTTCACGCCGGGCATCCGCTTTCCCGGGCATTTGAGCTGCGGAATGCTGGGTGTAAGCCGCACCAAATTCGTGCTCGTGGATGGAACTGCTGCCCTTGTGAGCGTGCCCACACAGGTTTATTTGGTCGGTACTTACGGCAAAGACATCATCGATCTTATCAAGAAATATCAGCCTTGGGTGATTGCTGCTTTGCTAGTAGGTGTTGTGGTTTATTACCGCAAAGAGATTTTCAATCTTCTCATCCGCCGCCCAAAGCCCGCCGCTCCCGACCAATCAAAAACGTAAGCCAGCAATCTTCACGCGGGCCGCGTAGCGCGTTCAAGGACATCGAAAAGCGACTGATAAGGCAGGCCTGTTTGAGACAGTGCTACCTCACAGGTACGGCTTGAACACACACCCGCCCGTGCATCTGTTGAACCCCAATGAAAGCGTTCCACAGCATTGCGCGTGAGTTCGGGAAACCACAAACCACGATCACCCGCCATACCACAGCACGCTTCCTGCTTCGGGAACATCGGCTGCACGCAAATTTTTCGCGCAAGTTTCTCGAAAGCTGCGGCTTGTCCTGACTTCCTCACAGAACAGACAGGAAAGAAATGGAGACTTTCAGTAAGAGGTTTGACCTCCATTTTTTGAGCCAGAAACTCAGCATAAAAAACAGGATCCCAGAGTGTCAAAGCTTGAAAAGCAGCAAGAGCTTTACCTGAAAGGTCCTTGGAATCATCGAGGAGGGCAGAAAAGCAGGGGCTGTTGTCGATCACAATGGGAATCTTGCCTCCTCCAGACGCTTTAAAAAGCAACTCAACTAAAGCAGACAATTTCACTAGGGATGCTTCCGTATAGCCTTTGGAACTCCAGGGTTGACCACAGCATTGGCCAGCTTCCGAGATGAACTTTACTCGTACACCTGCACGCTGCGAACAGGTCAACAGGCTATCGGTCTCCCCACCCTGACCACTCGTTTGGGTCGTACCGCAGGTGCGGGTCACACAACTGCGAAAGACAACAACATCAGCTTGCAGCGAGGCTTCAATTTCAGATGGAGATGACTTTAAACCCGCCAGTGCTGCGCTCCACACAGGGGTGCCAATGCTTTTATTCAATTGAGCTGTAAGACACTCCAAAGCTCCGCTACCCAAAGCTGAACTCGCCACCCTGGCAAATGCAAGCGGAACTGCGGCAACTTTCTCAACGAAAGGCATTTCCCTCGCAAGAAATTCTGCGCCACTCTTTTGAGCCATAGTCGCTCTTTGGCCGCGTGATTTTTTAACCCACTCACCGGTATTGATTCCCACAGGGCAGGCTCGCGCACACAAGCCATCGGCTGCACAAGTGTCGAGAAGTTGATACTTGCTGCCTTCTGCAAAGCTGAAATTGTTTGCCCGAATCTCAGCAGAATTTTCGCGAGCCAAAACAATCCGCCCACGCGGTGAAAGCGTGAGTCCTTGACTTGGGCAGACAGGCTCACAAAATCCACATTCAATGCAGGCATCAACCTGCTCATCGACAAGCGGCATGGTCTTTAAATGATCAAGGTGAGACTTCGAACCCGAATTTAGAAGGACCCCTGGATTGAAAATGTCCTCCGGATCCAAAATACGCTTGAGTTCGCGCATGAGCGCATATGCCTCTGAACCCCATTCTTTTTCAACAAAGGGTGCCATGTTCCGGCCGGTCCCATGCTCGGCCTTGAGCGCTCCATC
>JBILKQ010000215.1:0-3480 GCA_044376655.1 Silvanigrellaceae bacterium
GGTGAGCGGTCGCAAGGTCGTAACTCACCTGCTGCCCTCTGGAGTTCTTCATCCGCAATGTGAGGTTGCCATCGGAGCTGGGGTTGTGGTCGACCCTATGGTGATGCGCGACGAAATTTTACGCCTAAAGGAACAAGGATTCGACCTCGCTCCAGAGCGCGTCCATATAGATTTTCGCGCCACAGCTATTTTGCCGGCACATAAAGCACAAGACCTAAAGAGAGAGTTTGAACGCAGCCAAAGCGGCACAGCGATTGGCACCACGGGCCGAGGCATTGGACCTGCCTATGCAAGCCGTGCACAGCGGGATGCACCCCGCCTCGGTGAACTTGTGTCACCGGGATTCCTCGAACACTTTGCGCAAAGCGGACACCCTCTCGCTGAGGGCTTGAATCCAGAAACACTCACTGAACTCAGCGATGCTTTGCGTTTTCTGCGCCCCTACCTGAAAGACGTTGCCATGCTCGTTCACAACCGCCTGAGCGATGGCGCACGGGTCATGATCGAAGGAGCACAGGGCGGACTCCTCGATGTTGCTTACGGTACATATCCCTACGTGACCTCGAGCAATCTGGTTTCAGGCTCATGTCCCGGGGGAATCGGTATGCCCCCCACAAAAGTGGGCAACATTATAGGTGTGGCAAAAGCCTATGCGACACGAGTCGGACATGGCCCCTTCCCAGGCGAGCTTTCGGGCTCACTCGAAACAACACTACGTGAACGGGGCAACGAATTCGGCTCAACCACCGGCCGCTCTCGCCGTATCGGTTGGCTCGACCTCGTTGCTCTGCGCTACATGACCTGCGTGAATGGCTATCAAAGCCTTGCGCTCATGAAATCGGACGTGCTCTGCGGTCTCTCGGATGTTGGACTTGTCACTGCATACAAAGACAAACGCACAGGTACCTTAATGCAAGGTTGGCCGATGACAGCCGTGGCCTGGGAGAACATCGAACCCGTGCTCGAATTTGCGCCCGGCTGGTCGCGTGTTGTGGATGAAAAAAACAAGCTCGACCCCCAACTTGAGGGCTTCGTCGCTCGCATTGAGAAGTGGATTGGTGTTCCTGTGAGCTACGTTTCAACCGGTGCGGAACGCCTCGAGGGTGTGTGGCGCAACGCCCAGTAACAAGCTCCTTTGGCAAGCAAAAAACAACGAACTCGGGAATTTGAATTTCTCCGCCTCCATGTGATAGGTGTTAAAAATACATTTGACAGTGAATGCTGGCTTTTGAATGTTTTTAAGCACTTCCGGAGGCTCGAATGGTGTCTTATGCACGCGCCAATGCTCTCGTTCTCCAATCCGGTGGCCCAACTGCTGTTATCAACCAGACCCTCGCGGGAATTCTCACCACAGCCCGACTCAACCCTAAAAAAATTCACACCGTTTACGGTGCGTTTCATGGCTTGCATGGGCTGCTTTACGAGAACCTGCTCGACCTGAGCGAATTGCCCGAGCGGGTTCTGTTGGGACTTGCCCACACTCCGGGAGCGGCCTTAGGCTCGGCACGCATGAAACCCAAGCGCGAAGATCTCGACCGACTTTTCGAAGTGTTCCGTGAACATCACATCCGCTACGTTTTTTACATTGGCGGCAACGACTCGGCTGAGGCTGCGCAACTCATTCGCAGTGAAGCCAATGAGCGCAAGCATGACCTGCACATCCTCCATGTCCCCAAAACCATCGACAACGACCTGATGGAAACCGACCATTGCCCCGGTTATGGGAGTGTTGCCCGTGTAGCCGCTCACCTGCTCCTCGGCGACGACCTCGACAACCGCAGCTTTTACAATGGCATCAAAATCAACATCTGCATGGGACGCCATGCAGGATGGATTGCTGCAGCCAGCGCACTGGCTCGTCGTTGTGTTGAAAATGAAGATCCGGAGAACTGCGGACCGCATCTGATTTATATGCCCGAACGCAGATTCAACGAACAGCAATTCCTGAATGATGTGCAGAATGCCTACGACCGCTTGGGACGTGTCACCGTGGTTGTTGCAGAGGGCATAGCCGATCAACTCCGGAGCTCGCGCTTTGCTGGTGAAAAAGATGAGTTTGGCAATGCACAGCTCTCTGGCACCGGAAAACTCGGCGACTACTTGGCACACAGTGTCGAAAAATACATCCAAGTGAAGAGCCACTTGGGCAAGCTGCGTGTGCGTGCCGATACTTGGGGATATCTGCAACGCTCATTCCCGGGAGTGGTTTCGCCTGTTGACAGTGAAGAAGCGTTTGCGGTTGGGGCTGCTGCAGTCAACTACATGCTGGCCGGAGAGAGCGACAAAACGGTCATTTTGAAAAGAGTCTCGGAATCACCCTACGCATGCGCAACCGCCTTGGCTGATTTGGAGCACGTTGCACAGAAAACCAAATTGGTTCCAGAACACATGATCAACGCCTCTGGCAATGGTGTGACCAACGCCTTTTTCGAATACATCACACCGCTCGTGGGTGAACTGCCCAAAGCATTTTCTTTGGGAATGGTGGATAAGGTTAACAAAAAACTGGCTGACTACGTTCGCGCTTGAAAACACGCGCGTGCCTCAGTAGCCCTCACGGAACGTAAACGACCTCGATGGGAACATCTTTTTTCGGCGAAAGACCATCAATCCGAACCGATTTCTTATCTGCCGAAAGAGTGACTTTTTCAGCAGGATATAAGCCACCATCAACCAAAACCCTCACAATTTTTGAAGCTGGCTGAGGCAAAACAAAAACGGGCTCAGGAAGCGCCCCGGCCACAATCTGCTGCGCAACGGGTTTGTAGTCTGAGCGCACATTCGCACCATCGCAATAGTCGAGCCATACACCGCCACTTGCAGCAATGGCGTCCTGATAAGGCAATCCGCGACCATCCGTGCGAGATGGTGTGCCCTCGTTGGTGCGGCAGGTTTCACTCGGTGTCACACCGTGGAGTTTCACACTAGCTACAGTGCTGTTCGCTTCAATCAAAGGTTTTAGCTGAGCATAGGTCGGGCGCAATGCCTGCACTCTTGGTTTGTTGTCGCCGGGGTCCTGGGTGTCGCTCACGAAGACAACGTTAAGTTGTGTGCCTCTGCGGAACATTTGTGGTTTCTTTTTAACGATCTGACTTAATGCAACCAAACCGGCTTCAACACCTACCCCTGCAAATGGACTTTGAATTGCGACCGACAAGCATGCCTTTCCTGCCGGGTTTTTATCCGCGGGCTTGAACCACTCGGCGGCACACATTTCTTCGGGAAAGCCATCTTTGCCAGCTTGGTTCGTTCCCGGGGCGTCAATGAACATCTTGCGGCCTTTTTCAGAAACCAAATTGAGGAACCCCGGATCGATATTGATGTTGGGATATGGATTAACGTCCGGGTGAACCACGCTGAGATTGTTGGGGTCAGCGGGCAGTGTGGTCATCACCGCAATACGCGTGTCGGTGGGCCAGGCTGCATTGTTCAAACTCGAAAATCCCTCTCGCAACTGCGAAAGAGCAGTCCGCATCGAAA
>JBILKQ010000216.1:0-3445 GCA_044376655.1 Silvanigrellaceae bacterium
CGCGTTATCGATCGAGGATCCAAAAACAAAAATACGTGCCTTCGGGCAGATCTTCCGGATTTCTTGGCTACAGCGCTGAACTTCCACACGAATGCCAGGATGCATTTGATTTACGCTCCATTGCTGCAGACGAGCATTGGGCGCACAAATTGAAAACTCAGACTGCTTCTCATCATATCAGTTCTCGGCAACATTCAAGCTCTACCCACTCCGACTCATAGCATCTCCCACTCGACAGGGTTCTTATCCACAACCTTATCCACAAGGCCTGTGAGTTCGGCGGGTGAGAAAGCACCATTTGAGGCGAGCAGAATGCGCCCTGTAAACCCCCGGCTGCGGAGCTCTCGAGCAACATCGAGGCCCGTGAGGCGCTCGTCGGGAGCAAAGTAGTGATCGGTGATAATGGTGTGCACGCCAGGAAGCTCGATACCGCCCGATGCGATAGCCTCCAAGAGCTCCCTTGGCCCTGCGAAGCAACGGATTTCGGTGTGGGGCTTGAGCTTGGCCTCCCACACCCAGCGGGCAAGAGGGGAGTCGTCGAGGAAGACAACCTGAGGCTTTGGGGCCTCGCGTAAAGCCTCGCTGGCGTGCTGCGAAGGCTCTGGGCCGGTCTCCGTTTGCTCTAGCAAGCCCTTTCCGGTTTGAGCTGTGCTCGACGGCTGGAGCAGCGATTCCTCCACTGGCGAGGCTGCTTGGAGCTGAAAAACAAACTCAACCTTGCCCTCTGGAAATGCGGCGCTCTTTTCACTGGTGCAAACCACTGTGCCGCCATGTTGGGAGATAATCTTCTTCACAATCGCAAGACCAAGGCCAGTACCGCCCGATTTTCCGGCCGTGAAAAACAAATCAAAAATGCGCTCACGCGACTCGGGAGCGATGAAGCTTCCTGCGTTGCCTACGCGCACTTCGACCGTTCGATTGCCAGTGTTTGAATCGGGTTCAACGGCATGAGCGCTAATCCAAAGACGCACTTCTTTCGATTCCACAGCTTCAATTGCGTTCGACAGAATGTTGAGAAACACCCGAGGAAGACGAGTGAGATCGCCATGGATCCAGAGATTGGCTTTGACAACAAAACTCGCCCTCAAGTCTCGATTCGGATAGAGCTTTCGTAACTCATCCAGGACTTCATCCACTATCGGGGCCAATCGCATTGACCTCAGTTCTAGGTGACTCTCTCTGCCAACATTTAGTACGTCAGAAATAAGGCCGTTGACACTCGCCAGTGATTTGTCGACTTCTGGCAGCGCATCATTTAGCACGGCGGCCATTTGCTGTGGTTCCTGTACCGACTTGACGCGTTCTAGGGTCATGCGAAATAGATTGAATGGTTTGCGAACGTCGTGAGCAAGCATCTGGGTTGTACGAGCGATGGCTGCATAAGCTGAGTTATGTTGATAAAGCAAAACAAACTCAGATACCGAAGTGTTGATGGAAAAGTTTGAATTCGATCCATTTTTCATTTGAGACAGAAGGTCACGAAGTGGATTAACTATGTCGTTCTTAATCGATTTTGCGACTATGTTTCTAAACAGGAGCCCAACGCCAACTAAGAGTAAGGAAATGACAATGAAGAAAGACTGTATCATCAGAAGTTTTGGGCTAGCTGGAGCTAAGTTTACTGGAAAATTGGTTGAATTAGAGATTTTCAGAAATCGATTGGTGTCAAGGTAGTCCGTTATAGGTCTGTCGCATGAACTGCATTGTGCGATCTGCTCTGCCGATGCGGTTGCCTTGTTCAGTGCGCTAACACCATCGAAGAAAATCAGGATTTTTGCCGCACAGCGTCCGAATTGTGCATTAAGATGATCCCCAATGTAACACAGGTCGAAGCCTAAAACTTGCCCTCGAATTTCTCCGAGGGTTGCGAGTAACTCTCCACTTTTGTAGTCAACAATTCTCACCCCCAAGACATCTTCATCACGCAGCGATGCTAGATGTGTCAAAATAGGTGTATATAAGTTTGACCGACCTTGGCTTCCTGAACGTAAAAAAGTTCTAAAATCAGGATTTGATGCGATAATTGCAACCTTACCTTCATGTGCCGAAACGAAAGAGTTTAGTGAGGCTGATAAGCGGCTGGACGACAGCTCTTTTTGATTCTGTGTTAAAACAAAAACCAGAAATTGGAATAGAACTGCGAAAGAAAACCAAACAATTAAGGTTCCAAATCCCAGCGTTCGATTGAGCCTTCTTCGGAAATCCTCAAGCGATGAACTCATATTTTTGAACCAAATAAGATCTTAAAAATCTGCCAATTTTTCTCAATTTCAACAGATTCATTAGGCGTCACTCTATGGATACGTCGTAGCTTGGAAAAGTTCTTGAAAAACTTGATTTGAAGTTCTTCAAAATTCCTGTCTTGCGTCATGACCGGTCCGAAGGGAGAAAAGTATTTACTCTTACTCGCGACTGAGTCGACGAAGTCTTTAGCTGAGAGAGCATTTGCAACGCATTGGGCTTCTTTTGATTCTCCTAATAAAGTCAGAAGATCCATCGAAGTATGGGACAGGGATGGATGTAAAATAAACTCTAAGTTTGGTTGCTCGAGCGATTTCTGAATTGCATCGCCTGACCAGGTATACGCCAATGCGAACTTTGGGTGGTTTGTAATATTCGCGAGGTCGCTGGAAATCACCAATTTTGACTTGCCGATCAGTTTTCTGAGTTTGTCCTCAGTTGGAAAGATTATGTTTGTCTCCTTGTCGCACTCTTTTTTGTATTCGCTGCAGTTCCAGTTGTTGAGGAGCGTTGCGATTTCCACGTGGTCGTCGAGTAAGACGACTACATTGTCACTCGATTCCTGAAAAAATCGTGAAAGTTTATCTTCACTTCTTGCATTGATTTTGATTTTGTCGATCAAGAATCCAGTAAGTGAAATTTGAAAAGCAACAGTTGATGGATTGTACTTTCTGCTCTGGAAGAAATTTCGCACGCCATCGGCATATTCATTTGATCGGCTTGTTATCTTTGTCTTTAATTTATCTATGAAAGCAGTTTGTGACGACTTTATAACCGTATCTGAAAATATTATGATGTCATATTTGTTTGTTTTTACGCCTTCGCCAATACGATTTAAAAATTCCGAGTTTGAGTAAAACTCGTCGAGTGATATTTTGGTTTTGCAGTTTTTTTCAACTTCCTGAACTTTCTCGTTTTTTGTGTCAATATATCCCCACCACGTCAGGACGCGAGTGCTGCTTCTTGAGGTTGTACTGGGGTGAGCTGTCCCTGACGCAAGTAAAGTCGTAATTAAAATGAGATTAGATAGTCTATCCATCCCGGCTCCGAAATTTCTGGATTGTTGAAGTTTTCGACTACTGAGACAATTCTCAGGTTGTTTGGCTTCAGGAATGGAAGCAAATCCTCGTGACTTTCAAAAATTCTTACTGGGTACTCGTGTAAGATTTTCCGTGAATTTATTACGTATACGTCTTTCCATACT
>JBILKQ010000217.1:0-3430 GCA_044376655.1 Silvanigrellaceae bacterium
AACATCTATAGTAACCACTTGCGGATCGCGCGCCGAGGAGCTGGCTTCCGTAGCTGTATCTTCATGAGAAGAATCTGAGGTTTTGCCACCCTCACTCATATTAAAATCAAGGTTTGAATTCGACGTGATTGGATACTTGCTCATCACAGCCGTGGTCACAGATACGGGGTTTTTGGAATTTTGCTGTCCCAAAGCGAAATATTTGTAGCCCATGCTGGCAACGTAGGGCTTCAAGATTTCAAGAGAGCGACTTGTGTTGTTTGCGCTCTCAATTTCCTGCATCGCAACGACATCAGGTGCACCTGCCATGCGGATGGCGTCGGCGAGGTTGATGGCCTTCTTGATGTGCATTTGCTCTGTGTACCAGTTCGAGCCGCCTTTTCTGTATTCATCGTAGTTGTTGCTACCTGAGTTTTCTTCGACGTCATCCCAGAAATTTTCCACATTGTATGTGGCGACTGTGACGAGGCTTCCAGCTGCGCATCCGCGTGTTGACTCCGACACGAGCGGGTTCTCTGGTGTTGCTTTGCCGAGCTCAGAGCTTGTCGAAGGGCCTTGCTGCGGTGGTTTGGGTTGGGTTGTTGAGTGCTGGCGACCCGGGCGGTTGCGGGAGTTGCGCTGTGCAAAGGCTGGCGTCACATCAATGAGTGCTGCGGTGGTGAGAACTAGTGCGGCCGCTGCCGTCGGGTTTCTGAACAGGGTGTTGGGACGCCATGAAAACATGCGAAACCTCCGGACTGCAGAAAAGCCGATTGGATTGTCGAAATGACACACACCGACTGGGGGTTTGGCTAACAAAGCCTATAAGTAGAGTCAATGGGTCGAATTTGAAGATTTTATGGCAAAAATGTAAAAATCAATCATTACGGAATGATTGATTATGAATTGTAGGTGCTCCGTGTCCTGGCTTGGGGCCTTTATTGGGGTCGCATCATCCGTTTCCCTGCCCAATACGGAAAGCCATTTTCATCGCGGAGCACGAGTCTTTCGCTGCCCTTTTGAACGCTGTTTGCCATCACTACCGATTGTCCAGCAATCACAACGCTGCGGCCTTCAACCTTGATTTTATCTCCCGAGTTAAGCGTGAATTCTTGTTGGTTGATGTACCAGGCTGGGCCGAGGTGTATGTTTTTTTCACCCTCTCGAGTTTTCAGAACAATCTGAATGCCCTGCGTCATATGCGGGAATGGAGCCAGCGTAGCTGTTCTTGTTATTTCGCCTTCGACAGTCACGCTCTTTCCTTGAAAGTAGAGTTGACCATAGGGTGAGTGGTGGTGCCACCCACCCATCATGGGCCACTGTGTTTCAGAAGCGGACGAGGCAGGTGCCTGAGGCGTTGCGCTCTTTTCGGCAGTTTTCCCTGATTTCGGAGTCTGGGGCTGTTGTCCGACCTGGGCTGTCGACTGACATCCCCAGGTTGCGAGGGCAATGAGGGGCAATGTTTTCGTTAATTGCGTCCAGACTCCTGTCATTGTTGCGCTCTCCTGCTCTCAGGCTGATTTTTTATGTTCTGCTTTCCCCTCAATCTTTACGTCACTCGCAGCGCTCACGTTTTCATGGATGCTGATCTTTCGACGCTGTGATTGACCTGTTTTGGGGAGTGTCAGGGTCAGAACGCCTGATTCAAAGCTGGCCTGTATTTTCTCAAGATTCACGTTCTCAGGCATACTCAATCTGCGTTCGAAGGCTCCGACACGGCGCTCATGATAGTGTGTTCCTGCCTTCTCCTCTTTACGCTCGAATTTACGTTCACCAGAAACAACAAGTGTATTGCCCACGATCTCAAGGTTGACGTCCTTGGTATGCATGCCCGGCAGATCCACGTACAGAATGAATTCGTTGTCACGCTCTATCAAATCACAAGCGGGTTCGTAGTTCTGCAGCGCGCTTTCACGTGTACCGAAATCAGAGAACTCGTTCATCAAGTCCTCAATAAGGCGATCCATGCGTCTGAAGAAATTTGATGAAAGGGGTGCGTTCCAGAATCTTGAAGGGACGACGCCACGATTGCGCCACAGGTCGATATTGCTGCTCATGTTGGCCTCCTTTGTGTTGCGGACTGCAAAGGAGATTAGTGCGTTAGCTCACATCACACGAGAGCTGTTTTGTGATCAAAGAGTAAGCCTGAATAGCGCACGAGCCTGCACTCTTTTTAAAGTCCAGCTGCCGCTCTTTCTACCCAATGTAAAAGAAGTCAGGCGAGTTCCGGCCAGAGGATATTTGCACCAAGCTCTTTGGCACGCAGGGCAATGGGATCGTCTGGTAGGGCTGTAAGAATTTCAATACCGTCGCCAACCAAGGCGATCGTGTGCTCAAATTGAGCGCTAGGCTTGCCGTCAGGAGTGACTGCCGTCCAGCCATCTTTAAGGAGTTTGCTTCGCCAGTCGCCCCCGTTGATCATGGGTTCAATTGTAAAGCACATGCCGCGCACAAGTTTGTTGCCTGTTCCCGGGCGACCGTAATGGGTGATGGCCGGTTCTTCGTGGAACACTTTGCCGATCCCATGACCAACGAAGTCGCGCACCACACTGCACCCGCGTGCTTCAGCATAACTCTGTATGGCGTGGCCGATGTCGCCTACGCGGATGCCGTGCTGGCAAACTGCCAGTGCGCGCGCAAGAGACTCTTCAGCCGTTTCCGTGACAAGTTTCCTGTCTGGAGCAACGCTAGTGCCAACGTAAAATGTTCGTGAGGTGTCTCCGAAATACCCATTGAGGGTCACGGTCACATCGATGTTGATGATGTCACCGTCCTGCAATTTCACATCGGGGTGCGGAATGCCATGGCAAATGACATCGTTGATGCTCGTGCACACAGACTTGGGAAAGCCTTTGTAGTTGAGAGGGCTCGGATATGCGCCGTGCTCAACAATGTAATTGTGGACGATGGTGTTTATTTCTTCAGTTGAAATTCCCGGGCGTACAAACTGCGCCGCATGACGTAATGTTTCCGCAGCCAGACGTCCGGCTGCACGCATCATTTGAATGTCGTCCGAAGATTTCAGTTTGGCCACCGGCTCATGCTCCCAGTGTGTTGAGGATGTTTTTCATCGACTCCATGTCTTGTGTACCCGCGCAGACGCCGTTGTCGAGGGTTTTCTTCACAAGACCTTGAAGAACCGTGCCCGTGCCCACTTCGAGCCAAAGAGTCGGCCTTTCGGTTGTCTGCATGGCGTCGAGGGTTTGTGTCCAGAGAACGGCGCTGGCGATCTGCCGCACCAGCTGTGCTTTGGTGTAGGCTGTCTCTGTGTATTTTTGTGCGTCGACATTGGCGTAGATAGGCAACGTCAGTGGGTTGAGAGCGATCGTTTCAAGATAGGTTTCCATTTCATGGGCGGCAGGCTGCATCAGGCTTGAGTGGAATGGTGCACTGACGGACAATGGTATTCCACGGCCAAGTTTTTCTGCCGCGATACGGCTGACCGCTGCGT
>JBILKQ010000218.1:0-3418 GCA_044376655.1 Silvanigrellaceae bacterium
TGTTTCCTGCGTGGCTGTTTTGCTCTCCTCAAATTCCTTCATGCGTTGGAAGAACTCAGCTGCACCACGGTGGGGAAGCTGTGCTTTTGCAAGGAATTCGACGCCAACTGCATCGGCCTCACGCTCGTGATCGCGCGAGAATTTGAGATTGAGAAGAGAACTTCCCGTGTTGAGAAGATCTGCAAGGCCTGCCACATCACCCACAACAAAATTCAACACCACTGTGAATGTTGCACGAGTTACGAGTTGCTGCATTGAGTGACGTTCGGTCACATGCGCCAGCTCGTGCCCCGCAACAGCCAGAATCTCTTCCGGTGTCTGAGCGATCTCGAGAAGCTTTGTTGTGAAGAAGATTGACCCATTTGGAAAGGCGAACGCGTTGGGCATGGTGGAGTTCACCACCCGAAAGGTGGGCTTTAAGCCAGGAACTTCCGCGACACGCAAGAGAGGGGCAACGAGCTCGCTCAACTGCGCGTGAGCATCTGATGGCACACCGTCCATGGTGGCCTCAGCTTGCAGACTCGCAAGTTCTCCAACTTTTTTGTCTACCGTGCGCGGGATGAAATCAACCACTGTAGAGGTTGCTTCATCCTTTAGGCGCGCGAGAGTGTCACAGCCCGAAAGAGCTGCAGCCATGATCAATATGGGGAGAAGAAGACGCTTAGTCATTGTCGCCCATCAGCCCGCCAAGCATGCCGCCCGATGTTTGTTCCGCACCGCGTCCTGTGGTGATGACGGAAGCTATTCGATTAGCAAGACGTGCGAAGGGCAGTGTTTGGAGGTAAACACGACCTGGGCCGCGTAGGGTTGCAAACCAAAGTCCCTCACCACCGAAAAGTGCATTTTTGAAGCCACCCACAAACTGGATGTCAAAGTCGACCGTGGATTCAAATCCGACAACACAACCGGTGTCCACGCGCAGCGTCTGGCCAGGCTCGAGTCTGCGTTCGATCACAGCGCCACCTGCGTGAATGAAGGCCAGCCCGTCGCCTTGAATCTTTTGTAGAATGAAGCCCTCACCTCCAAACAGACCCGATCCGATTTTTTGGTTAAAGTGAATCGACACATCAGTACCACGCGCAGCACAGAGGAAGCTGTCCTTCTGTGCAATGAAGCCGCCTTGGAATGTGGACAGTTGAAGAGGCAATATTTTTCCAGGGTAGGGTGCTGCAAAGGCCACGTCTGCTCGCTGTGCACCGGTATTTTCGAAGTTTGTAATGAAGAAACTCTCGCCTGTGAGCATGCGGCCCGCAGCTTTCATCAGGTTTCCGAAGAACCCTTTGTTTTTGTCGGTGGACATTGAGGTCTGCATCGCAACGCCGTCGGTCATGTAGAGGAACATGCCAGCCTCGGCGATGACCACTTCTTGAGGGTCGAGGGTAATGACGACAGCCTGCATATCGTCTCCCTCAATGCGGTAATCAATAACATCCGAACGATTGTTGCTCATGTCTTTTCTCCTTGGCAGTTTTGGAATGAAAAATTTCCAATAAAATTCGAAAACTTTCAAAACCCGACACTAACAATAATTCAATCGGTGACTTCGAATGAATCGAATCTATAAAAAGTTCAATAAATTCGGTTGATTAATTTTGTTAATCGGGCGTTAGCGCGAATACTCCGGCCCGGGCCTTTGGGTGAAATCGATTCTACATTCCCCGACATCTTTTCACCCTCAACTTCATCTCATACTTGAGATCGAGACCGTCGACCGCAAATGCGATTGAAGCGTCCGGTTTGACTTTATTGATCCGTACAAAAATGTCGGAATGGTAATTGAACAGCCGGCCGCGCTCGCGGTTGCAAAAACGACGGTGGGGTGAATTATTGCGACTCTCTTCACCGATTCTTGTCAGAGGTTGAGTTAGAATCTCCAAAGGTGAATTTATCACCAAAGGTGCCGGAAAGTTCACGACAGCATTGGCCATGTTTTGACTGAGATCATTCGGACTACTGCGTCCGTTAGGCAATCGGCGTGCAAAATTGCTGCTAAAATCTAGCCGTGCCTGAACACCACTGGTTTTAGCAATCCCATAGGTCAGGGTTTGCGAAATTTCTTCAACCCAAAGCCCCGCAGCCACTTCTAGCGGCAAAATGATTCGGCACGGACTTATATTCACATTTGGGTGTCGCGCGCGCTGAAATTCCTCTCCCAATCGAGTGAAAACGAACGACACAGAATCACCATTGGTAATGACAAAGGCATTCTGATTTGGATCGCTCGAGTGACCGAAGCGGCAGCCAATTCCCTGAGACTGGATGAGCTCCGGGCGCCAAACAACATCGTTTGCGAACGTACTCTGTGATGTGACTCCAGCGAGAGCCGTGAGTCCGGTGATGATACGGTGCAGGCACGCGCGCGTTGATGTGTTCATGTCGAACTCCAAGATACAGTCCACTGACTTGGAGTTAGTCCGTTTTGGCTGCCTGGTCAATATAAATTTATATTGTAAATTTGGCTGTTTAATTTGTGTTTGAGCTGACTCATTTTGGGAAGCAGCTCTTGGTGATGAAGTCCGTAACGTAGGGAGTCATTACAGTATCGCCCAACGCCCCAATCACTCTGTTAACTTCTTCGTGGGTCAGCGTCTGCGCGTTTATCACACTCACCTTATTTCCCTTGCCTTCTAGTGCAATTTTGAAGTTCTCGAGTTGTGTTTGTCTGTCTTGCTCGCCTCTTTTTGCGAGTTGAATTGCCATTCCATATTCTTTGACGAAATTGATGGGTGAAGCTGCACTCCATTGAGCTGGATCGTCTCCAAAAGCGTTGCGATAAATCAGGCGAGTTTGACCACCAGCCTGCTGCATCAAGGTGCTGATGTTGTAACCTTCGGTGTCATAGCTGCCCAAACAACGAAGCGATTTGGGATCCCACGTTGGATCAGCTTTTTGAATGTAGCTTTGGTCTTGTGAAACAAGTGCAGCCAAATGTGCGCCCGCAGAGTGACCCAGAAGAGCAAGCTTTTGATTGTCACCACCGAATTTTTTAATATTCTTGTGAATCCAGGCCACGGCTGCGCCCACATCGTTGGGATGGTCCGGAAATTTGATGCGGTTTGGATTCAGCCGAGAGTCGATGCGCAGATCTGGAGAGAGTCGATAATTGACGCTCACAAATCCATAACCGAGTGAATTGAAGTGTTCAGCTTTGGCTTTGCTGTCAACATTGGCTTTGTCGCCAAGCATCCATGCTCCGCCATGAATCCAAATGACGACCGGCACACCTTGGCATGGATTTTCAACAGCGGGGAAGTAGATATCAAGAGATTGCAAATTTGGGTCAACGTTGCTGAGTTGCTGGTATTGAACATCAAGGGTTTGTTTTCTGGGCAGCGCATTGGCATTGCACAAATTGGGGGGTGCAGGGGGAGTGGTTTGAGTGGCATCGGAGTCGTTTTGATGAGCAGATTCATTTGCG
>JBILKQ010000016.1:0-30157 GCA_044376655.1 Silvanigrellaceae bacterium
GATGGAATGCCGTTGTCAAGACCAACTCTGATAAGAATGATCTCCACAAATAGGGGCCCTGGGGAGACAACTCAAACAGCGGTGACACAGGCTCTTGCCAATGGTGTGGTTGGTTTTTTTGATGATCCTTTAAGTCAGGCTGTTTCTAGGATCACACGCGGATTCGTCGATCGATTTGAACTGCAGCCTATCGTGGAAGCGGGTCAGAGCAGTTTGCGCGCACGAGTGAGCCGCGACCTTGGTGAAAAGTTCAATCTCGGTCTAGATTTTGAGCCAAATAGTCAGTCCTTGACGGGCGAACTTATCATTAACGAGAGTGTCAACGTGCTTGGCGGGTTTGACCGCCGTTCATCCCAGATCGGAACCTACTCCGAACTAAAAGGTGGCTTCAGATTCCAGTTTGGAGGGAAGTGAGTTTGCGCTTTCCTTTGTGCGATAGAGTCAGACTCAGGTCAGTTGTTGTGAGCCTCTTTGCTTGCGCTACAATGGTGTTTTTTCTTACATCTGCAATTGGATTTGCTCAATCGAATCAGACGTCGGCAACATCACCCCGGGTTGAGTTTCAGTTTGAGGTTGACGGCAAGAGCTGGGAGCCAGCAACAGAATTGCTGGTAGAAATTAGATCACGAGAGCCAGAAGATATGAGTCACACGCTCATTCATCTTCTCTACCAGCGTGCCAATTTGAGTCACATCGCCGTCGAGAAAGTCGAAACTGAACAAGGATTTTTATTCAAGGTGAATGCCCGTAGGTTGCCGCGCATTGGTGAAGTGGCGTTCCGTGGTCTTACCGCGGTACAGACACAACAGGCACGCTCCAACATGCGCCTGCGGGTGGGTGCTCCCTTCATATCGGAGGAGAGCGAACGAGATCGAGAAAGTATTCGTCTCAAGATGGTCGAACGTGGTTATCTCAAAGCCACTGTCGGTAAACCAGAGGTGACAACCAATCTCTCCAATGAACTGAAAATCGTTTTTCCGGTATCGCTCGATAGGCCGTGCAGAGTCGCAGAGGTTCGTGTCGAACCGGATGAAGGCTTATTTGATTATTTTTCAACTCCCATTGAACTTGGATCTCTTTGCGATCGGGCAGTGATCAACGAGATTCTTGATAGGCAGAAGGCGCGTTTGCTTGTCGACGGCTACTTGAGTTCTGAGCTTTCTCTCAACCAGATCATATATTCGCCCAATAAAGAGACCGCAGTTGTAAAAATTCGTTATGAACGCGGTCCAAAGACACGCATTGAAGTGGTGAATCGTCAGACAGGTGCAGTGTCTGACGTTCTTTCCGAGTTTCGCGAAAACATCTCCGCATATGATGTTCTCTCTTTATCTGAGGAGGAACTCAAAGGTGAAGTGCGCAAAATCTTTATGCGACTGGGATATGCCTCAGCCGTCGTGACAGGCCCGACTCGTGTTACCGATCCCAATGGTGATTCCGTGGTTCGGTTTTATCTTCAAAGTGGGCCATTGGTGGTAATAAGTGAGACACAATTTATTGGTGAACTGCCGATTTCTCGTCAGGATGCCCTTGAACGGCTTGAGCTTCAACCGGGTATTTTTCAGGGAGCTGTCCCGTTCGTTGAGGATTCACTCCCGCGTTACAAGGAGCGTTTCATCGCCCTTCTGCTCGAAGAAGGTCATGCAGACGCAAAGGTTTCGGACCCGGCTGTCATTTACTCACCCGATGGGCGGTCAGTTAAGCTCATTCTCGAGTCGAGCCTTGGACCACGCTCGATTCTGCGAGATCTCAACATCGTGGGCAAGCCTACTGGATTCAATTTTTCTCAGGTTTTTGCAGAGAAGGTGATCCAGCCTGGACAGGCCGTGAATGCGGGCCAGCTTAAAGTGATTGAGGATGAAGCCCAACTAGAATTGATGAATGCTGGTTACGCTTATGCGAGTACGCGCGTGGATTCAAAGAGTTTATCTGTAGCTGCAGATGTGAAAACAATTCAGGTGAATTTGAGCATTGATTCTGGGCCGCTTGTGCGTATTGGAAATATTTTTGCAGATGGCGATGTTTTCGGAAAACAAGAGAGAATCGTAACTGAGAGCGGATTGCAGACAGGTGATTTGTTTACTCCTGAGAATCTCGAGGCAGCGCGTTTGCGGCTTCTGCGGCATGACTTGTTTGAAAGTATTGTGATAGAGCCACTTTCCTCAGAAAGTTTGGAGCGCAGGAATTCTGTGCTCGATATCGTCATCCGAACCCAAGCCAAGAAAAGTTACACACTCGGATTGAGCCCTTCGTATGGAACTCGCAATGGCTATCGCTTCAGCGTTGACTATGCCAAAAACAATCTCACCAAAGACGGGCTCCGCTTCACCTCTACCTTTTCTGTAAGTCAGGAGAAACTTCAGAGTTCGGTGTTGTCGAACCAGCGCATTCTAGGTCGGAAGCTGACGCTTGGTCTGGCTGAGCCAATGTTGCGCATTGGCAGTGTGGTATTTCCGTTTGACTGGAATCTGCTGACGGGAGTTGAGGTTTCTGCACAGTCCCTTGCCGATCGTTATTTTGAGACCTCCGAAACTGGAATTTCATGGCGTCCCACGGTTTTCAAACGGACTTGGGCTTTTCAATTCAGACTAGCACACGAGTGGTCGAAGGCGCTGGGTTCTTCGCTACAGCCACTTGAAGCTCTTGAACGTCCGACGATCAAGATAAGAGAATTTGTTTTGGGTCTTTCTATCGACACAAGAAATAATGTTGAATGGCCGACGCGCGGATGGACGGTTGACCTCACCTCGAGCCATGCACGTTTTGGTTTGTCTTCAGATGTTCAATATGATCGTTACACTTCTGATTTAGGTTACTTCTTCCCGATCTGGAGAAGACTCTCGGGTGCCATTAATGCCGGCGGGGTGCGTGTTTCAGACGTAGTGAACGACCAGCAAAAGGCACTGACTGCGCCAGGCTCACGGCGCGCCACTCTTGCTGGTCGCTCGCTAGTTCGCGGTTTTCCTGAGGCAAGCAGTGCGGTGACTCCAGGGCCTTTATTGTGGTTGAATTTTCAACCGCCGCAGCAAAACCCTAGCCTTGAATGTGAGCCGACGCTGCGACCGATTGGGGCCACCAACGTGCTTTATGCCAAAGGTGAATTGAGGGTCCGTTCGCCCTGGCTCGCGAACAATCTCGGATTTGCAGCGTTTCTAGATTCCGGTGCAGCGTTCTTTACCGGCGCAGAGCTTAATGCTCTGCAGGCAAGTCTGATTGAGCGCGATACGGTTCTCGATCCGGGTTCACAGGACGTCTGTGCGCTTAAGTCTGCCAAGGTAATTGGTGATCCACCGGTGAACGTAGAGGGGCTCTCGTTCTTCAAACAATATGCACAAAATGCCTATATATCGACCGGCTTGGGCGTTCGATATATTATCTCGACCTTTGCCTCTTTGAATTTCGACATTGGCTTCCCGCTTGCCGAACCAAGTGAAAATATCAAGGGAGCTCAGTGTGTTGATCCATCCGCCGTGAATGCTTTCCAACAAGCTCCATCGTGTGTCAGAAGGTATTCCTCTTCGAGGCTTTTTGGGGTATTCCCCCTGCCCGGCGCCTATCATATCGGAATTGGCGCTAATTTTTGATTAGGCGCATTTCATGACCAGTCCAGTCCTACAAGAAAGTGAACTCTCTTCCTTTGACTCAGGCGAGCTTATTGAGCTTCCGCGCACCCGACTGTCGCGCTTGGGGCTCGAGTTTCCATTTATGGTTGCGCCGATGGTTGGCCTGTCGAACGTGGCCTTTCGGGAATTGATTCGTTCCTACACACCCGTGGGACTAAATCCACTACGTTTTACTGAAATGCTTTCAACTCGACGGATTCCCGATGAAAAACTCGAGACCACAAACGAGTTAAAGACCGCTCCGGATGAAGGCTTTTTTGTTCCCCAACTGCTGGGCAATGAAGAGCAGTATATTTCTCCAAGTGTAATGAAGCTTTCACAGGTTAACCCATGGGGATTCGACATCAATATGGGTTGTCCGGTGTCTCACACCTTGAAGCACAACTGGGGTGTGCGTTTGATGGGGGATCCCAGCTACGCCGCGCGGGTGGTGGAGTGGACCAAGAGCAGCACTGACCGGCCTGTGAGTGTAAAACTGCGTGGTAGCCCCGGCGAGGATGAACGCCTCGATTATCTTCTTCAATTCACTGCTGCACTTGAATCGGCAGGCGCGGATTGGATTACCATTCATCCTCGACCGCGAGCGCAACAGCACAAAGGGGTCGCCAATTGGGATTTGGTTAGAGAAGTGGCCAGAGCTCGAAAGATTCCGGTCGTTGCCAATGGAGACATCCAAACTGCTCATGATGCCCTTCGCATGCTCACGGAGTTCTCTGCCGACGGTGCCATGGTTGCACGCGCGGCAACTGCGCGCCCATGGATTATGTGGCAAATTGCGCAGCTTACCGGAAACAAAACTGCACCAGCTGGTCGTGAAGCTGAACGGTGTCCGTGGACACCCGAGGAAGAGGGAAAAGAGTACATTCGGGCTTGTCTTAAGCTGGTCGGTTTGATGCAGCAATTTTTCCCCAAAGACGAGTACATACTCGAGAAATTTCGATTCTTTGCGGCTACAGGTTCACGTTGGTACCAGTTCGGGCACGCATTTTGGAAGATGTGCACGAAAGCCAAGAGCAGTTCCGAGCTGCGGGATTCGATTGAGGACTTTGGAAGTCGTTTCGAGAATCCGTCTTATCATCGGGTCAAATTCCTCTAGCGTTAGGCAAACTCTGCTCGTTGAAGTTCTGTCAGTGCATGCCACGATCCTGTCAGGAACTCCGATCTCTTCATCTTGGGCAGAGAACAATGGAACAGAAAGAATGTTCGAAAAGGCATGCGTGCAAAGTTTTTATTGAATCTTTAGTGCATTGCTTCTGTTGCTTTGCATTGGTGATCAGTTTGCCTGCACGGGCTAATGACTTGGTTGTAGAGGGCAGTCTTGATGAGACCCCTGCTGAGATAAAGAAACTTTCAACGCGTGCAGCGTCGCTCGAAGCTCGTATTCGCGAAATCGAACAGCGTATCGCTGAATCGCAGCAGCAAATTCTCGGCCCGCTCAATACAAATTCTGTTGAATATCGAATTGAGATGAAGCTGGCGGAGAGTGACATCGCCGATTCAGCAAAGAGAAATATTGCGGTGAGCCACGTGCGTCTTTCGATAGACGGTCGACCTTTCTCCTATACGCAAAGCGTTGTGATCATATCCCATGGCAGTCCGCTTCCCTTGTTCCTGGGTCGGATCACCGAGGGAAATTACCTCATGCGGATTCAGTTTCAGGCGGCTCCTGTTGATGAGCGGATCGCAAACTCAGCAACAGCTGCTTGGCAAACGGTCGAAAGAACAATTCCTGTTGAGATAGTCGCTGAGGCCGGCTCTAAGCAGGTGCAGAGTCTCGGCATCTCAATGGGATCAGACGGATTGAAGTTCGACCTCTTCAAAAAAACTGCGTTGGAGAGACCAACGGAGACGCGGAAAGTGCTGGAGAAGATGTGACGGTCAGGTTTGCTTGCAAGACCAAAAGTCTGTTTCGGATGCTGTGGAGCCATGATTTGATGACTCTATCCCTATGCGCATTCGCACTCTTCTATTTTGGTTCAACTTCTGTCTTTGCGTCGGATGATTTTGCTTGGATGGAAGCAAGGGCCAGAGTTCAACACCTTAGGTCGATGCAGGACTCGAACTTTGGACAAAGTGCTCATTCAGGCAAGAAGCCTGAATCGTCCAATAAAATAGGCGCTCTAGATTGTGCTCTGCGCCGGGATCTCTTGCAGAAGGAAAGAAAAATATGCCTGGGGTATATCGCCGAGGCATCAAAGCAAAAGCCTGCGGCTATTGAGGTATCGCGGCTGCTCATAGCGATTGAAAGCCTGAAAGACAGCAAGTCTGTTTTCTCTTGGCAGGAGTCAATTGCGCTCGCAGGGGCAGCAGCCAACCTTGGTGATTTGGCCATGGCAAGGAGCATTCTTAAAAGAGCCCGGGAGAAAGCTGAGAAGGAGCTTCCTGCCTGGGTCTCCCAGAGAATTGCGTTGTTCGGACTGCTGGTGGAGATTCAAGCGGAAAAATTTCCAGAGGCGCGGCAGGATTTATACACAAAGGAAATTGAAAATTTTCGTGATGACCCACTATTTGGAGAAGTGCGCAAGAGGTTTGACCCACATCTGGTGAAAGCCAAAAACGCAAAGAGTGACTCTGTTGAATCCTCCACCGCAATGATTCTGCAGGACCTGAGTTACAAGCTCTGGCAAGTTGCCCAGGACCGTGATGAATTGGCAGCAGTATCGCAGATGTTCGAAAAGAGTGACCCTGAGATTCTGGATTTCTATAGGCTTGATCAGCTCGTGCGACGCTACGATTCTTCCAACAGAGAGTGGAAGGCTATCATCAATTTGATTTCCGATCTGACGACCGGCCCGGAGCTTTTGATGAGGGGGGGAGCCCTCCAAATGATGATGGAAAACTGGTTGGCAAATGCAGTTCCTCAGGGTCTCCAGATGGAGTCGGATCAGGATCGCACGCTGCAGCGCTCTCGTATGATTCTCTACGAGTTTTCTGCTGTTCTGCGGCGCCTGATCTTCGCTGTGAAAAGTGACAAGAGCTTCGCATTGGTGCGAGAAAATTTAGATGCTCTGGAAGAGCGCATGGCTGCAACGCCATCACCGCTTGCAGTGGCCTTCAACGACGGCATGTTTGAGCGTGACCTACAGGCGGCACATGTAGCACAGAGTCGTCTCGTACAAGTCGAGAAGAGGTTGAGAAGAGCACAAGCTCTGCTTGCTGGTTACTACTTTTTCAGCTCACTTGATGCCACCGAAGCAAGAAATTTAGCAAATATAAGAAGTGAATTGAGGGAGCTCGAAATCCAAAAGAGAGCAGTCATTTTTGAGCTCTTTAAGGTTCTTGTTGTTCTTCAGCCTAACGTTCAGAAAGAGTTCAGGTCGCTTATTCGTTTGAATGCCCAGACCAAGAAGTCACTCAAAGATCTGCGCACTCTTCTGAGTGGGTTAGACCTCGGAAATCGAAATCAGTCTGCTGCTGTGGTTCAATTCCTCGACGAGGCCGATGTACTTGTTGAGCGGATTGAATCGAGTAGTTACAGGACAATGGCGGAACGCAGAGTCAGGGGTGAGCGCCTTGTCAAAGCAATCGAACCGCTTCAGCAAGATGTTCAGAAGATTCAGGATGAAATGGGCAAAATCCTTCGCTCCTCAGCTGCGGAATTGAAACCAATGTTGCGTGGTATGATCAAGGTTGTTGATGCGAATCTTATAGCGAAGTCACGCGAAATAGAGTTGAAAATGAGCGTTGCTCAATCTGCTTTGCAGGATGATTTGGGTAAGCGTCTTGACTCGGCCAGAGACACCAAAGATAGGCTTGAGATCTTGCGAAGAATGCGGAGTGAAAATCTGCAGTGGAGGGTGGCGCAGTGAAAAAATCGAGGCTATCCACCCGCATATTTATCGCTTTTTTATCTAAAATTCTTATTGCCGTTGGACTTATTTGCAAAATTTTAACGCCTGATGTTGCGTTCGCACAAGCGGCGACACGTAGAGCAGTTGAGCTTGAGTCTTTCTCTGCGCGCGATCTTTCTCTTTCGCTGTTGCGTGACAACTATGATGCTTGGGCCGAAGAAACGACCAAGAAATATGCCACTGAACTTGCCAAGCGTTTGTCCGACAAAGATCTGGTCATTGATGATTTGTTACAGCGCGAAGCTGAGATCAGTGATCAGATTCGTAAGAAATTGTACAATCTGGCTTTCTCTTCCTCTGTTGATGCGTCTGCCCTAAAGGCTGCTCTTTTTATCGCGTCCCGAACCCAGGGTCGGGAGCGGAGCCAAGCACTGCAGCGTGCTACCGTTTTGTCTCAGCAGATCTCGCCTGCTTCAGCGCAAACCCTGGAGGTCGCCGTAATGTACACGGCCGACTTACTTGCTTCAGGCGACCTGCCTCAGGCGAATCGGATGAGTGCGAAAATTGTGACGATGGCGAGCCAGGCGCAGCTGGTTGACACCGTTCCAGCCTGCCTTGCGAAGGTTGTGGCAGGCGATGTTTCCTTTCAGGAACGCGAATTTTCCAACGCTGCCGATCTTTACGTCTTGGCGCGCGAGTGCTTTGCAGCGCATTCCTCAGGAAATGCGTTTCAGGGCCTGCAACTGGATTTGCGTTTGGCCTGGACATCTTTCCGTTTGACTCGATACGCGGATGTCCTCCGGCATCTTGAAGGGGTTACTCGTGATCCTTCTTCTTTGAAGTTATCTGCTAATCCCGCTGTAATGGCTGATCTTGCAGTGATGCTGGGCGTTGCTCTAAGCGAAGTTGAGGTTCCATTGCCAGCATCACGTTGGCCCCGCCTGTCTGTGCAGTTCCCGTGGGTGGCGTCTGGGCTGGCCAAGGCAATCAGATTCCTTTCGCAGAAAGACAGTGACAACCTTTCTCTTCGTTGGGCCGATGCTATTGAGCAAAATCTCATTGGAACTCCCGCTGCTGAAGATTTCTATTTGGCCGCGGCGGACTCCGCAGGCAAGTCTGGGATGTTGGAACGCCAAATCGAATTCAAAGAACGTGGGGTTCTTGCTCTTCAGATAAGTGGTCACTATGCCCGTTCGCTTTCGAAGGATCTCAGACGCGAGCAGCAGCGTGCTGCGAGAGTTATCTCGTGGGCGAAAGAAGTCATCTCCTTTAGGGCTGGGCAATTCACTTCAAATATGCCGGCCCATAAGGCTTTGCAGTTCTTTAGGGTGGCGGAAGCTCTCTCATCCGAGAATATTGAGTTGTGTGCATCCTCTGAAACATTCGGTATGGCGCACAGAGCTCTGACCGCTTCCAAATACCTTGAGTATAGCGAAAAGATCTATTCGCTGTTGCGTGATTGCCGGATTGCGAAGCCTAAAATGGAAGATGTTCGTTCAGCGCGCCTAGAGATGTTCCAGCTTCTCTGGAAGGACAACACAAAAGATTTGATTTGGTGGCAGCGTTTTCGTGATGAGGTTTTTGATGCGCTGGCCTTCGCACCTGAGCATCCTGAGGTGCGTCGCATTTCTTTCGATGCGCTGAATGACGCACTTGAATTCACATTTCTGGTCGATGGCGAGGATCTGTTAAAGCGCCTTTACGCCTCTCACCAAGCCAAAGATGAGGGAACACACTTCGAACGGACGACGTTTGTTTCGGCTGCGGTTAGGCTTCTTTCGTTTCAGCACGGCCGCCCATCGCTTGAGAGCCTATCTTGGCTGATGCATCGGGACATCGCGATTAATCTTGGAGTGACCGACCCAACGCGGCGTCTTTTTGAAGGAGCGCTTGCGGCATTCATTGTCGAGCATTCTATGGTTCTCAAAAGGGAGGGCCGATTGATGGCGGCGGCCGAGCGCTTGCTTGAGGCTGGTGAGAAAATGGGACGGGACTCAGAGTTCGCGCGAGACCTTGTCTTTTTTGCGGCACGAAGTTTCTGTGGTTCTGGTTTTCAAGTGAAATGCCTCGAAACCTCCGCCTCTATTGCTGGTAGTTCTATCCATTCTGAACATGACAGGTTCTTCGCACATCGTTGGCTTGGTGGTGTTTATTTATCGCAGGGTCGTTTCGTTTCTGCAGCAAATGCTTGGGTCAATTCCGCTGAGTTGGCTCGTGCCTTGGGTCGTCAGGAGTTGCTCAACCATTCGGTTTCTGACCTTACACGCTCTGGAAATATTTTTTCGGAGCTGAAGCTTTGGCAAGAAGCGCTTAAGGTTAAAGAACTCCTCCTAGATATTGCTGATGCTTCCAAACAACTCGCGATGGCATATCGCAGTGTACTTGATTGGAGCGTTGCAGCTTTACGTGAGGAAGCCTACGACCACGCTGATTTGCTGAGCGAGGGCCTAACATCACTTGCCCAGCAACGACGCAAAGAGCTTGCCTCTTTGAGTGGAACCGCTCTGAGTTTTGCTGGAGTGGTGGAGGATTATGCGAAGCTTCGGGCGCGCAAACTACCCGCTGTTCAAATCGAAAATCGCATCGTTAACTTCGTTTCTGAGCGAAAGTCTCAATTTAGCCCTGAAACAGTCCGGGAGATTTTACCGGTTGGCTCAGTCGCAGTGACCCGGTCTATCTTTGAATTCTGGCGAAACGAGCTGGAGAAGGAGGCCGAGCGGTCCATTGTTGGTCAGTCCCTCGCTGATTTGAATAGAAATGCACAGCGTCTCGGGATGCTTTTTGCAAGTCTTATGAGAGGCTGCACTGTTCTTGCGAAGCAGCCCAAATTTTTGCCCGACATTAACAGAAACTGTGCGGGTGAACTCTCAGCACGTTTTGTGGATCACAATGCCCGCATTATTTCTGGACTCTCACGACTTGCTGATTCAACGTCTGCTGAATTCAAAAACATCTACATGATGGTTCAGATTCAGGGCGATGAATTCAGGCGCGGGTCATTGCGTGGACCGCGGAGCGTGGTGCCACAGGCGGATCCGGGTTTTGCCATTCTTGAGAATCGGAGCACGCCCTCGATTGAGCGGGAGGTGTCACGGTGAGGCTTTTTGAAGGCTTTTGCGAAGTGGTTGTGAGAAAGAAATTTGTTCGCTCCTCAATTCTTGCTTCGGTTGCTAGCCTGAGTGTTGGGTGTGCATCGCTGGGCAACAAACCCTCGCAAGTTGAGAGAGTTCAAAAAGAAGAGCAGCGACAAGAGCACACCAAGTCATCTATTTCGAATGTGCAAAAGGTGTATCCCGTTCCAAGCGCCATTCATGCCGATCGCCTGAAGGAAATACGTGGCTCTTCTTTATCCTCTCAGTCCTCAACATCTGCGCAAGAATCGATACAAGACCTGGGAACTGAGAAGCCCAGGCCGCTTCTGCAGACAGATTTCCCCATTTTCGAGTCATTGGTGCGTTCTGAACGCTGGAACGATGTGCTCGCTGACTCAGAGGCTCAGTGGAGCGAGTGTTTGAGCAACAAAAGCTTATTTTCCCGACGCTGCCGTGAGTTGGGCCGCGCGCGTGCAGTTGCCTATGTCCGACTCGGACATTCGGATTCAGCTTGGGGAGTGCAGGATCAATTGGCCATGCGTGGCAGTGACAGTGAGGATGCTTTGGTCTTTGCCGGACTCTATCTCGATGTGGGTGCTACTGGGCTTTGCGTTCAGCTGACAACCACTGCGTTGCAATGGGAGCCAATCGAAACACGACGCGCATTGTGGGCTCTGCGTTCTAAGTGTTTGCGCATGTCGGAACGCATTAATGATGCGCGTTCGGTTGTGCGTTTGGGCCTAACGGAGTTTCCTCTGGATAATGCCTTGATGCTGGAGTCTGCTTTTGTTGCTTTCGGTGAAAATAATTTGACGCAAGGCTGTGATATTCTCGAGCAATTGCATTTGAAGAAATCAAGGCAAGTTGCTGTATCGTATAACTGGGCTCATTGTCTGATTCGGCGCCGTGATGCAGAAGAGGCCTCAAAGGTCATTGCAGCGGGGCGCCAGGATTGGCCCATGGAGCGCGCATGGCTGATTCTTTCGGGTGAATTGGCCCTGCTCAGTGGACGCGTTGAACAGGCGCGCCAATTTGGTTTCGACTATTTGTCCGGGTCAGACGTGCGTGATCCTCTGCGGGCTCAGGCAGAGCGACTGACTCGGGTAGTGACGGGTGGAGAGAGGTGATGTTTTCTGCACGACAGCACATGGATCCTGGTCCTCGAGGCAGTGGGTTTCAGTCCATTCCTCCGATGAGTCGACCTCCGACGAAGGTCTATGACCGTGACAGCAATGTGCTGGTCGTGGATGAGTCGGATGAAGTTCTGCGTTTTGTTAAAATTCACCTCAACCGATACTTTTCACATGTACACGCTGCACGGAGCGTTGCCGAGGCGCTTGCACATCTTAAGCAAAGGCAATTTCAGGTCATCATCGCCGATGCTGCACCCGCAAAAAAGAGCAATGCAGATTTCTTGAAGAAGGTTGCTGCAAACCATCGCCAGGTGCCCGTTGTGCTCACCGAAGGCGAGAATGTTGAAGGTGCTGCATCAGTGGAACAGTTCCCCCACGTTGTGGTTGTCGACGTCGTGCGCAAGCCTTTTGATTTAGATGCCTTTCACATCGCGATTCGCCGCTCTATCGCCATCTCCAAGAGTATGCGTCAATTATCTGACACCCTTCCAGCGAAAGCACCGATCGGAGAGACCGTAAGGAATGCCCCCGAAGGTGAATTGGCAGAGATGGTGCGCAGCCTCGTCCTCGACATTCGGAAGAAGCTCACCGAAGAAATCGTTGATTGATTCGTAAGAGTTCGCGCCAATACTGCCTTCTTCGTACCAATATCTGAATTACATCGAAAAAGATCTGTGCGACTATCCGTGGCACCTGTCGGCGCAGGCATTTGGAGCTTGCGTGACCTGACAAAAATGTCACAGGCGGATTCGAGGAGGTCGATTCATGGGTCGCAAGTTGTACGTCGGTAATTTGCCTTTCAGCAGCACTGAAAATGATCTGTTCAATTTCTTCAGCGAGCACGGAACCGTGACGAGCGCACGGGTTGTGATCGACCGCGAGACGGGCCGCAGCAAGGGCTTCGCCTTCGTGGAGATGGGTTCCGACGATGAGGCCATTCGGGCTGCACAGATTCTGAACGGGAAGCAGTTCATGGGCCGCCCCCTCACTGTCAATGAGGCTCGCCCCCGCGAATTCGATGGTAATCGCCCTCGTTTCTCGCGCTCTGATGCAGGCCTCAAATTCTAATTACGGCGGGTTCCTGCCGGGCTAATCTGGCTCATTAAAAAGCAGACCTAGAGATCACGAATCTGCCTGGTTTTGAGCCAACGACATAGCGCGTTGGAGTTCTTCAAATGTGGGTGTGTGCTCGAAGGTGTCGCGTTTGGTCAGGTCGATGCCCTCCAGCCAGCGCCGTGTCGCAGCACTGACCATCCACAGTCCGAACATGGCGGGCATGTAGGATATGGTTCCGAGCATGACCCGTTTGTGCTGGCAGGCGCCAAACTGTTTTTCAATTGTGGGACAGATGCAGTGCCACTCGGTTCCTGGAACAGCCTGTTCGGGATCGAGTGGCATTTCAGTGCTGAAAACTGCCGTTACACCCGAAGTGATGCCGCGCTCGCGCAGCTTGGTGCGCACCTGTTTAGCGAACGGGTCGACCTTAGTCTCCGAGATATCAGCAATCGTGATGAGAGATGGATCCAGACGACTTGCGGCTCCCATGCTGCTGATCACTGGGATACCTGCTTTGACGCATCGCTCGATGAGATCGACCTTGGGCGCCAGAGTATCGATGCAGTCGAGCACGAGATCTACTGGTGCTCCGGCCGCTTTCTCGGCAGCTTCAAGCAGATAATTCTCTTTGTCTGGATGATGGTGTTCGGCAAAGGCAAACACTTCGAGAAGTGGATTGATGCGTCGAATGCGCTCAGCCATCAGCTCGACCTTCTTCTCACCAACAGTGTCTGTAAAGGCGTGAAGTTGACGGTTCACGTTCGTGACGCAAACTTCATCGTGATCCACGAGGGTCACTTTACCGACCGCTGCGCGTGCCATCCCCTCAGCCGCAAAACTTCCAACTCCGCCCACACCAAAGATCGCCACGTGTTTGCCTCTGAAACGTCCGAGACCCTCGCGACCGACCAACAATTCGAGCCGACTGAAGCGATGATTCTTGAATGCCATGGCAAACCTCCCGTGTGATTCTCACGCGTCGCGCATAGCTGATTCCTCGAGTCGACTCAATGATTTCCGACTGACTAAAGTTTCTTCAGTTGTTGTGTGTTTGAACAATCTGGGTGCCTGTTCCCAGTTATTTCCCTTTAGTTTTGAAACCTTGTGCCTGGCATTTGTTTTGCTGTGCTGCGGGCAAGCCCTCCCCCGTGGGGATCGCTTGCTGAGATGGGATTGGAGACTCTATGAAAGCCGACCGCAGCCCAGAAACATGCCGAACAGTTCATGGCCTGGCCAAAGTGTGTGTGCGCGCAGTCTTGATTCTTTCAGTGCTCGGCGCGGCCTCGGCTTGTACCACCACCCAGCCTGAGCCAGTGGGTCTCCAGGATGGTGCGTTCTCGAGAATGTCCTACGATCGTGAGCTCGACCAGACCGATGTCGTGATGCGGTCACTCGAAGACAGTGCTGACGATGCTTCGCTGAAGAACCTATCCGATAAGGAAATTTACCTTCCTACGTCCATGACCAGGGCGTTGCGAAAGAAGGCCGATCAGGCTCGCTCCAAGGTGAAGAACATGGCCACTGCGGATGCAGAGTCGCTGCGCATCCTTTCGGTTGAGGCATTGTTCAATGGCCAGCCGGAGATGGTTGAGGGCTTTCTTCAATATTCAAAGAACACCCGAAAAAGGAGTTTGGCCGCCGCAGAGGACCAACTTTTGCTTGGACTAGCATCGCTCATGTTGGGCGATGAACTGAAAGCCCGCTCACTTTTAAATGAGGCTTCCCAATTTCCTGGAACAGCGGTTGCAGCGCGGTGCAACTTGGGGCTTCTCGCGTTGAGACGCGGAGCGCATCTCGAAGCACTCGATTTGTTCCGTCAGGCGGGGCAAGTTGAACCATCTAATTCACGTATTGCTCATCTTGTAGCTGAAACGGCATACAACGCGCGCAAGCATTCTTTGGCTATTGACTCCTATAAGAAGATTATTGCACGCGATAAAAACGACATGTTGGCTCACTACAATTTAGGGCACGTGTATCTTTATGGAACCCGCAGCTTCAAAGATGCCAAACGCCATTTCAGAGTCGTTATGGATCATCCTAAGGCTTCGCCAGAGTTGAGATCTCTCGCTGACGGTGCGTTTGTAAATGTGCGTCGTGAGGAAGAGAGTGCGTATGGGCTTGCAACGGCTGATTTGAAAGACGAGCGTTAAGCTGCAAGCCCGAGGCACAAGAAGGTTACTTTTTGCTGTCCAGATTTTTCCAGGGGAAATACTGGCTGCCACCTTTGGGAAAGGAAGCGATGTCTTCGCTGGCAGCATAGGGCATGCATTCGAATCCCGAAAATGAACGCCGCCATGCGGAATTTGTCATGAACAGTGCTCTGCCAAGGGATTTACATTTTTCAATTTGTTCGTTTAGGGCGATTTCTTGAGTCATTCTCACTTTGACTCCGACAGCCAGCTCACCATCTTTAAAGATTGCCGTAAAACGTTCTGGCTTCCAGATAGGTTCAGTCTGAACGGGGCGCAGAGCAATTGACTGCAGCGGGAGCGATTTCTCGCTCAGGCGCGTTGCCTGAGCACGAGCCTGCTGTTGCTGGGGTAGAATCAAGTAAGGGTTACTCTCAAGTACGCGAGCAGCTGCTTCAGCCAAGAGATGAGCAATAATTGGTTCCCCTGCCCCATCGCTTCGCAGCCCTTCAGCCAAAAGTGTCTCAGGTGACCGACCATTGTAGGTCCAGCGTTGAACCTGAAGGAGCACAAGACCGAGTCCTCCGTCTTTTTTGGAGTCCTGCGGCGTGCGTGCAAAGAGAACCATGAGCCTAGTTTGCTGATCGGCAGAGAAGGCCGAATACAGGGCCGCGAATTGCTCGGTCGGACCATAGACAGGTTGAATTGCGAGATCCCCGCAGTTCACGGTCTGTCCGGGCTGAGGTTCGCCCGCAATCTTGATTTCCCACAGGCTGCTTCTTTGTAATTTCGTCCTCTTCAGTCCGTATTCGAGAACCGTGCCGTTAAAGATGGCTCGGAGATCGTCGCGTTTTTTTTGCAGCGAATCGCTCGCCACATCTGCAAAGAGGTCAGCGTTATTTTCTAGGAAGGCTTTCTCGAACTTGTCGAGGGCGCTTTTGATATTTGAGTCTGGTGTTTGCGTGTTCTTGGAGGATGAGGTGAAGAGTCCAAGACTCCGGCACTGCGTTTGGTTTCCGGTTGCGGCTTTGGTTTCTGCGGCCACAGAGACGGGGCTGACCGTGCAGGTCATGGAGAAAAGCAATGTTGCACGGAGCCATGGGGTGAATGCAGTGCCGGCTCTTTTCATCCGCGATGGAGATAGAAAATCCGGCATATATCTGTTCCTTGATGTCAGTTGGAATGGTCTGCGTTTCCTGTCACAGGAAGTATTTCCTGCATTGTTGCAAATCCATCAGCAGTCGCAACGGCTCCGGCACGCGTCTGTGGCAGACGACCGGTGATTTCAATCTCAGGCTCATCATTCAGGATACGGGCGAGCTTGAGAAGGTGCGCAGCAGCACTGTGGCAGGTGGCAGCCACTTGCATTCGCTGTGTCGGATTGAGGGTCTGGAACGCTTCGACGAAATCGGCTGCGTCGGTCTTGGTTGATTGAAGTGTGCGCATGAAGCGCATGGCCTGCCGGGAGGTCTCTTTTGCATTTTGCACCGAGCCACGAGGATTTTTCGAAACAATAATCTCGCGCACCTTTGTGCGAATGGCCTTCACGCTCACGCTTTCTGTCTGCTCAAGAATGATTGTGCGCTCTTCCTGGCTGAGGGGGAGCAAGGCCTTGAAGTGCTCGAAGCCAAAGTCGGGGCGTTGATGTGACGTCACATCAAACTCAGTTGCGACCCGGATGTACTGGTTCGCGGTGGTGTAGTTCATCCCGAGTTCAACATCACAGAAGGACGCCCAGCCGAGCTTATTCGTTTCAAAGAAACGCTGTTTGGCCTCTGAAAGAAGCTTGCCGCGCAGCAAGAACGCTTCAGTTTGGAGGGTGTCGAGCTTTTTGAGAAAGCGAACGTAATCTGTTTCTTGCCACTCCTCACGGATGCTCTTCATGGCTTCGAAGTTGTACTGGATGGCCATGATGCGGTCGTTCGCAACAGGCGAGCTTTCGGTGGAGAGCATCACCTGTGTCGCGAGTGGGGCTGATACGACTTCCACCGAGACAATAGGTTCGTTAACCTCAGCCACCAGTGCAGCCTCGACAACCATTTCCGCAACACTCTCAACGAGCTCTTCGGTTGCGTCCTCCTGAGCGTCCATCATGAGAGTGGGAGGCTGAGGCTTGATCCGTGCCGGGGGAACAAACCTTTCAGGGGGGAGCTTGCTCTTAACAGGAGCCTTGGGCGCGTCCTTCTTTGGCCTGGGCACAGGAATAGGCGTTTTGGTTGGGGTGCTGACTGGCGCTTCAGTGCTGGCGAAGAGTCCACGCAGCGGTTTTTTGGGTTTATTCATGAACAGGCGTCTCCTTAAGCGCGGGTTGAACGGGAAGAGGATTTGGCAGCGGCTTTGACTGTATTGGTCGCTTTGGCGGCAGTTGCTTTCGAGATTGTGTTGGACTTACTCGCAGGCTTCACCTGTGCGGCGATCTCTTTGCACAGCTGTAGATAGTCTTCGGTGCCAGTGCACTCGAAGTCGTAGTACATCACTGGCTTACGCAGCTTTGATGCTTCAGTGAGCTTGACGTTCTGACGCACGACAGTCTTGTGGACTTTGCCCTTAAGGGTCGGGATAGCGCACACCTCGTCAACAATTTCCCGCGAAATTTTTGTGCGTGGATCGAACATGGTCACCAGCACTCCGGAGATCTTCAAATGGGGATTGAGCTCCTGTTGAACAAGCTCGATTGTCTCAAGCAGAAGGTGCAGACCATCGAGAGCAAAAGGATGCGACTGCATGGCGATCTGAACTTCGGTTGCCGCATTCAGTGCGTTCACGGACAGCAGACCCAACGACGGTGGGGTATCGATCAGCACGTAGTCGTAGTGTTCCCTCACTTGTGAGATGGCCTTCTTGAGCCGGTTCTCGCGACCAATCTCACTGGCTGCGCGGCTCTCGAATTCTGAAAGCTCAATTGAGCCCGGTGCGACGTGGAGGTTTGCGTAGGGGCTTTCGAGAATCACATCAGCCAGTGTGAAGGCCTTGGGGTCAAGCAGAACGTCGCTGATGCTTTCCTCAACGTCGCTCATCTGCAGCCCGAGTCCTTGGGTAGCATTGCACTGGGAGTCGAGGTCGATGATGAGAACCCTTTGGCCCATCGCCGCCAGGCTGGCGGCAAGGTTGATAACAGAGGTCGTTTTTCCGCACCCACCTTTTTGATTGCAAATAGCAATAATTCGTGATGGTTTGGGAGCTTCAACGGGTTTGAGCTTGATGCCCGTGGTTGAGGATTTCGCGCTTGCCGCCGGCTTTCGGGTGCTTGCGCCAGAGCGAGAGGGTTTGGAGGCTTTTGCCATGGCAGACTCCTTGAACAAGGTGCGTGGAATGCGATTACAGTCGCATTGCCAGTGTGCCCCAGAACGGCAGATTTTGCCCCCTTTTCGCGTTGCAACTGACGAGAATTTTGTGACTTTTATCCCTAGACCGTCAATCTTTTGACACGTTCGGAAGGAACCTGAATGTTCAGCGGTGTGTTGGCCACTTGTCGTACTGGATTTGAAAAGGAATGTGCCGCTGAACTCAGCGAACGAGCTGCACAGCTTGGATTTTCCGGTTATCCCCAAACACAACCCGACTCGGGTTTTTGTGTTTTTCACTTTCATGAACCTGTGAATGCGCGATGTTTTGAAGGGTTCGATTGGAAGAGCCTAATATTCGCACGCGGTGTTTTTTGCTTGTTGGGCCGTGTGCTCGAGGTGCCCGAAACCGACCGGGTCTCCCCGATGGTGGAGTTCATCAAGGGACTACCCGGCAAAATAAAACCCAATGCCCTGTTGGTTGAGTCTGCTGATTCGGAGGCAGGTCGAGAACTCTCTGCCTTCTGTCGCTCGTTCAGCAAGCCTTTGCACGCGGCGCTTGTCAAAATGGGCGTGAACACCAGATTCTGGGACGAAACATTCACAATTCCTAACCCGGATGCTCAGTGCCTGCATGTGTTTTTTGTCGATTATCAACGAGCCTATATTGGCTTATCCGTGATGCGTTTGGGTAGTCCCTGGCCGCGCGGAATAGTGCGGTTGAAGTTTCCTTCGGATGCACCAAGTCGCTCAACACTGAAATTGGAAGAAGCTTTTTTGACTTTTTTGAATGAGGACGAACGTGCATCAGCGTTGTCTCCCGCACGTCGTGCAGTCGATTTGGGTGCATGCCCCGGTGGATGGACTTACCAGTTTGTGCGACGTGGAATCCGCACCATGGCCGTCGACAACGGCTCCATGGATCAGCGTTTGATGGACACCGGATTGGTGGAACATCTTCAAGTTGATGGTTTCAAATTCACGCCACCTCGTCCGGTCGATTGGATGGTTTGCGACATGGTTGAACAGCCAAAGCGCGTCGCAGAATTGGCTCTAAATTGGTGGCAAACACAGTCTGCTCGCAGGCTGATTTTTAACCTTAAATTGCCAATGAAGAAGCGTTGGAACGAGGTCTCAGAAATTCGCACCGTTCTTGACGAGTATTTGAAGAAATCGGGACGATCCTATCGTTTGCTAATGAAGCATCTCTATCACGACCGTGAAGAGATCACGGTTTACATTGGCCCTCATGGTTGAGGTGCAAAGAATTTTTGTGTGACGGAGTTAAGCCTGTGACAAACTCAGAGAGAAAAGTTGGAATACTTAATTACGGCGCAGGTAACTTTGGTTCAGTGAAAAGAGCCGTTGAGGCTTTAGATGTTGTTCCTGTTGAAGTTGCCGATGCATCTGCCCTTGAGCGCGTTGAGCGTCTTATTTTTCCAGGCGTAGGATCTGCGCAGCAGGCAATGGCTGAGTTGAGGCAAAGAAAGCTTTTGGAGCCAATCAAAAGTTTTGCACAAAGCGGTCGTCCGTTGCTAGGCATTTGCGTCGGCATGCAGGTTCTTGGAGAGTGGTCTGAGGAAGGTGATACAACCTGTTTGGGGTTGCTGCCCTATAGGGTTGAAAAATTTCTCTGCACTGATCCAATTCCGCACATGGGTTGGAACTCTGTTGCTTGGCATGAAAACAACCCAGTGTTCGGTTCTGCAACCGCGGGAATTTCTGCTGATGCAAACTTTTATTTTGTTCACTCTTTTGCTGCTTTTGTTGAGGGTGGACTGCAGAAGTCAGAACCCATCTTGGGCGTCTCGACCTACGGTTCCCGCGATTTTTGTGCATTCGTAGCACACCGTAATATCTGGGGTGCCCAGTGTCATATTGAAAAAAGTGGGCGGATTGGTTTGCAGCTGATTGAGAATTTCCTGCGCTGGGAGAAAGACTGATGCTCAAGAAGAGAATCATTCCGTGCCTGGATGTGCGGGATGGAAGAGTCACAAAAGGCGTCGAGTTCAAGAACAACATTGACGTGGGCGATCCTGTTTATCTTTCCGAGCACTATAGCCAGAATGGTGCAGATGAAATCGTCATCTATGACATCGCTGCGAGCGCCGAAAAAAGAGCGCCCGATTTTGCAACCATAGAGAAGATTGCGGCCAAGAGTTTTGTTCCAATTTGTATTGGCGGTGGCATTCGTGATTTCAGCGATGCCTCAAGGTGTATTGGCAGCGGTGCCGAAAAGGTTTCGTTGAATTCGATTGCTCCGCGCAAGCCAGAGCTCATCAGTGAAATTTCCAGCCATTTTGGTGTTCAAGCGGTTGTGCTGAGCCTCGATGTTCTCATGGATGCCAGCTCTCCTAGTGGTTACCGATTGTTTATCAACGGTGGACGCACTGCCACGGAGTGGGACATGATGCGTTGGCTCGAATTCTCTCTACCACTGGGTGTAGGTGAGCTTTGTGTCAACAGCATCGATCAGGATGGTAAGAGGAACGGCTATGATCTCGAGCTTCTGCGGCTTATCAAGGCCCATGTGCACGTGCCGGTGATTATGTCGGGTGGTGCAGGAGAGGCGCGGCACTTAGTCGAAGCCTTTGAGCGTGGTGCAGATGCGGCGCTGGTGGCGAGCATCGTCCACTCAGGTGAAACCACTGTGAGTCAACTCAAAGAGGAATGCACACGCGCTGGTCTTGCAGTGCGTTTAGACTGGTAAAATTTCGCAAATAGAGGGCTGTTCATCAGCGGATGATCATGCTTTCCACGCTGACACGTGGGCCGTGTTGGGCGTAGTCGATGAGTTTGGCTTTTTCTTGCTCTGTGCCGAAGTACATCCACACATTAAAATGCTGGAAGCCCTGTTTGGCATTTTGAATGTCATAGAAGATTCCCGTACTGCTGCGCACGGGCATGAACTTGAGCTTCTCCATGTCCTGTGAGCTCACCACTTGCGGACGGACGAGTTCAGTTGACTTGCGGTTTGGGTTTCTCATGCCAATCACAATAAGTTCTTTTTGGTGCTGAATAACAATAGCGTCACTGGCATCAGGCGAGGCTGCTGGAACGAATTCGGCCTGAGCTTTTGTTTGGCTATCAGATTGAAATCCAAAAAAGACTCCACTGCCTTTTGCAAATGAATTGCCTGCAAATGGCAGGTCAAGCACAACCGGAAAGTAAAGCGAGTCTTCAAAGAACGAGACGTCACAACAGATTTGATTGTTGATTTTCATCGCAAGAATATTGAGCGCAACGGCAACTTCCAGACTGAGGCTCTGTGATCCTTTTGAGATGCTGGTGATTTGCGAAACCAGATCATCGTCTTTGAATTTCATGTTGAAGAGATATTTTGGCTTCAGGTAAGCTTTGAGTTCACTGTTTGATAGAATCGGAGTTGCGCTCTTGGCGCTTTTGATTGAATTGAAGAACACGTTTTTGTCAGACTGATAGCTGTACTCATAGTGAGGAGTACTGATTTTTTGATTGGTGGCGTCGTATTTGATTTCGCGTGTTGGAAACACACTCATTTGCATGCCGCAATCAGCAATAAACGCGTGCTTTTGCGTATCGGCCAGGGTGACTTTGAGTAAAATCGAGGCGTAGGGTGTCCCGCAAACGGCCTTCACTGACTCCGGAAGTTTTTTAACGCACGCTTCATTGCAAGTGGCAAAGTCGCGGTCGTCGAGCACAAGGCGATGAACGGAGTGCAGGCGGCCTGAGAAGGGATCGGTGCGTTTCGGATGTGGCAGACTGGTTCGCAATTTGCGGGTTTCATAAGGCTCGCGCAACACCAAGGCTGCATCGTCCTCGACTTCGTCAATCTGCAGGGCGATGCGTTTGCCAGAGTTTTCGTCAGCCCGTATGGCAATCAGTTGATTGCGCACGGTTCCATGCAGAAGCGACACCTGATTTGAATTCAACACAACCGGATATGCAAAGGCGTCCGGCGTTAGGGTGAAGGCCATCAGGGCCGAAAGAACGAGTTTCACAGCAGGACTTGAAAATAGAGAAAAGCCCAGTTTCATGCGCACTCCTCATGCGGGAGCCCTGGAGGGGTCAGCCCAAGTTGGCATGCTTACTTTGCATCCAATCTTGAATGCGTTGCAATTCCTGGGTGAATTTTTCTGACAGCCGCAGCTCCAGATATTGTTTGAAGAGAGTTTCAACGACGTCGACCAGAAGTTGTGTGTTGGCGATGCGTGCCTGCATGTGAGTGGAAGCATCGGGTGCCTGCATGCTGGGAAGGCGTACTCCTCGCAAAGCGAGGTCATCGGCGCGCATGGACCACATCCACTGCCTTTCGTTGTCTTGCAGGATGAACTTCGCCTCTTGCACCAGCTTGCCCGATTGCAGCGCGACAAGTGCCTCTGCGGCGTATGCGGGTGTGCCGCCACGCAGGGACTGTTCATGCGCCGAGCCGGAGCTGGAACTGAGAACGAGGCGGTCGTCGACGTAGAGCTTGTAGATGCCAAGCTCGCCTAAGTTGATTTCGTGTTTGCCAGACTCTGTGTAGTACCAGATCCAAGTGAGAAACTCTCTTCCGAGAAATGCCTGATTTGTTTGCAGGTAGCGAAGGCTCTCTAAGGGCAGTGTCAGATCCATATTGGACTTCCCGGGGTTGCAGACAGTCTATAAGTTCATGCAAGTTGGTTCGGGAAACTAATAGGGGAAATCGCTGATGTCCAGCCACACACAAGTGTATGAATTTGCTCGCCAGTGTATGCAGCGTTCGATTGCCCTGTGCTTGGAGTTCAGTCGCAAACCCGTCGGTCGTCTTCGTAAGGGGGACAAGACTTGGGTTACAGAGGCTGACCTCGCGATTGAAAAAGAACTGCGCACCATGATCCAGACCGCATTTCCAAATCACCATATTGTGGGTGAAGAGGAAGGTGGTGAGCAGCCCGCGGTCGCTCCCGATGGAGGCGACGTCTGGACCTGGATTTTGGACCCCATTGACGGAACCTTTAGTTTTGTTCACGGCGTGCCATTCTATTCTTCACTCATAGCCGTGTTGAAGAATGGAGTTCCCTATATTGGATTCGCCGCTTTGCCTGAAATGGGAATTGTCATGAGCGCAGAGCGTGGCAGGGGCGTATGGATTAATAACGTCCCATACGTGCGTCCTGAACGCCTTGGTCAAGATGCCATCGAGCTTGTGGCAACTGCCGATCCATATCGATTTGGAATGGAAAATGTCGGGCATCTCGTGCCCAAATTCTATACAGAGTCCATCAAGGCGAGGACGTACCCCGATGCGTTAGGCTATTACATGTTGCTCAACGGATCAGTGCGGGCGTTCGTCGATCCCAAGGTTGAAATTTGGGATGTGGCACCTTTCCATGTGATTCTCCCCGAGGCAGGGTTTACCATTCATGCATGGAACCGTACCTCAGCCACGGCGAAGCTCGAGCGTGGCAGTAGCGTCGCTTATGCGCTCGATGTCGCCGGTAAGCCTCAGGCTGTGGCAGATGTCTTGGACATTCTGAAAGGAAGTGGTGTCTGATGTGGTTGAAGTGTTTTTCAGGAGCGTGTTTAAGCCTCCTACTCCTTATGAATATCAGCTGTATCACCACGGAGGCTCCCCCTCAGGCAGTTGTTCTCGAACGGAGCGAATTGGGTCGGCCCAAGTGGGTCACTGAGTTGAGCGAAGTCGAGCCGCGTTCCGAGAAATGGTTCACCTACGAAAAAGGCGAGATCCAGCGCCTCGACCTCGGTATCCGCCAGGCTCAATCTTCCGCTGTGGCTGCCCACTGCCAGCTGCTGGCTGGGCGCATGCGCAAGGAGGTCGACTCCGCTCTCGGTGAGTGGGGCGAGTCCATCAAGAAGAACAACGCAGATAAAAAAAGCGAAGATGCCCAGAAGGCCACCTTGAGTCAGGAAGGGCAGAAGGCCATTGATGCAGCTCTCGAGCAGCTGAGCAAGAGCGATTCGTGTCCTGAACTCGAACTCAAGGACGTCTATTGGGAGTTGCTGCGCCAGCCCTCTCCTGATGGCCCTCGTACCAGCTATAGCGTATACGTCTTGCTGCGGCTCAACCTTGACGGTTTTGACGAAGTCCTTGCCTTGGTGGTGGACTCTCTTAAACTCAGCGGTCAGGCCGAAGTGCAGCCTGTGGCTGAGATTCTCCGGGCACGCATGAGCAACAGCTCTCAACGAGGAACCAACGAATGAGCGGAAGCGGTAAATGGTTGATCATCACAGAGAAACCCAGCGTTGCCGGAGATATTGCCAAGGCTCTCGGCGGATTTGAGAAAAAATCCGACTATTACGAGAGTGACGCGTACTACATGACCTGGGCCGTTGGACACCTGGTTGAGCTGCTCTCTCCCGAGGATCTGGATCCCAAGTACAAAAGGTGGCTTTTGCAGGATCTTCCGATTCTCCCTGATCGCTTTGAGTACAAACCCAAAGAAGGCCAAAAGGAGCGCCTCGATGTCATCAAGTCGCTGGCCAACAGGGCGGCGGTCGTCGGGCTCATCAATGCATGCGATGCCGGGCGCGAAGGTGAGCTCATTTTCCGTGAATTGTACGACTACTCCGGTGTAAAAAAGCCCATGCGGCGTTTGTGGCTCCAGAGCATGACCCACGATGCCATCCGCAACGAGTTTAAGTCTTTGCGCGAGGGCAAAGACTTTGAGCCGCTCGGCGATGCTGCTCGTTGTCGTGCCGAAAGCGATTGGCTCATTGGTATGAACGCCACCCGAGCGGTGACGCGTCGTCTCAAGCCCAAGGCCCAAAAGGGCGTGAGTTGGAGTGTGGGCCGTGTCCAGACCCCAACCCTTGCACTGATCGTGAAACGCGAGAATGAAATCTTGAAGCACCGTCAAGAGCCTTTCTGGACAATCGAGGGACGCTTCTCCACCGATACCCATGAATATTCGGGGCAGTGGTTCGACCCCAACTTCAAGAAGGCGGTGGTTGATGAAGAAGATGCAGCTGTCCGTGAAAAAGAAGACCGCATCTTCTCAAAGCAGCAGCTCGAGAAGATTCTCGCGGATTTGAATGCCCACAAAACAACCGCAATAGCATCGGAAACGCGCAAAGAGTCGAAAGAAATTGCGCCGCAAATGTTCGACCTCACAACACTGCAGCGCGAGGCCAACCGCCGCTTCGGTATGCCTGCCAGCCGCACTCTTCAGGCTGCGCAACGCCTCTATGAAAAGCATAAAATCCTCACCTATCCGCGTACCGATTCTAAGAATCTTCCTGAAGACTACGTCGACAGTGTTCTCGGGATTCTCAAAAAATACGGCGATTCCAAGCTGGATGTTGCAGGTGTGAGTCGTCGTATCCTTAGCCGCGGCTTGTTGAACAAAGATCGTGTCTTCAACAACAAAGGAATTTCAGACCACTTTGCCATCATCCCTACGGGTGAACTCCCTGTCTCGGCGCTTGAAGGTGACGATCAGCGCATTTTTGATCTCGTGGTGAAGCGATTCCTTGCCGCATTCATGGCACCGGCGGTCTGGGCGAGAGTTGAGCGCATCACCAAGATTTCAAACCAGCATTTCAGAACGCGCGTCTCCGATCTTCAGGAACAAGGCTGGCGTGAAGTCTACGGAAAAGACACTGAAGATGAATCGAGCTTGCCAAAACTCGATGCCAAAAACCCACAGGCCACGGTCGCGGTGAAAACGGAAGATATCCAGTCGCAAGAAGCGGCTACCAAGCCACCGCCACGTTTGAGTGAAGCAAAGCTTTTGAGCCTGATGGAGCACTGTGGGCGTACTGTTGAAGATGAAGATCTCGCTGATGCGCTAAGGGACAAAGGAATTGGTACGCCTGCCACACGTGCCGATATTATCGAGAACCTGATCGGTAAAGAGTACGTCGCCCGCAGCGGCAAAGCCTTGCGAGCGACATCAAAGGGTATGCGCCTGCTCGATGTTCTGAATCGTGTTCCGGTCGATGGTCTTGCGAGCGTTGAGCTCACAGGGGAAATGGAGTTCTCCCTCAAACAAATGGAACGCGGTGCAAAGAGCCGTCGCGAATTCATGAAAGAGATGGCTGACTACACCCGTGAGATCGTCGAGAAGACACGCAGCTTCGACTACGAAGTGCTCTATGCTTCGGAGCCCGCTCTCGGCCACTGCCCCGCCTGTAAGAAAGGCACTGTGTATGAGTCATTCTGGGGCTATAAATGCAACCAGAAGGACGACTGCAATTTCATTATCTGGAAGGAAAAGAACCAGCGCTATCTCGACCGCAGTTTGATTCATGACCTCCTGAATCACAAAACTGTCGGGCCGATTGAGTTTTCAACCCTCAGCGGAACCTCTTATTCGAGCTTCCTGACGGTCACTGAAAAGGGTGTGGTTTTCTCCGATGAAAGCGGTCAGCCGATGGAGGCTTTGCCTGGGGCAGAGGTCAAGGTTCTGCATGAAGAGAACCTGCCGGAAACATTCTTGGCGTTGCCGGGGCGGCTGATTGAAACTGAAACCGCATACATGTGTGAATTTGGTGCTCAGGCTGGGGCCGAAGCAACCGAAGGAGAGGCTGAAGCAGGTAAGAAGCCTTCTCGAAAAAAATCCACAAAAACCCCAACAACGGCGCGCAAGACTCCTGCCAAAAAGCCTAAGAAGCTGATGGCTCGAATGCCTAAGACGTTGTGTGGTCATGTGGTCTCGCGAGATGAATTCAAGTCGTTTGTGATCACCGGCATGACCCCGCCCATCACCGACTTCAAGTCGAAAAAAGGGCGTCCGTTCGCGGCTAGCTTGCACTTGAAGTCCAATGGCAACTTTGAGTTCAAGTTTGAATCGCGCAAGAAATTGCTCGGGGAAGAGGAAAAACCGAAGGCAAGAGCCAAGAAACCCACGACCAAGGCTAAGGTTGTTCGGAAAACAGCCAAGTCAGAGTCCGTCACGGCCGAGTAATATCAGAGAGTTGGACGGCTCTTCTGAGAACACTCAGCAGAGCCGTAGTCCTGCTTGACGAACCCCTCGGCCTCGCGCTATTGCCCCAATCTGCGTGTGGCAGGGTAGCTCAGATGGTTAGAGCGGAGGTCTCATAATCCTCAGGTCGGCGGTTCAATTCCGCCTCCTGTCACCACTCCTCGTTTGTTCAGTCTAGCACTTCGTCGAAATGTGCTCTTATCCCAAACCAAAAAGTGTTTAACAAAAGTTCTGTGCCGATTTCGTCACTCTGTCGCTGTCCTGATTTTGTTATGACGCCACCTTTGTAGCCAAGCAGCGCCTGCCATCCTGCAACCTTGATAATGCCGAGGTCACCCAGCGCCCAATCTGGCCTCCAGATCCATCCCATTTCTGCGGTGAGATTTGTAAGCTCGGCATCTGCGATACGATGGCTGACAACAGAAATCATTCCGGCCGCGCCTTCCGCCTGGCCTTCTCCAGGTTCGATTTCAAACCAGGGTTCAACGAATGTTCCCCTGCCTTCAGGCTCCCACACTTTCAGTGTTGTGCGTTCGCGATCGTAGCTCCAGCTTGTGTCCATTTGCATGAATCCGGCATTTGCGCCCACGCGACACACGAGACTGCTGCATCTGAAAAAATAGTTCAGTTGTCCTGCAAGACGCAGTGTTTCTCGTCTTCCTAGTGCCGATTGGGTTTCACCGTTCAGAGATGTATTGACGCGCAGATCTGCTCGCTCGCTCTCACGCGTGTAGCCAACCGCAACTCCAGTTGAAATCGATTCCCAGAGCGGATGTCGAGCATCGAATTGAGCTGTCACGTTTGAGGAAAGGCGTGAACTCATAGCCGCTGGAACAGAGAGGCCTGCAACCGTCGCACGCGAAGTCCAGATGCCCATCCAAAAAGAATCCTGCCATGATGGCTCTCGTGGAGTCTCAGCTTTTTTGCTCTGCGGAGCATCGTCCAGAGGAGCGCTGACCAAAGGCTTAGGCGGGCTGTGCTGTGGCGCTGCCAGTGGAGGGAGAGGCTGAGGCTTGGCAGGAACTGCGGGTGGAATGGGGATCTCTTTCAGCAGTGCGTATCCCTCGTCTTTGAGAAGTTCTTCGAATGCAGCAAGACGTGGTGTTCTGGATTCGCTTTGAAACCACCAGAACGCCGTGTCTGAGTGGGCTTGGACGTCTGCAGGACGAGTGAGAGGAAAAAACAACATACGTCCGGTTGCAGATTCAAAGTTCAACCTTCCGCGCACCATTTGCGGAGGATTTTCGAGTCGCTCTGATTTCAGGCGTGGTTCAGGGCGCGAGAGATTCACCCCTCGTTTGTTGAAATCACGCACGGGAAGTTGTTCGTGTAGCCCTGCCACAACGAGAAAGAGGAACTCATCAGAAACAATTTTCTCACGCCAGTTGCGAGGTTTTTCAAGGCTGACATTCCATGCGCAATCCTCGCGCAGGACACCCTGCCGACGTACGGGCCTGCACATGCTGAACAGCAGTCCATTGAACGACTCTGACACAACCATACGCCACATATTGATGCTGTAGGCTTTGGATACGAGACCTGGATAGGTGCAGAGTCGGGAAGGTCTGGCAAAGGTCATGCCCCAAGGAGCAAGCTTGCGATCGCTGTGCAGTGCGACAAGTTTTTGACACAATGTGCTCGAATAAAGCGAAGGTTCAATTTCAATTCTTAGGTCGATCTCCTGAGATATTTGTGCCCGTCCTGATTGGGAAAAGCAGCAAACCAGCGCAACCGCCAGCCTCATTGCGGTGAGGGCAGGTGGCCAAAAGCACCCCCCATCCGAACCAAGCCCATAAGTTTGAGTCCGCGACGCCGATAGTAATTTCAGGGAGGTACAAAACGTGCGCCTTGTGGTTTCGCGGCCTTGGAAAGATGCCGCGAGCGCTTTGAGAACCGTGGTGTTCCGATTGCGGATGATGCTGGTCACGATCATTGCGTTGACTTGCGTCTCCTGTTCCCTTTTTCCTAAAAAAGAGCTTAGCGGAATGGTCGAAGAAAGACCAAAAGCCGCACAAAATATTCTGACCACACTGAGCACAGTGAACTCCAGCCTCGATATTCTCTACACCTCTGTTTCGCGCGGATTGGATGCCGCGGTGCTGGAGTCACTTGAGTACTTTATCGTTGAGGCCGCAGCCAAAAAGAGCAACCGCCAAGAGCAGGCAGATCTCGTTAAGACCGGTCTTGAGATACTCGTCGACCTGAAAGCAACCAAAATTGACTCGGCGGCTTTCGCCCAAGCCATTTATGCTTTACGGCAGACGATCATTCTCTTTGACGTCGAAACCCTGCGCTACCTGCAAGATGTTGGTCGACTCCCGGTTCCACAGCCCTCAGCATTGAGTGGTCAGCTTTTGGAGATCAACAACTCACTTGCACGCGGGTTGTTTACCCTTTCGATTGTGGTTCGACGCGCGGCTCTCGAGCCGCAAAACGGCGCCCTTCCCGAGATTCCGGCTGAAACAAGAACTCAGCTTAAGCAAATTCAAGCTCGCCTGACTCAGCTCAAAGCGGAGACATTCTTGGGGCTGCAATCTTACTTGGCAGATGCTCTGCTCCTCCCCGCCAAGATCGAAGCCGCATTCAATTCAGATTTTAAACAAACGGACTTCGCTCTGTCTGCGCTCAATAATAGTATTTTGCTCGCCAAGGCTCTTCAGGTTCAAAAAGATGCAGGGCAGATTGATAGAAACTCATTGCTCAACTCTATCAAAGCCTGGGCCAATGATTTGAAAGTCGCTTCCGCAGCAGTGGTTTCCGGCACAAGCGTTCCGGTTTTGCCTTCCATTCCTGAAACTGCCCCAAAACTCGACCCAGTGAATGGCTCGCTTCCCGATGGAGCTGCGGATTGGTCTTTCGCGTTGGTTGAAAATCCAACTCAGGGCATCGTTGACCTAAAAACTAATCCACCCGTCTACACGCCTTCATCACCCACAACATTCAGTATTGATCGCTACACGTTTCGTGCCTGTTTCAAAATTGTTCCAACCTTCTGTACCGCAAATTTTTCAGTCGTGGTGCAATCTCCGCTGAAGCCGGAGTCGGTTGGTGTCAAGACGGCTGAGGGTGTCTCCAATTTTTTCTCTCGCGGTGATGTGCTGGTTTGCACAGCCTCGCTCCAGGGTACGAATCAGACTCCAGTGTACCGTTGGAGTTTGGTT
>JBILKQ010000219.1:0-3400 GCA_044376655.1 Silvanigrellaceae bacterium
GATCTTTTTAATTTCGCCAAGATCTTTGTTGTACGGGGTGGTGCCCAGCAGCTGAGGATTCTCCCTTCCGGGCACGGCCAGGAAGACCTCTGCACCCGCGGGTTTGCTTTTCACCGTTATTGATGCGCAACCGCTGATGAACATGCTGCCCATAAGCAATGCCAAGCAGAGTGGCTGAGAAAGCTTCATCGCTTTATGTAAGGAGAAAAGCGCAGTCATTTTTTTTCCCTCATTAACATCATGGTACTCTGTGCATAAGGAAACAACGCTGCACACTCGTCCGCCCACGTCATCAAAATTGTAGGCCCAAGAGCAGAGTTTTAAATGTTCCCGCAATGAGCTCTCCGTCAGTTCGAGGAACAGCAGTGCAATTTCTTCACCTGTCCTCCTGAATCTTTTCTCAGCTTTTCCGATCTCAGCCGTACGTAGAGGTGTGGCAGCACGCGTCTACACTGCTGGAGGATGGAATGCTCAACATTCCGCAGAAGGATCGAACATTAGCCATGGTGCGAGTATTGTGCATACTCGCGGCATTGCTTTTGTCGCATTCCGGCGGAAGGCTGCAGACACCAGGTGTGGCGTTTGCACAAACGAGCGGTCGTGCCAACTTGAACCAAACGCTCGATGCCAAAGTTGCTGAGGCCGAAGCCTTTTTGGAAGAGCGCCTCAACAAGCGGCTCGAGGCGATTGCTGAGCCCCCATTCCTTACAATCGTTAAAGTGGATTTTCCTGTCAGCAAGCTCAATGCGCTGCGGCAGAGCACGGGTGGAAATCTCTCGCGGCTTTCTCGTGGTGCTGTGTCCAAGGGTATTACGGGTGATGATGCACTGATTAGCCTTTTGAATGCATTGACGCCCCTTGAGATTCTCTCAAATGCTGCCAAGGTGACAGTCTCGGTCACGCTTGATGTCTCTTTCCCCAAGGACTCGATTGCGGAGCTTAAAAACTCACTCTCGGCATTCTTGCGCCTCAACACCAAGCGGGGCGACTCGCTTGACGTCAACCAGAAAGACCTCACCGCGGGCAAGGCTCGCACCAAGGTGGAGCGCGCGGAAAAAGAGAACCAGCAAATCAAATCGCAGATTGAATCTCTCCAACGCGAGCTCGAGTCCATTCGGCGTCGCGAGAGCGATGCCCAACGTGAGGTTCAGGAAGCACGGCGGAAAGAACAGGATGCTCAGACCCAGCTCCGCGAAGCACAACGCCTTGCTGACGACGGTAAGAACAAAGTGCGCGATGAACAAGATAAAACCAACAAAGCTGAGGAAGCGCGCCGCAAACTTTCGGCCGAAGTGGATGAGCTAAAGAAACAGGTCGCCGAATTGAACCAGAAAAACAAAGACCTCACCGCAGATGCAAACACTCCAGTGGGGAAAGTCAGGAAATTGGTTGCTGGTCTTGAATTGCCTCTCACTGTGATTCCTGCGGTGCTCCTAGGTTTGTTGGGTGTTCTGGTGATTGTGCTCTTGCAAACATCGCGTGTGAAGAGTGCAAGCACTGACATGACAGCAACAATGATGCAGGTCTCAGCCGCTGTTGCAAAAATTGGTGAGTCGATCGTGCAGGCAGCCAAGGTACAAGGCAAGCAGCAGGGCGATGCCATCAATATGAGTGGTCCCGGCGGAGCGGGCATGCAACAAAATGCACTCCAGACCTCCGGTGACTCGACTTCAGAAGAGCTTCTTGCTCTTGAAAAAGAGGCCCAAAGCCTGCTGATTGACATGAACCAAACGCGCTACGCCATGCTGAGTGTCTTGAAGGATTGGGTTGCCGATAAACGCGAGCGGGCCAAGTTTGCGGGTTTCTCGGAAGCCGTTGGACCCAACGCAGCTCGCGAAATCTGGAAGAGCTTTCCAAAGGAAGAGCTCGAGCTTCTGGGCAATGCTCTGTATGAACCCATGGCCAAGGCACAGGCCTACAAAGTGGTTCTGCAGTTGTATCGCCTCGCAGGCCGCGAGATTAGCCGTAAACCTGGTTATTTTACCAATCTCGACATGATTTTCTTGATCTCGGCCACCGACAGTGAGCTGAGCAACGCCCTTTCGGATGCAGGAACAACGGAAGCTGCAAGGCTTATGGTGCTGCTGACTCCCGAACGCTGTGCAAGAGTGATTGGTGGTTTGCGTAATCACGACAGTGTCGAGCTGCTTGAAGCGATGCGTGAGGCCACAAACATGAGCGAAGACGACGCAAAGGCCGCGATTGCCGACATCAAAGGACGCATCAAGAGCGACCGCGGCGACTCACGTTTCGACGTCACAAGCCACCTTATGTTGATGCTCGATGCTCCCAATCCAGAGTTCAGAACAGCTGTGAGCAAGGTGCTTCGTGCCGACAAATCGCTCTCAGCATCGGTGGGCTCTCGGGTTGTTACGATTGAAGAGGTTTTGCGCCTCGACGACGAAACTCTTGCCGAACTCTTGGCTGAGCTCGAGCCCGCCGATGTTGCGACTTTGCTCGTATCTCTGCCCGAAGAACTCAACGAAAGAATCAATCAGTTCTTCACTTCTGCGAAGATCCAAGCAGCCATTCGCCAGGAACTCGACAAATTCAATCGCTCCAGAACAGCGCGTAAGCGAGCAGAGTTTGAAGGGCAGAAAATTCAGGCAGCTCTCATTAAGCAGGTCAAGGACATGCGCGAGCAGGGACTCATTGAGCTTGCGGGTGAAGCGCCCGATGAAGATGCAGGTGATGAAGAGGGTGTTGCCGAAAATGAAGCGGAGGCATCCTGAAATGAAGCTGGGGACCTTTAATAACATTGGAGTCGGAACATGACCTCAACCGTTGTCGGGTTCATCTTGGCTTGGGTGTTTACAGGTTACATTATCCAGCACTCAATTAAAGATCTCAGAGTTTTGAATGACATTCCCGGTTTCTTGCTGATTGTGGGCTCCACGGTGGCCATGGCCTACATGGCCAACACAGCCGAGGAGGCCAAAAGGATCTGGAAGGCCATGTTGGATGGCTTCAAAAAAAGGGTCGACCGGCGTCAAGATATCGTGCGCGAGATTGTCACTGTTGCCAAAGTCACCAACGGCGATCCGCGCTTGCTCGAGCAGCAGCTCGGAACCATTCAACAGCCGTTCTTCAAAGAAGGAGTCGGCTTGATTCTCGACCGATTCAAACCAGATCAAATCGAATCGATTATGAGCGATCGCATCGACAGCCATAAGCACTGGTTGGGCAAGAAAACTATGGGACTAAAGGCATTAGCCAAGTATCCACCTGCATTCGGAATCATTGCCTGCGTGGTGTCCCTGATTGCGGTGATGCAAAAGCTCGGAGGCGAATTGAAGGCTGGTGACCTTGGGCCCTCGATGGCCATTGGCCTTGTGGGAACGCTTATCGGACTGCTCGCATCCAACTTCGTGATCATGCCCTTGGGAGAAAATACCGAGGC
>JBILKQ010000104.1:0-10657 GCA_044376655.1 Silvanigrellaceae bacterium
TTGGAGAGAACCCCAGAGAGCTCCATCGAAACAGTTATTCCTGGAGTAGACAGGGCTGACAACGCTCCCTCCGAAAAGGGCTGCAGAGCTGAAACTAAACGTTCACTCCCACCATCGAGACCAGGCAGATAAGAATCACCGCGGAGAAGATCGCCATCACTCCAGGAGACAGCCGAAACCAAGTGGGCACTCCCTAAGGTATGCTGACTTGAATAGGCCCCTGCAGTGGCCAAAAATAACACAGCATCGGGTTGCGAACCGTGAAACTTGCCGACAGCAAGAGTGTGCGCCAATGCTGCGGCTGCACGTGGAGTGCCAACACCAGTTCTTAGAAAACCAACCGTCCCACAAAGAGTGATGTTATCGTTGTAGACAATTGCATTCGAATTCGTTGCAAACGCATCCACGAGGTCGCGCTGCTCCGGCCACCAGGCCGACACCACCCAAGTCCGAATTCCCGCAAGCCCTTCTGCAGAACTCATGTTCTCTCCAGTTCGTTGGTTAGCTTGAGCATCAACTCGCTGCTGTCCATCCAGTCTGATTCCACCTCCGCAAGTTTTGTGCGAAGGGAAAACAGCTCCTCACCAAGTTGCTGAGCCAGGACAAAGTCGCTGCCCACATTTTCAAGCTTTTCATCAAGAACTTTAATTGCATCACCTAAGCAAGACATTTGGCTTTCGAGTTCATCAATCTTTTTCTGGAGACGCTGACGCTCGCGCTTGAATGCCTGAGCATCAGCGCGCTGCTGCAAACGCGTTTCCTTATTGGACGTTTCTTTGCTCTGATGTCCTGACTCGGAAGCGGCCCAGGAAGGGTCGAGAATGTTGGGGAAACCACTGACCTGCGCCAAGTGTGGATAATCTTCCAGGTTCCCCTCAAACATCGCATATTGACCACCAGGAAGCATCACAAAAATGTGGGTCGAGAAAGAGTTGATAAATTCCCGGTCGTGGCTCACACAAAAGACAGTACCCTCGTAATCCTGAAGAGCCTCAGACAGTATTTCTGCGCTCGACATATCGAGATGGTTGGTGGGCTCATCCAAAAGCAAAAAATTGGCCTTTTGAGACAGAAGAATTGCTAGTCCAACACGGTTCTTCTCACCACCCGACAAAACTCCAACCGGCTTAAAAACGTCATCTCCCTGAAACAAGAAACTACCGAGCAACGAGCGAGCTTCCTTTTCGCTCAGATTGGTGCGCGCCAAGACATTTTCGAGAACTGTTTTCTGCGGCTGCAGAACGGAGAGCTGATCTTGTGCAAAATATGCAGGTGTGACCAGGTGTCCAAGGGAAAATTTGCCTGAAATTTGTGGAATTACACCAGCGAGTGTTTGCAACAGTGTCGACTTGCCAATCCCGTTTGCACCAATCACGCAGATTTTCTGTCCGCGCACGATGTTCAAATGAATACCTCGCGAAAGAGGGCGCGAGCTTTCATATCCAATAGCAAGGTCCTCGGCCTTGAGAACGTCTCTCCCACTCGGTGTCGCCGCAGGAAAAGTAAACGCAACAGAGTTCTCCTGCTGCGGAAGATTGATTTCATCTTCAAGATCCTGCAATCGGGCCAGCATTTTGACCCGCGCTTGTGCTTGCCGAGCTTTAGTTGCTTTAGCACCAAAACGTTCCACGAAGCGTGTGAGTTCAGCTTTGCGTCTGGCAATGGCTTCTGCACGTGCCACATCTTGCTGCTCGTATTGTTCCTTTTGTTCGAGAAAGGAATCGAAGTTGCCCTTGTAGCTTCTCAAGTTTCCATGCGACAAATGCAAGGTAACAGTGGCAAGCCGATTCAACAGGCCACGGTCGTGAGACACGAAAACGAGACATCCACGAAACTGACGCAAATAATTTTCAACCCAAACGAGACTTGGCAAGTCGAGATGGTTGGTCGGTTCATCGAGCACAAGAAACTGTGGATCGTTGAGAAAAACCTTGGCCAACTCGAGGCGCATGCGCCAACCACCCGAAAGTGTCTTCGGGTTCACGTCGAATTGAGTGGTTTGAAAACCCAGACCTGCTAGAATCCCGCGCGCACGACTTTCCAAAGCTGATCCGCCAGCATCTTGAAAGGCCGCCTGTGCCCTCTCGAAGGCTGTAAGCGAGGCCGCATCTCCGTTGGACACGAGTCTGTTTTGGGCAGCGTCGCGCAATCGCATCAACTCACTTATACGCAGGTGGCCAGCCACACATTCCTGAAGCAGGTTGGGCACAGGATTAGGGTTGGGCTCTTGCGGCAAATAGCCAACGACACATTCGCGCGGGCGAATCATATCGCCTGAGTCTGCCTCCTCAAGCCCACAAACGATATTGAGGAGTGTGGTTTTTCCAGCACCATTGGCGCCCACCAGCGCAACTCGCTCTCCAACAGGAAAGTGATAGGTTGCGTCTTTTAAAATGAGCTTCTGGCCATAGGATTTGTTCAGATCTTGGAGACGTATCACCCGCAATGTCCCCGAGAGTCTATCCAATGCGTGAAGGCATCCACTGCCTGCTGTCTGAATTGCGGAAGCTCGTTGAAAATTTCATGGCCCGCGCCTTTGATTTCCTGACTACGGAATCTGCCCTTGGGAAAGAGTGACAACAGTGAGCGAGTTTTGTTTGGATCAACGAGTTTGTCGGCACCAGCAAAAACCAATGTAATCTGCGAACGCAGCGACTGAATAGCCTGACGAATCATGTCGTCGTTGATGCTATTGAGAAAGATATTACCAAACCGTGCTGAGATGGAGAACAAATTCATTTCATCAGCCATGTAGGCGGCGTTGTTCTCTGGATTCTCAGAAAGATTTTCAGGAACGATATCGATCGGTACTGGTGCAAGTGGAGCAACCCGGGGCAAAGCAGCGGCAGCGATTTTCTTCCAGTGCGGCACTTCCTGACGTATTTTGAAGAGAGGTGAGCTCAGAAAAACAGGAGGGCAGTTGTCCTGCATTATGGATGCTGCGTAAGTGGCCAGAAGCCCACCAAAACTGTGCCCCAGCAGACCGAAGAACATTTCCTTCTTCTGCTGCAGCCCAACCAGCGAACGGCAGTGGTTCACCATAAACAAAACGTCAAGCACAAGAGCGTGCAAATTTTCCACGTCACCACGGCGGGGCCCAGATTTGCCATGCCCACGCAAATCGAAACATGTGAATAACATGTTGCGTGAACAGGCTTCTTCGGCAAGTTCAGCATAACGACCGCTGTGTTCACCGAAACCATGAACGGCAAGAACCAACCCATCTATTTTTGACTCTCCTGCGGCAATTCCAGCAGGCGCAAAGCATCGGAAAAAAAGTTCAGTGCCATCAAAACTCTTGAGATATTCGGTGCGTTCAACGGCCATTCGAAAGAAACCCCCAGAGGCTACATTTTTTCCGCGCGTGAGTTTGGCGAACAGCGGAAAGGATTAACTGTCTGGAATTCAAGATTCCAACTTACACTGAGCAAAGAGTGTCTCCCGCATTATAAAGGAGGAACCCTATGCTCCGCAGCCTCCAAACATCTGCAACAGGTATGGAAGCTCAGCAACAGCTGATCGACACACTGTCAAACAACATTGCCAACGTCAACACGAACGGCTTCAAGCGCGGACGGGTTCACTTCAACGACCTCTTGTACCAAAACCTGCGTGCACCGGGCTTGAGCTCCGCCAACGGCACTGTTGCTCCAACGGGCGTCCAAATTGGTAATGGCGTGCGTCTTGCTTCAATTGAGAAGTCTTTTGAAGAAGGCAGCATCAAAATCACCAAGAACGATACCGACGTTATGATTAAAGGACGCGGTTTTTTCCGCATCCAGATGCCAGATGGTTCCCTTTCATACACCCGTGACGGAGCATTCAAACGCTCACCAGACGGGCGTTTGGTCACAAGCGAAGGTCTACCCCTGGTACCGGAAATCACCATCCCACCGAATGCTCTGCGTGTTCAAATTGGGCTCGATGGCGTTGTATCCGCCACCATTCAGGGTGAAGAGGAGCCACGCAACATCGGACAAATTCAAATTGCAAATTTCATCAATCCAGCCGGACTGAACTCCATCGGACGAAACCTCTATACCGCCAGCCCCGCCTCAGGTGAGGCCGTGGCTTCGACTCCCGGTGAGAACGGTACAGGACAACTTGGGCAGGGTGAACTTGAATCGAGCAACGTCAACATCGTTGAAGAAATGGTGACCATGATTACGGGCCAGAGAGCCTACGAGCTCAACAGCAAGGTTATCAAGACGGGCGATGAAATGCTTGCAACCACCAACCAAATGAGATGATCTGATGTTGGCTTTTGAACTACCTCCAACTGAGATGATCGCCGTCGACTACATCGGTCTGTCGCACCAGGCCGATGTAGCGGAAAAGCAGAAAGATTTGCTGCGACAGGCTCTCAGCCAGATTCTTCCAAGCACAAAGGAAATCGTCGACGCCAGCGAGGCGCCGACTGCTGTGCAAAGTTCAGGAATCTACCTGCGCTGCATACAGTGCGACTCCAAGGCGGAGAGTATACCGATAAACGTCAAGGTTGTCGGCAACGAGATGAATATGTCCTCGAGCGGAAAGACCGCACAAATGTTCAAACTTCTGGTGCTCAGTAGCGACAAAAAGCAGAGCACCTGGAACGTCGAGCTGGGACCAAGAAAGACGTTCTGGTTTGCTCTTCCGAAGCTTGAGACACTTTCACCCAACAGCCGCCTCGACAAAACGAACTTCCTCGTCAGGCCCTGCGTAGAGGGAATCAGTTGCCCAAACACAGCCACATTTGCCAGCAAAACCGAATGCAACCAGTCGCTAGAACGCTACTTCGGCAAGCGAGTTGATCTTGTTGCGGCTCAGGCTTTGCTCAAAAGAGAAAAGACCATAACAATTGAAAAACTTCCCTTCCATAGCGACGTTAAAGGACAATCTCAAGTACGCGCCCTGCTCTCTTCTGGAATCAATTCCCTCACCGTAAAAACGCAAGGCCGTGCGCTGAAAAGCGGAAGCTTGGGAGACATTATTCTCGTAGAGATTAAAGCGCCTTCATTCTCTGCACAAAAAACAAGACAATTTGAAGCTCGAATCATTGGTGAAGGAGAGGTTGAAATTGTTCGCTAACATTTTTGAAAACCTGCTTCTCCGTTGGGAATGCGTGTTAGAGTGGTACCTTCTCAAGGTGGACACACTCAATTCCCGCTCCCAGGTTCACTTTGAACGGGTTTCCTCCAACTTTGTTCAGTTTACCGAGAAGCCAGAAAACTCCAATAAGCTCCTCAAGCTCACTCTGAGCGGCTTGGTAATCACATTCACAGTCTTGCTTTTCAGCTGCCAGACCCTTCCTCCACCACGGCCGCTTCCGCAAGCACCCATTGCAAGAAAATTCGATACCGACCGACAGGAAAGAAACCTCGACCAGCTTTATCTCAAACGAGACGAATTCATCATCAAGAATCGGGAGACTGGTTCAAGTACCGGTTCGATATGGGCTGACACGCAAGAACCACGTGCACTTTTAGCTGACCCCACACCAAGTCGGGAAGGCCAAACGATCACCGTCGTAATTCCACCGGAATTGCAGTTTGATCCAAAGTCCGTCACGGTCGCAGACAATTTGAAAAGCAAAGATAAGGGCAACACCAAAGACAAAAAGAAGGATACTGAGCCTGAGAACACTGGGCTCAAACTCACCGACCCCGACAGCGCGAGCCCAACCATTCAGCTGAGTCAAGGTCCAATCAAATCGTTTAAGATGCAGATTGTTGGATTTGAGCCTGGTGGCGATGTTTACTTGCGCGGACAGCGTCGCTTTGTTGGTGCCAATGGCGAAGAAAATCTGACCATGGTTTTAGCCAAGGTGCCGCGACGCGCCCTCACTGGTTTTCAGCTTGATGCCCGTGAGCTGACCGATGTTGCGGTCAATGAAGATATCGATGGCAGGCAAAAAGAATACACCGCACCCGGATGGGATGAAATGGTCTCTCGACGTCTCTCGGGCTTCACGCCCGATATGAAGTCAGAGATGTCAGCGATCGATGGTCTGCGTGATGAAATCCGCACAGCACAATCGGCATTGCGCGAACAAGCGAAGGCCAACGAGTCTGAGCGTGAAAGAATCAGAAAAGAACGCGAGCGAATGGCTGAACAGGCTGCCGAACAGCAGAAGCGCGCCAATGCAGCGTCTGCTGCAGCGGGTCAATCAGCGACTCCAAACGCCACTGAGAACGCTTCCGGAGGCAGACCATGAAGCGCGGCTTTCAACGCATAGCATCAGGCATAGTGCTCGCCCTGTTGGGTTACATTATCGTCCCAACAGCTTCGGCAAACCAAGCCTCCGTAAATGTAGAAGCACGTAGGGTCGATGATTCATCGCCTGTGCGTTTGAAGGACTTGGTTGAGTTTCGCGGCGTGCGCAGCAACCCCTTGGTTGGACTCGGACTGGTTGTGGGCCTCCCTGGAACTGGGGACAGCAAGCAGAGCCTTGCCACAAACAAAGCAGCCTCAAATCTATTGACACGTCTCGGTGCGCAAGTCGATCCCAATCAGGTTGTCACTCGCAACATCGCCGCCGTGATTGTGACTGCTGATTTGCCCGCGTTTGCCCGTATCGGTGACAAACTCGACATCAGAATTGCAGCGGTTGGAGACAGTGCGAGCCTCGAGGGAGGCACTCTTCTCATGACGACCCTGACTGCCGCAGATGGGCAAATTTATGCGGTTGCTCAGGGGCCACTGAGCCTCGGAACGGCAATGACCGGTGCCCAGGGCGGAGGCGGCGGGAACAACCGGAGCTCAGCACCAAAAACAATCGCCATCAGCCAGAATGCAAGCGTAGAGCGTGAGTTCCAAAGCTCCTTCATTCACAATGGCAACATTGAACTTTCGCTCAAAAGTGCTGACTTCACCACCGCACATCGAATTGCACATGCGATCAATAAAAAATTCAATGAGTTCATCGCATCACCCATGAACAGTGGCTTGATTCGGGTGCGCCTGCCTGAACAAGCAATCGACTCACCTAGCTTCACACCTGTGGATTTCATGGCCATCCTGGAGCAAATTCGAGTCGAACCGGACAGCCGCGCGCTTGTGGTTATCAACGAACGAACAGGAACAATCATTAGCGGCTCGAACGTCACCATTATGCCCGTGGCAATCAGCCACGGTAACCTCGAGATCCTCGTTCAGGACGAAACACGTTACGTCAGCAAGGTACCCAAAACAACAACAGTTGGTGACCTGGTCCGGGCTCTCAATGAGCTCGGAGCTGGGCCAAAAGATCTCGTCTCCATTCTCCAGGCTCTCGATGCTGCGCAAGCTCTCAAAGCGCAACTGAAACTGATGTGAGGACAGCCAATGAGTTCTGTCAAAGCAACCTCAATGTTGCCTACAGCTCCACTTCCAGGCCGCAATGGCGAGGTTGGCGCTGCTGAACTCAATTCTGTTAGGAAAGAAGCGCTACAGAAAAAACGTGAAGAAGCCGAAAAAGTAGCTCAAGACTTTGAGACGATGTTTATCGATATGATGGTCAAGTCGATGCGCCAAACAGCACAGCGTGAAGATGTTTCAAACGCCGAGGACATCTATCAGGGCATGCTCGATTCTGAATATTCCAAATCTATGACCGCAACAAAGTCGTTCGGCATCAGAACTCAAATTCTCGACTGGCTTGAACAGACTGATCCTGAACTGAAACAGTTCTCTAATGATAAGAGCTCTGCAACTGCTGAAACAGGTGCACGTGCTGATACGAAAATTGACAGCAAAGGTCTGCTGAGTGAATCGATGGCACTTAAAGCCGCAACACAGGCCTACAAAATGTCCTCAATAGCGCGGTGATTCAAACTAGCTCCCGAACATCAAGTGTCTTGATGAGCTCGCCTAAATCAGTTCCTACAACGAAACAGGTCCATACCTGTGAGCAAAGCTCAGCCGGCGTAGTTTCGAGCATGCCTGAAAGAATCAATGTGCCACCACTTTTGCTGTGAGTCTTGAGAGGAAGTAATTGCTCCCATCGTGCACGCAATTCAACAAAACTCGTCACCCCAAGGCGTTCAAACCACGCAGAATTTACGTGTAGCCACAATCCGGTTCGGCCGGGAGCAATTCGCCGGCCCAGTGAAAGCGCAACCCTGCCCATGGTATGCCGCGGGTTGATTTCCACAATCGGAAATACCGAAGGCTCGCCTTGTTTATTGCGGAACAGAAAAGTGTCAACACCAAAAGAGCCTGCATAACCCTGCCGTGCCAGCGCCTCACCCACAAACACAGCAGCCTGCTCAAGAACCTTCTCCACGCTTCCCGACTGCGCATCGAGATCGGTATGCCAGAAACGGAGAATCTGCTGATCGCTGCCGGCCAGAAAGCGCCCCACAACTGAGCCTGCGTACTGGCCGTTGGGTAGGTTGAGAATGCGTGTGAAACCGAGAACGTGAACCTGATACTTATCGCCGTTGCGATCAATCCGCCCCTGAACAGAGGCATCGAGCAAACGTTCAAAGTAAGGCTGAACAATCGGAATTTCGCCAGTGCGCCAAGACTTTTCAAACCAACGCCGCAACACCTCGGGCTGCTCATCCCAAGCCTGTGTCGAAATACATTCAACAAGACGGTGTCGCCCTGCAGCGCTCCAGGGCCGTTTGGCAATCAGTTTGCCTGTATAGCCGGCTGCGACAAAGGTCTGCATGCAGCGCTCAAACTCCTGCGGATTTGAAACGACCTGACCCGCAGCAGCAGAAGACACAAGACGACTGTCGTGCGAATGCTTCTGCAAAAAGTCATTCAATACGGCCAACGCAAAAGACTTTGAATAGATGGTTCGAAAAAGGTTCAGATCTGAAAAGGGAAGCTCCGCTAATGACCTACTGAGATGTTCAGCAATACGCGCAACCTTTGGGGTCATGGCCCAGGGGTGAACAGACTGCAGTTTACGCTGGCCCAGGCGATTTTTGAGCGTGACCGCATCAACAGAAGAACACATCAGCTCCGGAAGTGTGAAGCCACACTCTCTGAGGCGCAACAAAAAATCGCGCGGCAATTCCCGGGGTAGCAACAAAACGTCGTCCTGACTCAAGGCATAAATCATGACCGGTGCGAGGTCGTCTCGCGCAAGAGTGATAGCACTGGTCAGCTCAACCTGCTGCCCCTTGCGACGAACTTCCTCCTCGGCCTCGGGATTGTAAAAGGCAAGTCGCGGCAACCCGCCTTTTGATTGACTATAAACCTTTAGCTCGTCGATATAGTCTTGGTCGAAACCTGCCATTAACCGAAACTCTTCCCTGAACACAGAGCCTTTCGCCCTCGCAGCATTGATTTCCCCTCCCAATGCTTCACAGAAGGCCTGCCAGTCAGACTGCGACTCACTCTTCCAGCGTCGAAACCAAACCAGCCCGTGCTTCACGTGACCAATTTCATCATCGAGGACCGTTTGCAGCAAATCAGCTGTGCGGTGCTGACCAAGATCACGCAACACGTCGCGAAAGTACGCTGCAAAATCGAGATTCGCCTGCTCAAAGGTAAGACTCATGCGTGCAACGTAGTCGATCGGCGTCTTCATCGACGCGCACTGACTCCAAAAAAAATCGTTTACCGGAATATCACCCAACTCAACCCCGAACTCACGCATCTGTGAAAGATAGGAGCAGAGGTGGCGTTGTTCGTCCAGCATGGTTCTGGCCACTCCCATCCGGAATGCCGGGGGGGCGTCAGGGAATTTGAGAAGGGCCAGAGCCATCAGCTCGAGAGCCAAAAGCTCATGGTTGGCGAAAAAATGCAAAAGCACACCAATTTTTTCAGGGTCAAGAAGCTCAGCCCGGGAAGGAAAACTCACCTTGGCCGCATTCTTCCAGCGGTCCAAGTTCAAAGCTGGCGGGCGCCCAGGACGAACAGGCAAATTTTCCGGGTGAAACGGTTGCATATCGGTCAACGTGCCGGGAGCACAGAGCTTTTCTTCCATCCGGCAAGAAAACAGAATTCTTTTCGCAAAATCAGTCAGCTCCATCGAGCATGCTCTCCGAGAAACCCAGCCCATCAGTACGTTTCTTGACGCCAGAGCGCAACAAAAGACCGACACTTGACCCGGCAATGAGCCACACTTTCGGCTGGTTTCAGGTCCTCTGGCAAAAGTTGCCCACGCAGCTCACGACATACGGACATATTTACACCATAGGCCGCCAACAGAATCTGAGAAGCTCAACTGGAGACCGTGTGCCGCATTCGGGAGTGATCATGTCAAAGAAAGAAGAAAAAAAACCAGAAGAAGGCAAGGCCGAGGCTGCAAAAAAGGAAAAAGGGCCACCAGATGAAATTGCTGAGACCCGAAAGAAGAGAAAGCTGGTCCTTCTTCTTGGTTTGACAGCTGTTGTCGCCGTCGCAGCTGCGGGCGGCGGTTTCTTCGTCTACAAAACCTTTTTGCAAAAGCCTCACTCTATGGCTGCAAAAAAGGATGATGCTGCCGATAAAAAAGAAGCTCATGCTGACGACGAAAAAAAGGCGCAGGATGAAAAGAAAGACGATGCGCAAGACGATAAAAAAGATGCAGGAGCCGATAAAAAAGACGGCGAAAAGAAAGACGGCGCTGACGGCGATGCAAAACAAGACAGTAAAGATGCAGGCAAAGACGCAGGCAAAGATGCAGGCAAAGACGCAGGCAAAGATGCAGGCAAAGATGCAGACAAAGACGCAGGCAAAGATGCAGGCAAAGATGCAG
>JBILKQ010000220.1:0-3351 GCA_044376655.1 Silvanigrellaceae bacterium
AACAAAAAACTTCCTCGTGAAACCCTGAAAATCGCTGTCTCAGACGGGAAAGAAGGTGAGAGGGAACTCGTTTTGCCGTCGCAGGATTCCGATGAGGAAATTGTAGGTTTGCCAGACGCCGTGAGTGCTGCACAGGTTGTTCCGCCTCATCCTGGGGTGAGCTCAGAGCGCCTAGCTTGGCCCAGACCTTTGCGCACAGTCTTGCAGGCGTTGTCGCTCAATTACGATTCACGTCGGACAGATCTTGTTCTGCGCAGTCAGTTGCAAACCACCCAAACAGGAGATGAGTGGGGTCGAGCCCTCACCCTCGGATACCGCAGAGAATTTTCGCAAAACAATATCGACCTACAATTCCTGACTCGCTTGCCCTCAATTGTTCCCGAGACTTTGGCGTCATTTGTAATCGCAGCGACATCCCGCATCCAGTCGGCACCACCCACCTTTGTTGCAACCTCATATGCAATGGAGAGAGGGCGAGGCAGTGTGTTGTATCCGGAGGGAATGGGATTGAGGCTTTGGCTTCGAAGACCGTTGAGTCTTGCGGCTCTGAATGAAAAAATGGCTGATCCTGGACAGGAATGGATTTTTCATTTCAACACCGGGCTGGCGCCGAGGCTGACTTGGTCCGAGATTATTTCCTATGGTTCGAGCGAAACTGAAGTTGATGTGGGTCTGCGCTCTGTTCCAGCTTGGCCGACAGAAGAATATAAGTCGAAGGAATATGCTCTAGTCAGGAGTGAATTGCGTCATACTCTGACGCAGAACCTCAATGCCTCGTTGGCGAAATCGCTGCTGTTCCAACACGCACTGATTTATGGCGCGCACGTGTTCGCGTTCGACCGCCTGCGCGCCGAGTCAACGGCCCGGGTGGATGCAAGAGTTGCACAGTCACTGCTCATGGGTTTCAGACTTTACGGTGCGCTCTTTGGTGCAAAGGATCAGGCTGTTTCGTTTGAACTTGCGCGCGCTCTCTCTGACCCAGCGAGAACTTCATTTGGCTTCAGCCTTGGCAAAGCACTGAACTGATTTCACACTGCAAAATTTATCAGCTTGATCCCTAGATGTTTCGGTTAAGCTCCGTAGGGGGATGGTGCAGCTGATGGACGTTTCACGTTACCTGCAAAAAGTTGCCGGTTCAGTGCGAACCAAAAGGTATGTTCTGCTGCTGCAGAAGTCGCGATATATGCCCGAGCAGGAAGTACGCCTGATTTCAAAGGCAGTGGAGCATGCACTTGGTGGCCATATCCTGATTCGGCTTGATGACCCAAATGAAGGTCTCAAGGTTCTCAACGTTAAGAATGTTGAAGTTGTTGTTCTTCATTATTCGCTCATGAGCACTGAAAGCGAATTGGTGGATCTCGCCAAACAGCTCAAGGAACGAAAGAAAGTGACAGTTATTTTTGTCACAAACAATGAACGGGATTTGATCGACGCCTATCGTGAAAAGATGTCTCTGTATGAAGAACTTGATGACTTTGTTGCTGCCCCTATTGACCCCGCAGAGCTCTACAGGAAACTGCAAAGGGCAGGCACTGTAGAGGCGCGCGCTGCAAAGCGTTTTTCAATTGATGTCCCAGTTAAGTTGGTACGTGTTGATAACCTCGAAGAGGTTGATGCGACGCTTGTCGATTTGAGTCTTGTTGGAGCTGGTCTGGATGTGAGCTCCGGCATTCAGATGCGTCGTGATGAACAGTTGCGGGTCCAAATTCCTCTCTATCAATTCGGAATTTTTCACCCTCAGTATGGTGACTTTCTGAAGCTCTCGTTGCGGCTGCGACGCATGTCTATCAAAGGCGATAACATTGGTTGCTCAATAGAGCACTTGACGCCGATGCAGCACGACTGTCTGGTGAATTTGCTCGAAGACGTATCTCGAAAGCAGAGAGTTTTTAGAATAACGAACAAAGATAAAAAAGGAGCACAGCTCAATGCAAAATAATGGGAAAATTCGTGTCCGAGTTGAGTTACTGATGGGGCTCGCAGTGGTGATTTTGCAAAGCTGTGTCAACCCACCGCAACGCACTTCGGGGGTGAATCCTGCTCCTGCAAGAACTCCCTCAGACTCCGCCTACCCGGATGATTCGGGCAGACAGTCGGGCGGTGGTGATGCGACAGGAGACCGCGGTGCTTTGCCACCGACGAATGTGCCGCCTGTGGCCCCTCCTTCGGAAAAGGTGAAGGTGAGCTATTGGCTTAACCCAACGGATAACAATAACTGTCTCACCATTCAGGTTGCCGGTGCAGCAGCGCCTGTGACGGCACCATGCACGGGTACCACTCGTCCCCAGGAAGTTTTTGTCGACAACCTGTTTCCAAGTACGGGAACTGCACCCTTCAAACTCAGTGTTAAGGTTGAGACGACCGAAAAATCACAAGCCAAGTTTGAGTCAGCCTCCGACAATCGCGGTGCCCAAGCTTGGCGCTGGCGCTGCATTTCAAGTCAGGATCCCGTTTCGAAAGTGAACGTGCACACACTCTGCTATGAGGATGGCAATGCACAGGCAAAGGCCTACGATTCTTCGGATCTTTTTGTGCAGGTGGTCGGACCCGAAAAGGTCGAATTTGGTGACGTTCTATGCCAGAAGGTAACCTCAGTTGATCTGGGCAAGTGCATGCAGAAGTGAACTGAGTTTTTGAATTGTTTTGCAAAAAAAATCCCGCGTCCTCTTCGGCGCGGGATTTTTTTTGCACGCAGTATGGTTAGCTGTGCTCAACGATCTTCTTGAGTTCTTCCTTGAACAAGGGCACTGCTTGGAATAGGTCGGCCACGATGCCGTAGTCGGCCTTTTGGAAAATCGGTGCATCAGGATCGGTGTTGACCGCCACGATGATCTTCGACGTACGCATGCCAGCAAGGTGCTGGATCGAGCCAGAGATACCGAAGGCGATATACAGGTTGGGGTTCACGGTCTTGCCCGTCTGGCCCACTTGCATGTCGTGCGGTGCGTATCCGGAGTCTACTGCTGCACGCGATGCGCCGACAGTCGCACCAACAACATCTGCGAGGTCATGGAGAATCTTGAAGTTGTCGGAGTTGCCCATGGCACGACCACCCGAGATGATCAAGCTCGCCTCAGTGAGGTCTGGTTTTTCAGACTTGCCTTTACGCACTTCAACAATCTTTGATTTGAGCGCGGCGCTGTCGATGTTGGGTTGGAAGTTTTCCATGCTTGCTTCGGCAGCGGCGTTGAGAACCTCAGCGGGGATGACGTTCGGACGGATGGTTACGAATGTTACCGGGGTTTGGCTGACCACTTCAGCGATACATTTGCCCGCGTACATGGGACGACGTGCAACCACTTTGTCGCCATCCAAGGCCACGGAAATCACGTCGGTGAGCATTCCAGACTT
>JBILKQ010000105.1:0-10599 GCA_044376655.1 Silvanigrellaceae bacterium
AAGACCTCGGTCTCGCCCGCCTCTGCCGTGAGTTTTTCCCGCAATTACGAATGCACGCCTCCACCCAAATGGCGGTGCACAATCTCGACGGTGTCCTGGAAGCCATGCGCTGCGGATTCAAGCGTGTAGTTCTGGCGCGCGAATTGACGGCGCTGGAGATTAAGAAGATCCGCGCGGCTGTGCCACGGGAACAGGTTGAGCTCGAAGCGTTTTGCCACGGAAGTTTGTGCTATTCATACAGCGGACTTTGCTTTTTTTCAGGCGCAGAGGATGCCCGCAGCGGCAACCGCGGTGAGTGCGCCTACACCTGCCGCAAACCCTACAAAATCCTTAACGAGCCCGGTCACGGTTTCCTGTTCAGCATGAAAGATCTCAATACCGTGGAATCACTGAACCTGCTTGTGGATTCTGGAGTCGATACACTCAAGATCGAAGGCCGTAAGAAAGACGCACAGTATGTTTCGACCGTTGTGCGCGCGTACAGAAGACGTCTCGATGAAATTTTTGGACGCTCAACCCTACGCCCAAATGCTCCTGCCCTCGCACATGAACTCTGCGCACCGCAGTCCGCGAACAAAGAACGCTTAAATGAAGAGCTCAGTCTGACTTTTCAGCGCGAGAGCACGTCATTCTTTCTTAAAGGACGCTACCACGAGAACGTCATCGACCTGAACAACCCAACCCACAAAGGACAAAGTGTGGGTAAAGTTCTCGCTGTCCGTGGTCGAAAGATTGAAATTGTCACAGACTGTTCGCTGGCCAAATTCGACGGACTGCGCATCGATCCTGCTGAAGCTGTTTACCATGCGAAGCCTCAGCATGGAGACAACCAACGCAACGCCTTGGGTGATGTCAGCAAAAAATATCAGAATGAGGTTTGCCAATTTTCGCTCAGAAACTTCTGGATCGATGGCAAATCGGCGACCGAAGCTGTTGCAGGAAGCCGTATCAGTATCGAACTCCCGCCAGATGCGCCTGTGCCTAACGTAGGCGATGCGGTTGTGCGAACCCGTTCCGATGCGCTTCGTCAGGACATCGAGAAACGAGTCCGCCCTCCTGCAGACACCCGCTTACGCCCCTTCAGAAAAGTGGCGCTGCAGCTCACAATCAGAGCTGAGGGTGGTGAACTCATTCTCAACGCCCATCTGACCAAACTGAACGTCTCCCTGCTCAGCATCGCACGCAGCGTGCCAGCAGTGCGCCCGCAATCTGAGTCCGCAGGCTTGGAAAAGTCCGCGCGAGACGTTTTCAGTGTGTTTGGAAACATTGGCTTCATGGCGGAACCCGTGTCTGTGGAAGGCGATGCGCTCTGGTTTGTGGCACGCAGTGTGCTCAAGGATCTCAAACGCGATATCGAGGAAAAACTCCCTGCCGCATATGAAGCGTTTGTGCGTGAGCGTCTTGCTGTGGCAAGCGAAACCACCTCGTGCTCGGGCAACAAGTTGTCGGTGACACCGATTCAACGTTCAGTTCTGGCTGTGAAAATTGATCGTCTCGAATACCTCACCTGGGTTGAAGACGTTCATTCCTCACAGGGCCCAGATACAAACCTCATGCTGGAAGAAGTTGTTTTCGAACCCAAGCGAGCATTTCTGCCGCACAATGATTTCAACCAGGTTGTTAAAACCCTTCTTGATTTCAAAGAGCGCACGGGGCTTCGTTTGCGCCTCGCATTTCCAACAGTCCTTCGGGCCTGGGATGAACCGCTCATGAAGCGTTGGACTCAGCTCTTCATGGAGAGCGGGATTACCGATGTAGAGATTGGCAACCTTGGCGTGCTCTCCATGCTCGAACGTTGGGGCCTTAGAGAAAAAACAACCTCTATTCGATCTGATTTTACTCTCTACACTCTCAACACCTCAGCAGCGGCACATTGGCGCCAACGTGGAATCGGGACACTGGCTTTGTCGGTCGAAGATGACTTCAACAACATCAAAGAAAGCTGCAAGAAGTGGCCCGAGGGAATCACTCCCCAGGTCATTTTGTTCAAAGACACTCCGTTGTTCATTGCTGAAAGCTGTAGCCTGACAGCCCTGCACAACGGTTGCCCCACCAATGCCGTTTGTGGATACCGTACTCTGGAAATTCAAAATGATGCCGGTGAGCAGTTCTTTGTAGCTCATGAATCCTGCAAATCCATTGTGTACGACAAGCGGTCGTATTCAATCACCCACAAGCGCAAACAACTCGAGGAGATTGGTCTACGCTTGTTCAAAGCTGATTTCCTGACCCGCAACTACGACGAAGCACGCTTCAAAGAGGTTATGCAAGGCCTCATCGACACTGCAGCAATCTGTGAGACACACGTTGCAAATTTCGACAGGACGTTGCTGTGACGGAAATCAAACCAGCCAAAACAATTGAAGAGCTGCGCGCGATGGTCGACATTATCGACGCACGCATCCTTGATTTGCTAAAGCAACGAGTCCAGTTCGCGAAAGACATGGGTGCTATCAAAAAAAAGACGGGCCGCACACTTAGGGATGCAGCCCGCGAAAACGAAATCCTCAGAAGAATTGCTCTTGAAAACAGCCGAAGCGAGCCCATCTTGCTCGAGAGAGATCTCAACGTGCTGTATTCGCAAGTCATGCACATCTGCTTGAAAGCTCAAGAGCAAGAGCAAAAGTAGAGACAATTCAACCTTAGTAGTCGCTGGGCGTGCAGGTAAACGACAGCGTTTGCTGCATCAACGTTGTATAGAAAAGCAGCATCGTTTGCTGTGCAGGGGTGAACGCTGGAGGGGGTTCACCCTGACTTCCGTCGAGTGAAGACATAATCGAAGCAATCGACTGATAAACAGAGTAAGGCACTTTCACCTGCTTGGTGCACACATCACCCTTGCGCACGACAGTGGTCTGGTATGAATTTGTATCATCGAGATAGATAACTGGAGAATTGACGATAACGGGACGATCCACTGCACTGTCCATCTGGATGCTGACTTCAAAAACAACGCACTGACCATCTGAATAACACTGAGCACCACCTTTTTCTGGCTGTGTGAAATTTGCACTCGCCACAGAGCTCAGAGCCATTGAGAACGCCAACGGTAAAATTTTTCTCAACATAGAATTTCTCCTTTTCCTCTATTCAATCAATTGGGGCATTGAAAATTCATCGTCTGTTGCATAATCGTATTGTAATAGAGCAACATCGTTTGCTCTGCTGGAGTCAAACTCGCAGGCAACGCATTTTGGTCGCCTCGGCTGAGAACTGAACTAAACATCTGTGTTACCGCTTCAAAAACTACCTTTGGAACTCGCACCTCCTTTCGACATGTTTTCTTTGCGCTGGTCGTGTTGGTGGGCATGGGTTTGAATCCATCCGAGTCAATCGTTCCAACCATCACGCCACCGGGACCTGAGGGACCTTTCTGCAAAACCTCGTGCTCAACTCGAATCAACGAACAAAATCCATCTGCACCACAACTGCCCGCAGACCACATTCCTTTGTCACCGGCAAAAGCGTTTGCAGAGAAAGTGAGGAGAACCAGAATCAGCGAACTCGGTTTCAATACCCTTCTCTTGTGCATGTGCGACTCCTCCTGTCTCGTTTAATCTTCATATAGGCCTCGTTTGTTCATCTGCGTCTATTTTTGATTTTCACCTTTCAGGAAGATTGAAGTGCGAACGTTCGACAGAGAGATTTCAGAATTCTATTCTCCGACTCGTTCTTTGTTTCGCTTTTTCACAGGGGAGAAAGACGTATGATAAATCGCTATCTAAGCTTCGGTTTTCTTGCTGTTTGTGGGTTCCAAGCTGTTTTCGCTGAAAGCGCTATGGCGCAGCAGAGTTCAGGCGGCGTGACACCCCCAGGAGCGTGTCAGGATTTGGTGATCGTGATGAAGGACGATTCCGCAGATGCAGTAAATGGCAAGAAGATGACTGTTTTTCTGGACTGCCACGAGACCTCCGGCAATTTGCCATCGGCGACAACAATGAACTTTTTCATCTTTGATCAGGGCAGACTCTGCCATGGTTATAGAGTGTGCGGAAACCTGCGCGGCTGGGAAGGAACCTTTCGTCTCGGTGGCGCATACTATTTCGGAGGGCATTTTGGTGATGCCTTCGATGTCGCTGACAACTGCGGAGAAAACGATACAAGCTGCCGCTCCTACGACCACCCCTATGGTGGATTTGGCTTCGGCAATCCGCATGGCGGCTATGGCGGCTATGGTGGTTACGGTCCTGGATATGGCTACGGTGGACGCAGCAACGTGCGCATGGATTTCATCACCAAGTTCTCCAACATCGATCGCCACTGCGGAAGCTTGCAGCAGTATCAATGCTTGGATCTTCCCTCCTATCCGGTGGTGTATCCAAAATGATCCTCTGGTGTCCTGAGGGTGCGATCTACCACCCGATGCACAAACTCTGTATCTCATCCCAATATGCACTCGGACCATTTTCGCCGGAGATGAAACGCTCCTGTGAAAATGTCCGGGGCATCCAATCTTACCAGTGCTCTGAGCATAACTGGGACATTTTTTTTGCGGGTATCATTCGTGGCCCAGGCGCCTGCCCGCCTGGAACAAGCCAAAACCAAGAGCTGAATGCCTGCACAGACTCAAATTTCGCTTACGGACCTTTCACCTCCTCTCAAGTGCAGCAGTGTAAAAAACTGAACTGGGGATTCGTTTGTGAGGTCATGCGCTGGCCTCTGGCCGTGCTGCGCGGCGAACAGGCCCCACCAGCACCTGTAGTAAACATTCCATCAGGAACTTCGCCGTGGATACCTTCAGCTGGGCTAGCTGGAATAAATGGAAGACTACTGGCCTACTACAGCAATCCCGACAACTACCGAAACGTTCACGCACAAGTGATGTCGTGGTTTGGCACAACCCAAAATGCGTGCGTTGCCTTCATGAGCACAGCATTACGCAATGCCGGAGTAAACGTGCCACGTGTGCTCAATTCCAAAGGCTACAATATCAGCACGTGGACGGCAGCACTTTCCGAGTATCTTGAATCTCAGCTCGGATGGAGACGTATTCAGCAGCTCAATGAGCTCAGCCCGGGTGATGTTGTATTCACCTTGGATATCGATGGCTCACGAGGCACTCCCGCGCATGTTTTTCTCTTTGTAGAATGGGCTGATGCTCGTTCGACTTGGGCTCGCGTGATCGACAATCAGGGATTTTTGCATCGACGTGACCTGGCGAAGAACAATGGCGGACAATTTACGCCATTTCAATATGCTCTGCGCTCACAGCCATAAACAGGGCTATGTTTTCAGCATGAAACTTGGCAGCTCTCACCGCACTCAATTGAACCTTATCAGAGTGAGAAGAGCTAAGATGCTATGACATCCTAGCTCATGCTTTGGCACAGCAATTGAAGTGCAGCTGTGGGAAGCGTTGAGCAATTAAAGCCGTTGTCGCGCTTGAACCACACACGGCACTGACGCCACTGCCCTGGGCCAACTAAGCGTGACACGGTTGTTGAGAAGAAGGGCTTTCCGGAATCTCGGTAAACCTCGTCGAGCACTGCATCGAAGGTGATCTTGCCATCGGACGGAAATGCTGTTTCTCCACTGGCTACAGTGTCACTAAAAAGCCCTTCAAAACCTTTCACCTTGTCGCTAGCACTTGCTGTTGGTGGCGCAACCGAACCATTTTCAAGGTAAACGGTGACGGGGAAAGTAAAATTGTTGGCGCGTTTATTGCCATCGGCACAGGTGCCGCTGCTTGCACAGTCGGTGTCTTTCCCTGTCCAGCGCAATTCGAGGCTGTTGTTTGGGCCTTGAAGATTCATTTCACTGAATGCCATACCCGAACGGACAGTAAAGTTCGCACACCCAGGCCAATCAATTAGATTAGGGTCGGGCGCATAAAAAAGCTGTTTGCCCAAGAGATCGCCCACAAGTAAAGGGGGCAGCGGAGGGTCAGTAAATTCAACTTGAATTTGCCCCGAGGCAATTGCATTCAAGCGCGGAAGCAGGCTTTGCTCTTCAACTGTGAGGCGCAAAACGGCTTCACGACTGGCAATGAGATTGAAGGCGTATTCCAACGGTAAACCCAAGCCACTCAGAGTATCGGCTCCAGGCAAAGGTGAAGATGTAAATTCACAAGCACCGGGCACCAGTGGCGCAGCACTGCTCATGGGAGAACCTACTGCTCCGTTGCAGTTCGAAGCAATGATTTGCAAAGACACCTTTGGATTCGCCTGTCCAAACCAATCCGCATCTGGTGATGTCAGCAGTGGTCCAAGGCCAGTGATTGTTGCAGTCCAGGGAATCACATCTTCACGCGTTGCATTAATAACAGGAATGCACACATCCACCCCAAATTTTGCGCCAAAGCGTTCTGATTTGAAGTAGAATCCAAGTGGCTCAAGAACTGGCAACTCGTTGAGGTTCCGATTAAAGTCTAGCCCCAAGTTGGTGAGGTGATTTGCATCTTCACCGGCAATAAAACGATACAAGAACGACGGAGCCGCGGGAGTTGGTTTTGCATTGAAGTCAGCATAATTTCCAGGAGCATCATCGACACCCGGTTGCTGAATAAATACATTGCACGGCCAACCTTTATCAACCTTGATATTTACCGCCTCACCCCTGTTTGAAATTGCAATCACGCCCATGCTCAGGAGCCTAGAAAGCATCGAAAATTTTCGGCTCAAAAGATATTTTTTCATTGGCAAACAGCCTTAATCAAAGATGGGGAATTGAGGTCATACTCGCTTGAAAATGCTGAATCTCGCCAGATTCGGTACTCCCCTGTTTTTCCAATTCCGTCTTCCACGCTCTGGAGGGTGAAATCGACTCCGACCTTCAAGCGAGCCTCGCCACCATTTGCGTTTGCGCAAGCCGTTGTGCCGCACATTTCACTGTAATAAGGAGGCCAGTCTAAACCCGTCAAAAGAGCACGCATTTGATTCAGTTCAAGCTGCAGATTGTTATCTCCACCAGGAGCAAGCGGGCTTACAACAGGGAGCATGCCGCCCGACTTCATGGAGTCGAGTGCAGGCATACGCGCAATTGGGCGCAAGGGTAGCAGTGGCGCGTTCGGATCAATTGTCCACATCCCGCGTTGGATCAAAAAATTTTTGAAACCATCTCGGAATAATCTATGATAAATGGACAGATACGTCAGATCCGCTTCGAGTCGATAACGTGCACCTTCATTAAATTGATAGTTCGTGACATCACGTTGTGCCTGAAAAAATCCCTCCCATGCAGCCATTGAAATTCCACCCGCATACCATTGATCTAGCATGCGTTCACGTCCGTCTGGGAGAAGTTCTTTGATTGTGTATTGCACGCCGATCGGCGCTGCATAGCGGCACGGGATATCATCTTCACCAGTGCATGAGTTTCTGAAAAAGAGCCGGGTGAGCAACTTCGACTCCGTGCCTTTGCTTTGGATATCAAAGGCGCCCATGTGCACATCCGGATATGCTTGCACAGGCCAACGCGGCGAACCTTCACCCATATCTATTGAGAGGGGCGTTTGCTGCTCGGAGGCCTCGACAGAAAAACGCAAAGCACCTGAACCCAATGGCTTCAGAAGCGTACTGCGGCCGGAAGCATCGCCAGAAATGTAGAATCCGCTATAGGCAAAAATGTCTAGCGGAGCGAGCTCGAGCCGGCCAAAATTGTTGATATCCGTGCATTCCGGGTTAACTTCGTAGCGTACTGTGAAATTGGAGTTGGGATTGATCTTGAAGTAACAAAGACCACCCTTTGCCACCACTTCATATTTGTCGATAGGTTGCACTTCGCATGCCGGATGCACTTCGGCGGGCACGATTCCGGCAGAATCCCGCACTCGAAACTGCACACAGCTATTTAACTGCCGCGTTTGCAATTTGAAAAAATCGAGTTTTTCATCCCATGCTTTCAAAGCCATGGGTACTGGAACATCGCTGACAAGACATTTGTCTGGATTTAATTTTCCCGTAAATGCGGCCGAGTAGCCTCCGAGAAGGTTCATAAACTGGGGACCATTGGCCAATGTCAGCCATCGGTTCACATCTTCAGCTCCAAAACCAGCGAACGAGGCGGTGGCAGGGATTGTACTGACACTCCCTGCCCAGCCCCGTTCCGGTGCAATGTGTAGATGCACCGATTCCGGAATCGAGCGCAATAGATCGGCCTGAGCCGAGACAGACAAAGCACCTAAGCAAACAACACTCAATCCGTTCAAGCTCAGTGATTTCATATGCGCTCAATTCCCTTTCTTATTATGGCAGGGCAGGAGTGTAAGAAACGTTGTTCATATGCAGGTCGATGGTGAAGTTGGCACTGTTGAGATCCCACTTACGTTTAGCCGTGGATTGTTCGCGGAAAATGTAACGAATCACGCAATACTTCGCAGGAGCAGGCAGTGGCACAGAGTGTGGACTGAAGATTGAACCAAACACATTTTGTGCTGTTCCATTGAAGTCATTTGCAGTTGTCGTGTGTGTTTGCGAAAGTGGCACGCCATCGAGACCCAGCAATCCCACTGCAAATAAGTCGTTGATTATCGTGCTCGACCAATCTTCACTTTCCGATGAACTTCTTTCCTGACAAACCAACTTACCCTGAACTTCAAGGTCAGCATCGGTCAGGTATGTTCCGCCAGGAAGATCTGTTGCCGAGACCACATCACGCACGTTGTAGCTGTATTCGCCCGCTGGATAGGGAAGCTGTGAACCACGGAAGCAGAAATCAACAAAGTAACGAGCACCGTAGTAGTCGGATGCCAAGTTGAAGGTCAGCTGTCCTGAGGAAGTACCTGCATTCGAGTTTGCAATCACAGTGTTCAGACGGTCAATAACCGGAGTCGTAAAGCCAGGATATCCAAAAGGATAGGCCACTGTGTGGAATCCGGGAGGTGGCGGAAGAACGGTGTTGCTTTGGATGTTTCTAGGTGCCCAATCGAGCACGGGATTACCATTATTGTAGGTACCAGCAACTGCTTGAATGTTACTCTGCGCAGCGGAGCCACGCACACCAATCGGTGGCAGAAAGAGGGGATCATAGATACCCGCATCGCACGCATAGAGATCAGAGCCCGAACTGTTGACGAGGAAATTGAAATTGATGTCAGCCGCATGAGCTGCATTTATGAAAGAGAACCCGGCTGCCAGTGTCGCAAACAAACTATAATAATATGTCTTCATGAATTTCTCCTGTGAAAATGAAAATTCCTCAGGCCAAAGAATCAGAAACAATTCAGCGCGGACGGGACAGTTGTTGGGATTAAAATCACGAGGAAATTTTCTCAAGCTTCGCAAAGCGAAGCTGATGTGCAGATAAGGAGCTTTTCGTTCGAGGAAGAAGTGGAGAGATTTTTACTCTTCGTCGTGCAACCAATATTCGCTTGAGGTTGCAAAAACCGTACCAAGCTTGCGAGCAAGCTCGGGCGTGATTCTCTGCCCGCCACGAATCAGAGCATTGGCCTCAGCAGGAGGAACACCGATCTGAACGGCCAAGTCGCGAGCGGTCCAGCCGCGCCCTTCCACTTCACGCGCCAGTTTCGATTTTCTACCTGCGTAAATCATAGAAGATGTTTGTTTTTGAAGATGTTCGGGTGGACGGCGGCCCTTTAGCTCGCGCATCGCAAGCTCAATCAAAAGATTCTCATCCAAAAAAAGATCTTTCAGATCTGGTTCTTTGCTCATCTTCGGGCACCATCCAGTTTCATTCCGGAAGCAAAACTCATCTCTGAGCTATTCTCTAGCATTCTGTTCGGTGGGAGGCTATCGGACTCCAGTGCAATCTGGCACAATGCCGGGGGCAACTGGCCTTCGAGCAACCAAAAAGAACCTCTAATCCATGAACATCTCACACATTTCCGACACGCAATTGGTTCGTCATACGCTCAAGCGTCTCCCCTGGATGACACTGTCGCTAACACTCGTGTCCTTGGGATTGCTCGTTCTCACCGAGACCGACTCCTCGCAGGCCGTGTTTGCGTTTGAACTCAGCGGCACTCATCTCAAAACCAAGTTAGCCTTCGACACAACAGCACCCTTCAAGAGCTTTGGCTTTCCTCTTTTCACCTCTTTTTTCGTGCACGACAACCCACGTCATCTTTTCGCAAATCTGCCCTGGCTCTTGCTCGCCGGCTCGGCCCTGCAAAAAAACTTCTCTTCACGCAGCGTCGTTCCGTTGTTGGTGCTCGGTCACCTGACTGCTCTCATTGGTGCAATGGCAGCGCACCACTGGCTCTCGGCACCGCCCCTGGTCTTGGGGATGAGCGGAGGAGTCTTTGCTTTGCTTTTTGCCTGGCTTTTTGGTCGTTCCAAATTCTGGAGCTGGACCCTGCTAATGGCAGCCGGCTCCGCTCTTCTTTTCACAAAGATGGCTTTATTTCTGAGTCATGCCCCTGCGCTTGCGGTCGGGAGTCTCTGGGGAGTTCTTTATTTCAGAAAACGGCTCAAAAGGTGATTGCAGTTGAGCAGCTGCTGTTAAAGCTCCTCAACGAAACAACGATGCCGTTCCCTTGCCATCAACCACTACAAAGTCGCGCCCGGAAATGGTGATGGGGGCGTATATGATTTTGTGATCCTTAAGGCCTGCTTTGAATAGAACATTGCCCGTTGCGCGATCCAGTAGGTAGATGCCGTCACTCATTGATGCATAGACCAGCGCATCACGTTCTTTGAAGTA
>JBILKQ010000222.1:0-3325 GCA_044376655.1 Silvanigrellaceae bacterium
GGCCTTCGAATGGCAAGGTGGAAAAGATCCAAGACAACCCCAAGTTCCGCGACCTGATGCGCAGAACGGACTGCCCTGCAGGTTAATGCAACCTGCCGAGCATTTTGAGCTCAGTGAGGCGATGAAGGGGAGAGGTCGATGCAAAAAGGTTTGCTTTGCTTGATTGGATTTGGGTTTTCTGTGCTGAGTGCATGCGCTCAGAGCACACAGTTCAAGTCGTCGAACGACCCATCCGCAGAAGTGAAATTGAAATCGGCTGGGATGAACACCAGCGCCGATGGCAAGGCTTCGAGCCAATCCGGCCGTGTGAACGTAGACTGCTTCACTGAAAGCATCGATGCCGACCGCGTCACGGATGAAGGTGCGATAAAAGCATTAGGTATTCCCTCAAATTGCCCAAATGTTTCGGACGCGGGAACCTCCACGACTTCGGGAGGCAAATTCGACATCGCAGTGGTTCTTGATACCTCGGAAAACATGATTCCCTTCATGGCTGCAGGCAAGAAAGAACTAGGCGTTGCTCTCAAGAAGCTCCTTGCCGAGCAGAAAATTGGATCGCTCGGTGCATTTGCTTTCCGGGGTGGTGTAAGCGCGACTGAGAAAGGTTCTGACTTTGCAAAAACCATTGATTTGCTCACAGGAGATAGCGCTGAGTGGAGCTCACAAGGGCTTAAAGTGATCGACCCCACCTCCACCGCCTGGATCACGAACGATGCAGCGAAAGGTGTTTTTCCTGCACTCGATCAGGCTGCTGCACAGCTTAAGAGCGGTTCGCATCCGATCAAGATTTTAATATTGCTCTCTGCCTCAACCGCAAAGAGCACGGCCGGATTTGATGTTGCTCCTGGAGCAAAAATTCTTTCTGACCTGCAAGCCTCTGTGGCTGCGAAAGGTGGTCAGTTTATTTTCAATTACGGAGCCTCCGACAAACTCGCACGCGGGCTCTCGGAGTTTGCCCCCAATCCGTTCGAACAGCTCAACGCCATGAGTTCAGTTGCAGCAGTTAATCCGGTTAAGGCACTGTTGCCTGCGAGCATCGGCGGTTGGGGTGAGGCGATTGTCAACCGCGCCTCAGTGCCAGCAACCAACAACGAAAACTGCATCATGGCGAAGCTTGAAGGTTTCGATGCAGCAGGTGCTCCTGTCTTCAAGAAAGATTTTGCCGTGAAGGAAAAAAACGGACTGCAGGAGGCCACACTCCCACAGGTCCTTCAGGGCGTGAGCTTCTCTTTGAAGATTTCACGCAAATGCGAAAAGTCGGGTGAGGTTGTGCAAACCATCGTTGTGAAAACTGCGAAGGAGAGCTCGAGAAAATGAAATTGAGAAACCTTTCAAAACTCCATTTTCCAGGCACTCTGCTGGCAGCGGTGATTCTCACACCGGGGCTTCAAGGCTGCTTTAGCAGCCCGACTACCCCAAGCAAACCCGCATCAAGGAATTTTAATCTGGACTCCGTTCCAGCACTACCGATGGTCGATCCGGCTCAGCTGCGCATTTCAGACCTTATCGTCGGGCAGTATGCCGACCCGCGCACGGGTGGCACAATGCAACCGATTCTGGATTTTCGTTACTCAGGCTCAACCGATTACATTGAAGCCAAAACCTGTATCGAGGCGACCGGTGCATGCACCGAAAGTAAGAATATTTTCGAAAACAAGGGAACACTTGCAAATGCTCCCGATGGCTCGCGTGTGGTTGTGCAGGTGCGCGCTTGCGTAAATCCCGGTCGCTCGAAGGGTTCAAGCAACTGCGGTCCTTGGTACAGCCAAGAGTACACTCAGTGGGTTTCAACGAACAAAGAGAAAACTCTTCTCCAGGAAGAATTTGAAGCGATCGAGCGTGATGCCAAAGAGCTCGACAAGAAGCTCAAGCAGGTTCTCAAACTCCGGGAAGAACGCGCCGCAAAGTGCCAGCCTGCAACAGAGGGAGCCAAAGCTCTCCTTGAGGCTGAGCGTGGACTTGTAGGCGCTATCTCGAAGCTCGGAGGAGGTATTATTGGCGCCATCGGTAAGAAGCTTACCGAGCGTCCACCCTCCTCGAGCGGAAGTTCCGGAACGGGTGGAGCTTCCGGATCAGGTGGAAGCTCTGGTTCGGGCGGAGCTCTCGAACCTGCCATTTACGCGCTGACCCCAGAGCTCTCGTTGTCGCTCGGCTCAGTTCGCGAGATCATCGTGGCCGCAAATTCGAAGGACGTTCCAAAGTTGATTGGCATCATGAGCGATGCTTTGAAGTTGAAATCAGAGGCTCTCAAAAAGCTTGCCGGCGAAAAAGGATTCAATAGCAGCGCGAGCTCCAAAGAGTCGGGCGGCGAGGCAGGCAAAACAGCAACAGAAGGCGCTAAACCTCCGGCAACTGAGGGCAGCACAGGAGCAGACCCCAAAGCCGGGACAACCGCACCTGGCGAAGCTGCAGAGAAGGCGTCTGAAAAACTTTCTCAGGCCACCTCAGCTGCGGGTGGTGTGCAGTGGGATGTCATCACGGGCGCTCTGCCCACTCTCGCCGATGCCATCTTCGACCTATCCAATGCCGATCGCAAAGTTGCTCTCGAGGGGATCTGTGTGGAAGGGCTTGGCACCAAGCTCGAGGCAACAATCAAATTGGCTGAAGAGGAAACAACCCGAGCCATCCTGCAGCTCAGTGCCAGGGCTCAACGTGTGAGAGCAAAATTGGGAGACAAGCCATGAAGAAGAAAATCCCCAACTCGGCTCTCAAACTCGCACTCGGACTTCTGACTGCTGGTATTACCGCAGGGGCGGTGGGCTGCGCCCCCACTCCCAAAGCACCGCCTAAAAAGAGCGGCGGCACCCAACCTCTCGCCGCCAATGCAACCAACGCCGCAGCTGGTGCAGTGAAGGGCCCCATTTCGCTGGAGGCACTCGATGGCTCAGGAATGCGCCTGAACATGCTCGGAGCTGCATTCTACAACTTTGGACGGCATCGTTTTCCAATTGTCTCGTTTTCTTTTCCGCCGCAGGCCGATTACGTGCAAGTGCTGCGCTGCCGTGGAGACGCTGACTTGGGTGAACTTGGAAACATCGAAATCGGAGCTTCGAACAGCAAACAAGCAGACGCAGTTTACCAGAGCCAGGACTTCTGGAAGAAAACTGCTACCAATCCTTTCTGCGCATACATCACCACGGGAACATCAAACGACAAAATCATCGATTTCTATGCCGCAAGTGGCAACTATGTTTACGTAGCACGTGCCTGTGTTGAAAAAAGCCGACTTGCTTCAACTGACCCCGACACACTCTCCAACGGCTGTACACGACAGGTTGGCAAGACCATTGTTCTCAATGGACACATAAACGTAGAGAAAAACCTC
>JBILKQ010000221.1:0-3325 GCA_044376655.1 Silvanigrellaceae bacterium
AAAACTCATCAGCCATTTTGGTTTTCTGCTGTTCCAAAACTCACCCAGCAGGACAAGAACCTCAGCATGGAAAAGGCTCGGGTTATTTTCACTGCCGTGAACCTTCCATTGAACGTCTGGAGCAAGATCCAGAGAACTAAGCACGTGGGTGAGGCAGTCGTTGCCACTCGTGACTACGGTGACCCGAGGAACCAGTCCGGTATCCTGGCGCATTTCATTTACCACAGGCGCAAGATGCAGCGCATCACGGCGGTCAGAAATGATGAAGTCTACAATTGTGCCGTTGCTGTTTTCCATGGAGCCCTCCTCAGACGGCTCCAGTAAATGATTGGGCGTAATAAGAGCAATGCGCCTTTCTTGAAAGGACGAAAACGTTGCTAGTTGCTCCGTGTCTGGATGTTGAGCAGATGGCACATGTAAATGAAATTCTTGATGAGCCGATCACCATCGCGGGTCGGATGAGGTGTCTCGGGGTGTGACTGCACAGAATAAATGGGCTTGTTCGGGTGAACCAGAGCATCCACTTCACACTCTGGGCTCGTCATGGCTACGTGCAAATCCCAAGGCTTCTCAGGCTTCTTGACTTCTTGTTCATGCCAGGTGTGGCTCCAGAATTCCTTAGGCCACAGCTGTTGAATTGACTTGCGGATGCGCAAGTGTGTTGGGGGCAGTGGTGGGATTTCACCTGATTCTGGGAATACATTTTGCCATTCGCGCTCGGTCCAGTGCTGGGAAATAACAGTTGCCTCGCGAAATGCGAGGTCCTTGCTGTTGCCTGAGAAGTAGTCGGAGTCACTGAGCGTCGCTGCGAGCAAGGCCATTTTGGGCGACGTAACTTGCTTGCCGCGTGGGACTTCATAGCGGCGCGTGGGCAACTCATGGCGGTTGTCGATGAAATCAACCCGGGCATTGTGCATGTCACCCAGCATCTGATGAGAAAAACAGATGCCCAGAAAGGGTATGTTCATCTCGAAGATATTTTCGACCAAAAGGCTTCTCATGGTCGGCAACCAGCGCGGATTGTCAGTTACATTTGCAGTACTACCAAGACCAAAAACGCCAGCATAGCGATGATTGCCAATGAAAGCATTTTCAAGGGGGTCATCAGTGGAAAGCGCGGGGCATTTAATGACGACCGAGCGCAATGAAAACTCCTGGTGTTCTGCCAATTCTCCAAAGAGCATGAGAATGCGGTTGTAGGCTGCAGTCTCAGGTTCAAAGGCGGCGGGGTCAACAATCAGTAAGTCAGTTTTGCGTTTGTTCATCCGGATGCTCACACACTTTTTATTTTTCAGTTTCCTTGGCTTGAAGTGTTTTGGCACAAAATTTTCAGGGAAGAAAGACTTCTGAGTCTTATAAATACTTTCGTGATTTCAATATTGTAGACTCTGCTTCGGCGAGCGGCTGTGATTTATACCTGAGCGAGGAGTCTGCCCAGGTCAGTACCTGGGCCTTTTTGCAACCTTAGTGTCTCTAACGAGACAGGGAGTCATCAGCATGCCAGCCATTGCAAAAAAGAAGCCAACGATTGTTCTTCAGCGCACACGCCATCCACTTACGGAGACAAATCGTGGCGAGATTGTGCGCATCCTTCAGCCCATGCAATCTGGCTCAATTGAGCTCTATTTGCAGCTGAAGAACGCGCATTGGAACGTTAAGGGATCAGGATTTGCCTCGTTGCATTCGCTCTTCGACGATGCGGCAGCAAGTGTGCTGCAGTTCGCAGACGAACTGGCAGAACGTATGGCCATTTTGGGCGGGGAGCCCGTTGCCACAGTGCAGAAACTCGCCGCAGTGCCTCAGCTCGCTGATTCTCCCCTGGGCATGCGCAATCAGGACGAGTTCATTAAGCTGTTGTCGGATCGGGTTTCTTATTTCTGTGGATTAGTGCGCGATTCGATTTCCTCGCTGGAGCGCAATAACGACCCTGTAACCTCCGATGTGTGTTTGCGTGGTTTGGCTGCGCTGGAGAAGAGACTCTGGATGATTGAGTCACACGTTCCTTCGAAACTCTAATTTACCAGCATAGGCATTCAAGGATGGAATCATTGGCCAGGTGACACTCTTGCTGGCCGTTCATGAATCCCCAGATCGCACCATCGTGGAACTCCACTTTGGTGCGAATTCTTGCTTCTGCAGCCGAACCATCATCGGAACTGGAGACTTCAGCCAGAAGCACTGTACGCGTTCCCCAGCGAGCTCCTTGCGAGGTATAGTCGTCCATCAACATCTTTAGACTCGTCATCGCATCGAGTCGGGCCAGGTGTTGGTACTGGCTCATCCGACCATCCTCCACTCTGACCAAATCCGCTGAAAAATCTGGGCTAGTGCTTTGTATAAGCGCGATACGATATTCATCTAGCGTTCGGTTCATGGGCTCCATGGAGAGTTGGTAATATTTGTCAGCGTGTTGAAAATAAAAATTCAGATCGAGAATGGCTCCTGTCTCGGGCAGACTCTGTTCACCAACAATGCCCGATTCTTTAATTGAGTCTTTGAACGACTTGCGCAGCTCTCCAGGGCTGAGCTTGCAGCTTTTGTGAGCTTTGAAACGCGGCTCCTTCGAAGAAAAGCGCTCGCTCAATTTGGGATTTAGGCTGCGAAAGAATTCCCCGGGAACGTGTGCACGAACAAACGAGTCGGGTGGCATGGAATCATTTGGTTCCTGTGGTGTCTGGTTTATTTCTGTAGAGAGTTCACTGTTCAGGATAATGCCGCTGTCGGCTTTTTTAGCTGGCTTGAACGACAAAATACTTTTCGAATTTGTGTCGCTTTTACCTGAAAGACTTGGCACAGCGAGGTCGCTTAAAAGTTCGAGGGCGGAAAGCTCAGGTTTCATGGTGGGGCTCGAGAGAAGAGCGGCGCCACAAATGAGAGCTCCAGTGAACATTAATCTTCTCTTCATCTCAATGACCTCGCTTGGGCAGGTAGCGCATCGGGTCAACTGCTGTTCCTCTGGTGCGAATTTCGAAATGCAAGTGTGGTCCTGTGGATCTGCCGGTATCGCCACTCTTTGCAATTTGATCGCCTGCAACAACAACTTTCCCAACCGTCATGTCGAGTAGGTCTGAGTTGTGTGCGTAACGGGTCTCGAAGTTTTCAGCGTGTCCGAGCCGAACCAAATTTCCGAAGCCAGCCGAGCTCCATCCTGCGAAGGCAACCTGACCAGAGGCAGACGCAAGAATAGGTGAACCTGTGTTGAGGGCAATGTCGAGCCCCTCGTGAAGCACACCAAATCGCTGACCGTAGCCAGAGGTTACGACACCCGAATGTGTTGGCCAAAGAAAGCGTTGCTCTTCACCCTGTGGGCGAGGAAGAGGTGGTG
>JBILKQ010000106.1:0-10534 GCA_044376655.1 Silvanigrellaceae bacterium
CAGCGAGCCCGCCAATCCGGTTGTTGCGAATTTGCCTGACCAAGCGTCGTTGACGTCGCGCTTGTTGCCAAAGCCAAGTCCGGCATAGAGGTTTACACCTGCACCGACTGCTCCAGCGCCAAAGACAAACTCCACTGCTTTGTAGTTAAACACGGCAACCTGAAGATTGTACAAATCCCAAACATAATCACGACCAATCATGCCGTGAATTCCTACACCAGTCTCTGCACTCGCACCCACAAAAAAATAGGGTCTGCTGAGCTCACGTCCCACAGCCCGCACAATCGGCGACCAGACCCGGCAGGGATTTCCCTGAAAATTTTTCCAAAGGTCGTTGACCCTTGAGAACAGGGGCTTGAATCCACCGCGTGGAACGAGGCCCGAGACTGCGAAGTTTTCATTTGAAAGAGCCGAGGGAGGTTGCACTGCATCGAGAATATCGAGCTCGGAACCCAGCTGTTCCAGCGCCAAATTCATGCGCTGCGCCATTTCAGTGTTAGCTTTTTCTGTCACTGCGGCAGCAGTGAGCGCATCTTGAGCTGATTTCGGTTTACAAGACACAAGAAAAAAAAGCGGACCCAACGCCAGAAATGAGAACGCTCGCACCCGTGAGGCTGCTGTCTGGCAAGACTTATTCAGATCATTTCTTGGCATCCTGCAGATCACCTCTTTTAGCGCTTGCAAATCTGCTTGCGCACTGTTGTGCGGCCTACGCGTGGATGCAAGCGCTTACGATGCATTGTGTTTTCCATTCGGGGCAGACACAAGCTTGGCTGCGCTTCCACTGTAAACGAACGCACAGGTTCAACACTCGTAAGCGCCGGTGTTGCACGAGGCAATGCAATCTTGAGCTGCTCATGCTTCAACTGCAACAGGAGTTTCTTGAGTTCAGCTATTTCCCACCTAAGGCCGCTCATCTGCTGCTCTTGGCTATGGAACTGTGACCGGAGCCCCTCAAGTTCTCGAGCGAGAATTTTGAATTGCTGCAAAGTTTGCTCACGCTCCTCAAGCTCCAGAGCAGAGGGCAGGGGTTTTCTTTCAGGAGCCAAGACCTGTGCCTGAATTTGCAAGCTGAGCTCACGAATTTTCAGCAGGAGATCGGCATTGCTTTGCTCGCGTGCAAGCAGCTTCGAAATTTCAAGGAGAAGATGCTCGGGCCAAATAGAAAGGGTTCGGTGCGCAAATGAACTGGAAGCCCCAACGCGGCCGCCGAGCGAATCAGACAAGGTCTCAGGGGAGAAAATATTCTCACCCGTCTCAGTTTGTTCGTGAGTCACTTTGGCCGAGGGCGAACTGGAGCCCGGAATATGGCGACCATAGAAAGTACGCTGGTGCGCCAAAACCTCGCTACGCCTATAGAACAATCGATTGCGCGCACCCACGCGCCTGCGTTCGAAAGAAAGCTGACCCGAAGATGTGAGCTGAGAGACTCGAGTGCGCGTGACACCCAACAATTCCGCAACTTCGTTGACGTCCAGATGATAGCCTTCATCGTCGTTTGCCAATGAGGTATCCGGGAGCCAAGTTTCAGTCATGGATGCCTCTCCAGAGCCAAAAGAATCTGCAGAACGCTTCACTCGACAGGGGAGCGAAGCGCATACGCAAAGGCAGAATAATCTTTTTTCACGTCACCGGCTAGGGCTCTCTCGTGGGTAAAATCCTGATTGTCCACTGCCCAAGATATGGTGCGTGCTGCATCAACATAGCCGCTGTGCATGAAGACGTGCGCGGGATAACCCGGTGCAGTGGGCTCATCAACCGTAAAGACCAAATCTCCGGGCTTAAGATCCTTTGATGAGTTAATCCGGATCCAACCTAACCGATTTTGGAGATATGCTGAAAATGGCTTGGTCAGCAGGGAGACCCTTTCCCCATTGTAGAGAGTGTCGATTCCAATGTTGACCCCAAGAAACCTCAAGGCCGTTGATGCAAAAGCAACACAGCCGTTCTTGGTGGAACCATACCAGGACATGACGTTCCAATAGACGCGATTGTAGTTCGTCTCATTGCTGAAAAAAGCGTTGAATTCAGCACCTGAAACACCTGTTGCGGGGCGCGATGACTCGCGCGACAGATTGTCGGAGCGCACGGCCTCAGCGCCTTCAGCGAAAGCCGTATTTGGAAGAACGGCGCCGCACAGTGCGAACGCCAGGGTTACAATGCTCTGTTTCAAGGCAGAACTCCACATCTTCAAAAGTCAGGAAAGCTTTTTTTGGAATATTTCAAATTTCACGGAAGAATTGCAAGTCAGAGTGTCAGGGGAATGATTGGCTTGCTGAAATAGATATCACTTGCAATCGGCCGCGACTTGTCTCTTGCTGACCGGCAACTTTCTCCGCCATGCCCTGACCACGCTGCTCAACATAATGGATTCCATACTCGCCTGAGCGCAGCTTGAGCCCCGTCGAGACGGCAACGCCGCGGTAGTCCATGTATTCTCGCCTTTGATTGGGCGACGACAAATCACGCGATGCGGTGGCGTCGTTGTTCGTGAAATAGCCGGTGCGAATGAACAGTGTATTGCCGAGCAGCAATTCTGCTCCCGCGGCAAAGTTGATCGTTTCAGCTCTCTTCACGTTTACAATTGAGCCTTCGCCAGGCCCCATTCGCACAACATCTGCACTCAACAGCAATGCTCGCCATGGCTGATAGGCTACCCCAAGGCGAATTTCATCGGGCCACTTTTCAACAAATTGCCCCGTGCTGGTGCGAGTCACGCTGCGTAGCAATTGTCCCTTCAAGCTCGCGTTGTCGGTGTTTTCGACCTCAATAATCTGGTTATTTTCATCGGTGAAAACTTTGTTAATTTCGGCGTCGTAGTCGAGCTTCTGATAGATCATTTCGGCTCGCTGGTATGAAAAACCAAGTCGCACGCCGCCTTCAAATGTTGTTCTGAAACCGCAGCGCAGGGCGCCACCCCGAAGAACCAAATGCACGCGCACATTCTGGCCTAAGGTCGAATAAACATTCTTTCCCGGAAGTTCTTCAAAACTGAATGGTCCCTGCACGACATCTTGATAAATTTGTTCGAGCTCATCGACGTCAAGATATGAGGCCGAACAGCCCATTCCGAAATCTTTACCCAAACGCTTCGCAGCACCTACGATCACCTGTGAGGAACCGGAGCGGATGTTTGCAGCTCTGTGATAGCGTTTAACTGAAGTTGCAGGCTCATTTTCAACCAACGCATTTTCGTCACTCAAGGCAGAATCAGGATTAACGAAGGCGATCCCCACTTGAAGAGTCCCAAGCAGGGGAGGGGTCACCTTTTTTGAAAACCCAAAAAAAGTCGACAAGCTTCCACGAGCCGTTTCCTCAAACGCTCTTTCACCAAAAACACGATCGAAGGTGTTGCTCTTGAGATAGTATGTGTTGATGGAACTGCTCAACTCCGTGGAATTCTGAAGCGCCATTCCACCCGGATTGAAGTACAGACCGGAAGTGTCGTCAGACAGTGCTGTGAACGCGCCACCCAAACCAATCGCACGTGGACCAATAAGCAGGTTGTTGTAGTGGAACAAATCTGCCTGCGCCGAATGGGGCTGCAAAACCCAAAATCCGAGGCAACACAGCACGCTTGTTGCGAGCCGCGTTCTCTTAGTGTTGAGCGTGTTTGCTTGCATCTGTGTGTCTTTCACAAACTCAGGTTATCAGCTCAGGGGTGGGTTTTCTAAGTCATTTTTCACAGTTTTTGAGTCATTCTCATGGGCTGCAAAATTGTGCACTGCCAAGATTTCCTTTGCAGTTACGATAGGGCCAGCAAAGCCTCTCGGTTTTCCTGACAAAAGACGAGGTATTGGATGAGCGCTACAAGAAGAGAACTTTGGACTCGCTTTTCAACTGCTCTGTCGTGTGCCGGTCTTGGCGCTTCACTTTTTTCGACAGGTCAAGCCTACTCTGGCCCCATATATCTGGACGTCCCTCCCATTGCGCAAGACTTACAGGACGCTCGCACTGCAGCATCACCACAAGGAAATGCCGTGCAGGTGCCGATGCAATCGGTTTCCACAGCCTCGAAGTCGCCAGCCAGTGCAGCGGGTTCTGCTAGTGGAGCAAGCGCCGCAGGCGAAGTAAACAAGAAAACCGAATCCGAAACTCCGCGCTATCTCGAGCGTGGATATCGCCACGAATGGCTACTCACGGGCGACGTTGATTTCGTTAAGGGCTCAACAAAAAGCAAGCCCGACGAAAGTGCCCTGAGCGAACAAAGCGTTGATTACCGTGCAGAGCTTATTTACGGATACTTTCTTGCTGAATTTGTTGAACCGGTGATCGAGGTTGCCTACAGTCAACAGAAAAACAAATTAGGAGAGTTCGACGGAACCAGCAGAAGCCTCTCTTGGGGAGCAGGAATACTCTTCAACTTGCCGGTCGTTCCCGACGATAAGCCCGTTCGTCTGCATTTTGCCCGCTGGGTGCCGTTCGGTGGTTTGTTGGTGATGAGTGAAAATTCCACAAACAACGGACGTCTGGCTTCGACCTCAACTTCAAACAATAAGAGCCTGATGACCAACCTGGTTGTCGGAACACGCTACATGGCCTTCCCCAATGTTTCGATAAATTCGTCGATCAGGCTGTCCTATGAAAAAAGTTCGACGGCCGCGGAAGCCGATGGCAAGTCCGGCGGAGAACGCAGCAAAACCCGTATTCAAGCCCGACTTTTAGGGCTCAGCTTGCTGCTCTGAACCCAGGGCAGCTGCAAAGCTGCAGCCTCCTGGGATTCGTCAACGCGATGCAAATACAATTGGGTTGTGGTGACCTGAGAATGGTTGAGAAGACTCTGAATCTCAACCACGGGCACCGCATTCAAATGCAGCTGAGTGGCTAGTGTTGCCCTGCAACCGTGCGGTGAAAACGGCCGCGTTATACCTGCACGCAACGCCGCCTCACGCACAATCCGAAAAACAGTGCTGCGGTGAATGTACTGCTCGCTCCCGCCCGAGGAACCTTTACGGGAAGCAGGAAACAAGGGTGCCTCTGGGTGTGCCGTCGCGCGTTCAGCATGAATATACTCGAGCAAAACCCGGGCTGTTTCCGGATGTATCAAAGGGCTGTGAGGAACCCCACCTTTAGCCAACAGATGCAAACGGAGAAGGTCGCCTTCAAAAGTCAGGTCGTTGAGCTTCAACTGACACACCTCACTGACACGCATACCAACAGTAAAGAGAAGAGTCAGGAGGCACCATTCGAGTCGGGCGCGCTGCAGTCGCCTTTGCCGGTCGCGAACTGTTTGCGCAGAGGCCTGCAGAGCCTGGTCGAGGCATTCCAGAGAGCACCTAAGAACCTCTCGCAGCTCTGCTTCGCTCAAGACCGTGGCATGGCTCATCCGCCGCACCTTGGGTCTGACAATGTGCTGCAGGGGGCTTTCACTGATGAGCTTTCTTTTCAGAGCAAAATCAAAAAACGAAGCAAGCGTGCAGAGTTTACGCGCCACTGAAGCATTTACTACCCTACGCCGGCTGTCATCGAAGCGAGTGTGTTTCTGGCTGAGATGTTCCTTCCACAAGAGAATCTGTTTCTCGCTCACCTGTGTAATTTTTCTGCAAGACCACTGTGAAACTTCGCCAAACTTGAGAAACTCAAGCACGTCGCGCGCATAAGCCATGCGCGTATGGTGGGACGGCTTGGTGAGAAGAAAATGAGTGAGGACATTGAGAACATCATCACTCAGAGGCTGATTTGCCCATGCAGTGACAGCATCAGTGTTGAAGCTGAGCGCCTGCGAGTATTCTATGAGCGATGAGTCTGACACAGAACGCAATTCAGAATCCCCCAAAACCGAAACAAACGCGGCTCTGGAATGATTATCTTAGATGCCCTTGCCCAGAGCAAGCTGCACGGCAAAAAACAAGAAAAGCAAAGCTGCCAAAACTCGGAAGGCCTGCATCGGCACCCTTTTCAAGAGTGTAGGGCCCAAGGCAACAGCCAAACCATCGGCAATCATCATTCCCAAGGTCGTGCCGGCTGTCACTAAGAGTAGCTGGTCTTTGTGGGCAGCCCCCAGGCTCACGGTTGCAAGTTGGGTTTTGTCGCCCATTTCGGCAATAAAGAACGTGATCGTGGTGGTGATAAATGCGTTGCCCTTGTTTTTTGTTTCATCGTCGGAGTCTTTGTCGGGCACAAGCACCCAAGCTGCAAAACCCAAATAAAGAGCAACCAACGTCCAACGTAGAACAGTTGCGGACACGAGCTGCGCAGCTCCTGAGCCCAGAGCTGCGGCTAAAAAGTGGTTTGCAATTGTCGCAACAAGGATTCCCATCATGATTTGCACAGGAGCTTTGAAACGTGCGATCAAGGCGAGCGCCAGAAGCTGGGTTTTGTCGCCCATTTCTGAAAGCGTCACAAGGGAAACCGAATTCAAGAATGCTTCATTCACTCCAAAGTCCTCTACAGATGCCAGGATGTATTGCAATTTTTGCACAAACTTGATTGTTCGGGCAGTATTGCAAAGTCGGGAGCAGATGTCACTCCAAGTGAGGGAGCGTTTTGGAAAGACTCTCAACATCTCAAGCGCCGCAGGGCTTGTGTTTTTTTCCAGTGTGGAGTTGCGAGAACTATCCGCTCGAACTCCCCGACGGCCACCCGTTTCCTAATCGCAAATATCCGCTCCTCGAAAATCTTCTCAAGGAATCTGGATTTACGCATCACATCCGCCGCTGCGGTATCATTGACCCGATCGTTCTCGAGCATGCACACACAAAAGCATATATCGAGAGCGTACTTTCTTTTTCGCTCTCTCAAGAAGAAACGCGCAGGGTCGGATTTCCGGTAGGGCAGGGGTATCTCAACCGGGCGCTCGCATCTGTGGAAGGGACACTCTGTGCAACCAAGGAAATTCTCTTCAATGCTGCAAAAATTGCTGGAGTGCTAGCAGGAGGCACACACCATGCTTTTGCGGATCGTGGTGAAGGCTACTGCACCTTCAACGATGTTGCAGTATGCGCGCGATATGCTCTCAAGCACTCAGTGAATCGCGTGCTCGTGGTTGACCTCGATGCTCACCAGGGCAACGGTACAGCCGCAATATTCGCGAGTGAGCCACGAGTCTTCACGTTCAGTATGCATGCAGAGGAGAATTATCCACGACAGAAAGAGCGCTCTACTCTGGATATTGGACTGCCCTCTGGTGCCGATGACGACCACTATATAGCCTTGCTCAAAGAGCATCTGCCCATGATTTTTGATTACTTTCAGCCTGATTTGGTTTTTTACCAAAGCGGTGTTGATGTGCTTGCTGCCGACCGATTCGGTCGGCTTGGATTAAGTTTGGAAGGCCTTCAGCAACGGGACTCTTTTGTTTTTGAAAATGTTCTGACCCGACGTATCCCTTGTGTGATCACCCTAGGCGGCGGCTATCAAAAAGACCACGCTGCAGTGGCCCGTGCTCATGCGCAAACGTATCTGACTGCGGCAAGAAAGATGTTTGAACACTCTCCCACTTGAACCTCTGTGAGAAAAAATCCATGTCTGAATTCAATTGCCTTCATTCGCTCCAAGTCCGCGCTGTCCTTTTGTGCGCTCTATTGCCGCTCCAGGCTTTTGCAACACCCACACCTAGCACAACCACCAGCACACCGAAAAAACTGAGCGGGGCGCAGGCCAACAAAAATCAGCTCAAACGTCCACGGCTGGTGCTCCTCGTGACCATCGACCAAATGCGCGCTGACACGTTGGAGCACTATACTGCAGCATTGAAGAAAACAGCGAACAATAAAACCGAAGGGCTGCTCGCCCTGAAAGAGCAAGGCACATGGTTCTCTCTTGGCTACACTGCAGGTGCACCAACCGTAACCGCCCCAGGCCATGCCTCTTTGTGCACAGGCGTGAATCCTGCGAAACATGGAATTGTTGGTAACGATATTTTTGACCCACAAAGCCAAAGAGGAGTTGCCTCCACTTCCGATGACACAGTTTCTAATGTCCTGACACCTGGCCTCTTACCCGACGACCCACTCTCGCGCGTGAAAGAGCAAAGTAGCAGCCCACGTCGCCTAAAAACCCCAACTCTGGCCGACACACTTCATGAATGGAGCAAAGGGAAGAGCAAAACCATCGCACTCTCGCTGAAGGATCGTGGTGCTGTGTACTGCGGTGGAAAAAAGGCAGCGGGTGTGTATTGGTACGACTACAAAAGCGGCAGCATGGGCAGCAGCACTGCTTTCACATCTTCGCTTCCGAAGTGGGTCAATGATTTCAACACTCAGAGGCGTTCGCAATTTCCGACCCGTTGGGCTCCCATTCTCTCTGTAGAGGAAATGCAAAATCTGCTACCCAACGAAGAAAAGCGTAAGGCCTTTCTTGTGCGCTCGCCTATCTCTCAGTGGTTTGGAACAGGTTTTCCCTACGAATTCAAAAATGAAAATGGCAACACACTGGTTGCCCGTCAACGCTTTCAATACACTCCCGAGGCTAGCAACAGTTTGGTTGACTTGGCGCTTGAGGCCGTCAAACAAGAACGACTCGGCTGTTCCTCACGAAAGCCCAATACACCCTGTCACACGCCGGAATTTCCGGATTTATTGACCATCAGTTTCTCGAGCACAGATCTCGTAGGACACGCGTTTGGCCCGGATAGTCCTGAACTCATGGACATCTACTTGAATCTCAACCGCAGCGTCGAACGATTGAAAAATGAACTACACAAAACTTTGGGCGAGAAGAGTATTTTGTTCGTCTATTCATCGGATCACGGGGTACAGCCCATGCCCGAAGTGAGTCAATCACGGGGTACTCTTGCTGGCCGCATGGTGAGCAAAGACACAAAAGCGGACCTGGAGAAAGCGCTTCGTGAAAAATGGGGCGAGGGGCCTTGGATCGCAGACCTGGTTACGGGAGAAATTCACTTTCGCCAGGAAACATTTGAAAAGAACAAGAAGTCGACTTCAGAGGCACTCATTTTACTGAAAGACTATCTCAAGAAAGTCAAAGGCGTGCGCGGACTTCTCACCCGCTCTGAGATTCTTGCCGCAGCCAACCCCGAGGCTGAGCATTACAAGCGCGGCCACGATCCTAAACGCTCGGGCGAAGCTGTTATTCTTCTTGAAAAGGGCTGGCAACTCGACAGCCGCAATGCGGCAACCCATGCCACCGCATTCGACGACGACACCCGTATCCCGATTGTTTTCTCTGGTTGGAATGTCCGTGCTGGATTTGAAATCAAAGATGACGCTAGGGCCGACGATGTGGCTCCAACCATTCTTGAACTTGTCGGAGCGAAAAAAGCTCCCTTCATGACAGGCCGCTCATTTGCGGAGCGCATCCGAGACAAAGCCCGGTGAAATAAATTTTGGCTGTTCTTTACCAATCCTTAAGAACGACGCGGCACAAAAGCCCGCAGGACTTTAATATGCAAATTATGCATATCAGTTATACCATAATATCCATTTTAGTTATACCATGGCCAGTGTAGTTCACCGTCCAACAGCTCATGACCATGTTGGTTATGAAGCCTTGGAGGTCCTCTTTATGCTTCGCTTTATTGCTCTTTCCGGTCTGGTTTTAACTCTCGGTTCTTCCTTGGTTCAGCCTGCCTGGGCGATTCTGGGCGCAGTCTCGGAACCCGAACCACGCTTCTGTGCCGACATGCTAGCCTCGGTTTACCACCCGGAGACTGGCGCAGAGGTCGTGGCCCGCGATTTATGCGAGTACAACGACCTCCTTGAGCAAGGATATCTTCCCGAGAAACCCGTGGTGTGTGCACAGGCCTTTGGTTATGTGCGCCATCCGGAAACAGGTAACACGCTCACCTACCGCAACAGTTGTGAACTGCAAACCTTTCTCAAACTCGGCTATGTGCTCTTGCTGCGCAAACCATGAGAAGGGTCTTTTCACCCTTTACTCAAACAGGCTTGAAACGTTATGAACCACGTGCACTGGCTCTCGGCCAGAACACGTGCTTCAGTCTTTGTCCGGAGGAAAACGTCATGTCGATGCAGGTCGAAATCGATTCATCAAACCCAACGGCTTTCTATGAATCACTGTCATCCACATTGAAAGCATTGCTCGCAGCAGAATCTGATTTCATCGCCAATCTCGCGAATGCCTCCGCTCTTCTTTTCAGTCATTTGCCAAACATAAACTGGGCTGGTTTCTACCTCTTGAAAGGCGACGAGCTGGTCCTCGGGCCATTCCAAGGCAAACTCGCCTGCACACGCATCAAATTGGGCCGGGGGGTCTGTGGAACTTCAGCGAGCAAACGCGAAACTCTGGTTGTGCCCGATGTCGATGCCTTCCCGGGTCACATTGCTTGCGACAGCGCGAGCCGCTCTGAAATTGTCGTTCCGTTAATGAGCAGAGGTGAACTCTGGGGAGTTCTCGATATCGATAGCCCCGTGAAGGAGCGCTTCACAGAGGCGGATCGCGTTGGGATCGAAAAGTTTGTTGGCATTCTGGTAGAGAACTTGAAGCGCTGAAAACCGATCCCTGCTGAAGACTCTGAAAGTTAATTTCTAAGCTCTAAACAAACAGCACAGGACAGAACTCTTGTCGGTCTTTGAGATTTTTTTATTACCTCTTAGATCCAGCATGTTACACC
>JBILKQ010000107.1:0-10522 GCA_044376655.1 Silvanigrellaceae bacterium
GTTGAGCAGTGTGATCGACTTCACGCTTTCCGGGGAGTCTATGGCGAGGGACATTCCCAGCCAACCTCCTAGGCTTAAGCCAACGACATCAGCGGGTGAAGGCGACAGTGTCTTGAGAAACTCACGCAGACTTTGGGTGTGTTCTCTCCGGGTCATCACCGGATTGTTGGGTTTACTGAACCCCGAGAAATGAAAAAGATCCGGCATGACCACGCGACGCTTGTTCATGAGCATCAAGCCTAGCATTGCGAAGCACTGGCCGCTGCTGCCAATCCCGTGGATCAACACGATGGGAGGTTCAGAGGAGCCCGGGTGGGAGTCGTAGTAGTGAAGCTGACCGAAGGAATTGTCACTGGTGCAGGACTTCAAGCCCAAGGGGCCCAGGCCTTCGCGCACAAGCCGCGCAAGGGTGAGATCCAATTGGCGTTCGGTGAAGCTGACGACATCGGAGTTTTCGACACGCCGCGCCGGCCGGATGATGTGGTTAAGTACCGTGAGTCGCAAGCTGCGGCTCATCTGAGCGCCCAAGGTATCAGTGGGTTCTGCTGAACTCAGCAAAGCGTCTTTCAGGTTCACCAGGAGGGAGGATTTGGGGCGACGACTGATTTGCATCATGACCCTTCTTTCAAGAGTTCGTCTGGACAATTTCCTGGAGCAGAATCTTCTCGAGTTCCTGAGCATAGGTTCGGATTTGAACCTGATCGGGGCCCTCGATTGTGATCCGTGCAAGAGATTCGGTACCACTATACCTGAATAGAATTCTTCCTGCATTGCCAAGTTCTTTTTCGATTTCCGCCAGCCGAGCTGAGAATTCAGGCAGGCGTTCGAGCGGAACCTTGCGCTGCACTTTCACGTTGCGGGTGATTTGTGGGAGTTTCTGCATCACTTCTGCAAGCACCGAGAGAGGACGGTTACGACGGCACATCATCTCGAGCACTTTGAGGCTGGCGATGATGCCATCGCCAGTTGTGCTTGAATCCAGAAACAACAGATGTCCGCTTTGTTCACCGCCCAGGATGATGTTGCGCTTGCGCATCTCCTCAACCACGTAGCGGTCGCCCACCGGAGTACGAAACACTTCGATCCCGGCTTTGTTGAGCGCAAGGTCAAGACCCTTGTTACTCATGACAGTCACAACCACGCTGTTGTTGGCGAGCTGTCCGGTGGCAAGCAATTCGAGCGCACACATGGTGATGATTTGGTCGCCATCAAGGAAGTTGCCTTTTTCGTCGACGACAACCAAGCGGTCGGCATCGCCATCGAGGGCAAGCCCGATGTCTGCCCGATAGCGCAGAACTTCCTCGCGCAAGCGCTCCGGATGCAAAGCGCCGGCCTCAAGGTTGATGTTGAAGCCGTTGGGCTCGTTGTTGATTTCGAAAACCTCAGCGCCGAGCTCGCGCAACACTTTCGGTCCAACTTTGTAGCCGGCACCATGCGCACAATCCATGACGATGCGCAGGCCGTCGAGTTTGAGCGATTTGGGGAACCGCTCTTTCAGGAAGACCGCATATTGGCCGATGGCATCGTCGATACGCTTGGCACGACCAATGCGTTGTGCGTTGACTACTCTGTTTTCCAGCTTGGGATCATCAATCAATTGCTCGATAAAATCTTCGTCAGCATCGGGAAGTTTGAAGCCGTTTTTGTCGAAAAATTTGATGCCGTTGTCGTGAAAAGGATTATGGCTTGCGGAAATCATGATGCCAGCCGAGGCGCGCATGCCGCGAGTGAGATAAGCAACCCCAGGCGTGGGCAGTGGGCCTACAAAGAGGACATCGGCACCAACAGAGCACAGGCCGGCAGAGAGGATGCCCTCAAGCATGTAGCCGCTGACTCGCGTGTCTTTTCCGATGATCACCCTTGGGCGTTCAGTTTTTTCGCGCAGTGCGAGTCCAAAGGCCTGCCCGATACGCAGCACCATCGATGGGGTCATCACACCAACGTTGGCTTCGCCGCGGATTCCATCGGTTCCAAAATACTTTCCCATGTTTTCCCAAATCCTTGTGAGAAGTTGAAGACCCACTTTTATTTGATTGGATTGCTCGATTCAATGAAGTTGACCTTCACGGTCACTTTGTCGAAAGAGGGCTTGAAAGAGCTACCGAGATCAAGCGCCAGACCTGCCTGTGCTGTATAGTCTTTGCCACCCAGATTGGAGATGTCCACGGGGATGGTTGAAATGGAGTCGATCTTGGCGAGTGCCATGCGTGCGCCCGTCAGTTCAACCTCGGAAGGATTCACCGTGACCCGACTGATCTCAAAACCGGATTTTGGTGAGCCCTGAAGAACTGCTTTGACTGTGACTTTTTTTGTCTCAAGGCGGTCGAGCTCAACGTCCAGCCAAGGCTCCTGCATTGTGAGTGCATAGCGCTTGTCTAGGTTTGGAAAGTTCTCGCTAGAAAGTCCAACACGAATCTTGCCCAAGCGTTCTTTGCGTAAATCAACTTCTCCGGTGAGCTCTTCGTCGGTCGGAACTCTAGAAAAAAGTGTATCGGGCATGCGCAAAGTTACGTTTACGATACGTTCGGTAGGACCAACCACAATCACGCCCTGCTCGGTTTGGAAACGGACTCTGACGATGCGGTTGAACTCACGCACTTGCTGGTTGCGAACAATCATAAACAGCGCGAGTGCAAATCCGAGCGCGAGAACTTTGAGCCCCAGATTTTGCGTGAAAATGCGAGTGACTCTTTGAACCAGAGATGCTGTTGTATTCATCACGCGTCTTCCTTCCTGCCAGCAGCAGGGCCTGAGGGCACCGGTTCTTTCTCATCGGATTGGGTCGAGGCAGAGTCGGTGGTGTCCATGGGCGGATCGAGCGGAACTCCGCCGACAGTCACATTTCGGGGCGGTGGTTCAGGAGGCATGGGCGGATCGAATCGGTGGTTGTTTTTGCTCTCTTGCTCGAATTCCTCGGCAAGATTTTCGAGCTCAATGTCTGGCACATGCTCTACTAATGGTGCTGGCGGAATGGATTGGACTTCAGGCTTGCGACCACGTGTAGCTTGGTGGCGAGGCAGGCGGAGGGTCATTGACCAACGCTGAGATTCTGCGCCGGGCGTGGTGATTGTTCCGGTGGTTGTGAGTTGTCGAGGTGTCTGTGGAGAGCGTGCTTCTTCGTCCGTAGGGCCTTTGCGGTCGCCCCAGGCGACTCGGCGCTTGTTGCCCGCATACTCTCGCTTTTGTTTCTTCGAGCCCGTACCGCTGAGCATTTCCCACCACCAGTTCTTGATGGGCTGAGTGAAGCGCAGCAGTCCGGTGGCTTTTTCGCGCGCCTGAGGAATGAGGAGGGTCATGAGCAGGCGGCGAGTGATGTCAGCGTTGGGTTGGCGTTGCATTTGACCATCCCACGCGATGGAGATGTTGCCTGTTTCTTCTGATACGACCAACACCACTGCGTCGGTTTCCTCAGAAATCCCGACAGCCGCACTGTGTCGTGTTCCCATTTTTTTACTGAAGCTTGGGTTTTTTGAGAGCGGGAGTTGTGCAGATGCACAGCTGAGACGACCTTTCTGAATAATCACGGCTCCATCGTGGAGTGGAGAAAACGATTGGAAAATGGAGAGAAGCAACTGTTCGCTGACCAGAGCGTCGAGCTTGACGCTGTGGTCGTAAAGTCTGTCGAGGCCAATGCCGCGTTCAAATACAATGATGGCGCCGGCTCGTTCGTGGCTTAGGGTGCGGGCCGCATTGATGGCTTCATCTATTGCTCGCACGCCGACGTCTTCATCCATTCCCTGAACAAATGGTCCACGCCCAACGCGCGTTAGAAGTCGACGAAGGTCGTCTTGGAAAAGAACGATCACGACCACGATGATGGACGAATAAAATTTTGAAATGATCCAGTTCAGAGTATTGAGTTCAAGGTAGCCGCTCAAAGCATATGCAATGAAGATAATAATGATACCGATGAGCACCTGAACGGCGCGCGTGCCCCGAAGCATGTTCATGATCTGGTAGCACAGGACCGCGACAACCCCGATATCGAGAAGGATACGCCAGTTCAATTGCTGCAGTTGATCAGAGAAGAGCATTCGATAGGTTACCTTTTGTCAACTGCGGTGCCAGGTGGAGGAGTGAACTCGAACAGGCTTGCTGCGATTTTCTCTGCCTTCAATGGGCTGAAGTTGATGAGAGTGCGGTTGCCGTTTCTGAATTCAATTCTAATGACGCTCACGAAACCAGTTGATTGATCGACCGCAAGTGCAATTGCTTTCTGGCCAGACTTTTGCAGCGGCTCAAGTGCAATGCAGGTGTGGTTTTTAGGGCAAGTGCTGTTGCTCATGTTTTGGTCAGGCGGGAATGACGAGATTTTTTCAAGATTGAATTTGTTGGGCAGTCTGTCGAGGTTGAAAACAACGTCGAGAAAATCGAGATCGCTGGCATTGGCCGGCATGCGCAGAGCGTGCTTGGTGCTCTCGATGTATTTCCAGAACCATTCGCCATTGTTAACGTAGAGCTCTTTGCCTGGTGAAGTAATTTCCCAGCGGAATTTGCGCGGCTGGGAGAAGATCAGCTCGCCTGAACTGGTGGTGGTCTTCTTGCGTAGTGCACTGAAGACCTTTTGTTCAAACTTGACTCGGAATGAGGTGTTTAGGTTCGACTTCGACTGCAGAACCCTGAGCTCTTCGGCGATTTTGCTTGAAGTCGGGTTCGCGGTAGTCGATGCTTCAGCTGTTGCGTGCGCGACCAGGGGCTCGCCCGAAACGCAAAGCACAGCAGCTGCCAAAGCAAATTTCAAAAAAGTTAAGGAAGTGTGGGTAGGGGCGGTCATGGCGGCTCCAGCTCAGCAAGTCTTAAGGCAAACTTGCCCGACAAGAATCGAAGCTGCAAGCCCAGAGCTCAAAGTTCTATGAAAGAAGTTGGCCCAAGTCGTCGAGCTCTTCGACAACAGTGAAGAGCTCGCCAGGCGAACGGCTGAAACCTGCAAGGGCGATCGACTCGAGCCAAGTTATCAGCCCGGTGTAGTATCCGAAGCTGTTGAGTACGATGACGGGCTTATTCATGAATCCAAGCGTGTTTGCCGTCAGAACCTCAAAGAGTTCATCGAGTGTCCCCAGACCGCCCGGCAGGATAAGGAATGCGTCAGATTCGCTCATCAGCACATCTTTGCGTTGAGCCATATTTTCCACGGTCACGAGCTTATGGATCTTGGGGTGGGCCAGTTCGCGGTTGGCGAGTTTTTTCGGCAGAACGCCCAGAACTTCCCCGCCCTTTGAGAGCACACCGTCCGCTGTTGCGCCCATCAGTCCGTCTTTGCTGCCACCGTAAACTAGCTTGATGCCTTGAGAGCCTAGCAGTTGCCCGACCGCGAAAGCGAGCTCGCGGAACTCCGCAGAGCGGCCATTTTGGGCACCGCAGAAAACGCAGATCGAAGAGAGTTTTGCCATGATTGAAACCTTGTCAGGAGTTTTGGAAGGCCTGCTGCTTTTGTGATGTGCCCGTGTCGGTCACAAGAGCCAGCGTGGGAGCGAAAGAGACAGGATTGTTGTTGAAACGAAGTCCCACAAAATTGCCCACAATTATCAATGCGCATGCAAATATGTCATTGTGGCGCAATAACGAATCGTGCCAGAGGAGCAGAGCGGCGGCGCAGCCAGCACCCAGACCGAGCGATTGCCACCAGCTATTGGTTTCACGCCCCACAAGCAGAGAATTCCGGATATGAATGCGTGGTCGGAGGGCGAGCATCATGATGCCGAAAATGAACGCGGGAGTGACTGCAAGAAGCCGCGGCATGGGGGCAAGATGCAAATTTCCCATGACCTCAAGGCGTGCGCCTGATTGCTGGAGGGCAATCCATCCGACAAAGCCCAAGGCGATAGCGGCGATAGCCGTCGGAATACTCCAAAAGGTTAGGCTAGAGATGCTCCGTTCCTGCGCCAACTGCAGACTCGATGCCGCTCCGAAGCACAGTGCTGAGAGAAAAGAGAAACATCTCGGCAGCGGCTCAGTAAAAAATGTGAGCTCGGGTAACCTTCGAAATGGCACCGAGGACTGCAATGCGGCAGCGCCGATGGTCGCAAACTCGGGCCAAAGATATACGACGGCCGTTGCTGTCATAAGCAGGGCGGACACTCGGCTGCGCAAGTGAGGCAGAACTTCCACGCCCGCAACCAGGCGCCACATTGTGCGGCTCCATGGGATGAAGGCTAATGCGATGGCATGAATCGGACTCCAGGCGTTTGAGCCGAGGGCTAGACCTTGTAGTACCAGTCCTAAAGCGAGTAAAAGTCCCGCAAAGATTGATTTCTTCCAGGTCGAGCGCTCCGGAATCATGGTTTTGAGCAGGCTCGACCAACCCAGCAAAGTGCTGGCGAGACAGCCCGCGAGCGCTGCCAGCAGTGCCCATCCGAAGCCGCTCAGTGCGTTCGACTGGCATATGTACCCCGAGAGCGTCAGCGTCGCAGGCAGGCCAACTCCGAGCAGGAATGAGCTGCTTTGTGCTGAGATCTTGTGGATTTGCCCTCTGGCGCGGATTTGCTGTTCCATAAGCGTGTCCAATTTTCTTTCCTGGAAAAAGGGCTCGCGGAGAACCGGTTGATTCGTTTTTGGCCTACCCTTTGGGGGCTAGCAGAGAGCTGGCCACCGCGCCAGTGTTTTTTTCGCCCCCCACTTTCACTTGTTCTGAATTTAAATGTGCAATATCGAGCTGGAAGTCGCTGACTTCTGAGAGGATGGATTCTTTTCACATGGTTTCGCTGCAGCACATATCCACAACCCGTCTTCCGACGCTTTGGGGCCCCTTCCAGATGTCTCTGTATCTTGAGACGAGCACGGGCAAGGAACACGTGTTGCTGTGGATGGGCGAATGGAATCGTGCGGATAAAACGCCCATTGTCCGCATTCATTCCGAGTGCCTGACCGGTGATGTGTTTGGTTCGCTGCGCTGCGACTGTGGTCAGCAGCTCCAGGATGCCATGAATGCGATAGCGAAAGAGGGATTTGGGGCCATCGTCTATCTTCGACAAGAAGGCCGTGGCATTGGTCTGGCCGCGAAAATGCAGGCATATTCGCTCCAAGATGCTGGTATGGATACGGTCGAGGCCAATTTGGCATTGGGATTCGGAGCCGATGAACGCAGTTTCGTCGTAGCCGCAGAAATGATCAAAGCGGCTGGAGTAGGTCAGGTGCGTCTTCTAACCAACAACCCCGCGAAGGTTGAGGCTCTGTCTGAGGCAGGCATCACAGTTGTGGAGCGGATTGGACTCGCACCCGTGCTACACAAAGAGAATCTTAAGTATATCCGCACAAAAATGGAAAAAATGAGACACATCATCAGCCTTGATATTGTTTCCGATTCCGAAAGGCATCCCACCGAAGAGGGATAAATTTAGCCTACATCCGCCAACATCACGTCGATGCGCGAAAACCTTCAGCCCGCATATTCTCGCATTTTGTTAAGCTCTATCTAGAAAATTGTGGTGGTTTCGACTTGTTCGGGAGGAGGCGCTCGTGGGCTTGCTGAGATTCCAGCATTTATGCTGGATGTCATTTTGCCTCGTGGGCTCGCAGGTGCATGCAGACGTGCTGCATAAGTCAAATCCGATTCTTGCGCACCTCAATGTTCAGCATCACCTAATTCCAGGCATGAAATTCAACGCCAAAAAAAACGTTCCCATAGCTGCTGCGGCCGCTGCTCAGACGGCTCCTACAAAGGCCGCTTCGGTTTCGCCCGCAGTGTCAGCCCCGAGCAAATTTTCCTGGCCAAGCGAATGCGCTGAGCCTGTCAAGGTGAGTTTCTATGGCGATTATTGGGTTAGCCCGAAGAGCCCGGCGGCTCAACTGAAGGGGTCACTCTTCGACCACCTTAAGCCATTGCTGCAATGGGCCGATTTCAATGTGGTCAATTTTGAGGGTGCATTGACTCGGGAAGAGAAGCGCGCTTTTGAGAAGTATCCTTTCGCGTTGAAACAAGCCCCCGACAGCCTAAAGTGGCTGAAGTCAGCTGGCATTAAATATTTCACTTTAGCAAACAACCACGCGATGGATTTTGGTTGGAAGGGGGCTCAAGACACCATGTCTGCGATCAAAGCTGCAGGCATGAAATATGCAGGGATTGGTTCGAATTTGCGCTCTGCATTGGAACCTATGTGGTTGGAAAAAAACGGAGTCCGTATCGCTGTTATCTCAGCCACCACAACATTTCCCGATGAAGCCTGGGCGGCGGAAAAACGTCCTGGAGTTGCTTTTCCGCGCGGCGACGCCTTGAGAAAGGCGATCAAGGAAGTCCGCAAAGAGGCAGATTTTGTGGTTGTTTCGTTTCATTGGGGTGAAGAGCTCAAGCCAACATTGCGCGCCCATCAACCGGCTCAAGCAAAAATCGCTTTGGATGCAGGAGCCGATATTGTCGTTGGCCACCACGCACATATCGCACAGGTTGTTGATGTGGAGCCCGAGGATGGAATTATCGTTTACGGGCTTGGCAATTTCCTGTTCGCATCATTGTCACGAGAGGCAAAGTTTGGCTTGGGTTCGCATTTCGAGTTCTGTAAATCTGACCAACCCGCAGCTGATGGTTCAACCCATAGCTACCGCATGGTTCTCACACCTTTGCAGACCTTCAATCGTGCAACGGGCTATCGGACGCGAGTGATGACCTTGAGCGAATTCACTCCATTTGCCCGAGAATATGTCAATAAAGGCTATTTTTCTCCCGAGCTTGAGTTTTTCATTCCCGGTGAAAACCAAGTGAGAACCATCTCCGAATGGTTGCAGCCCCCCGCACAAGCCTCTAAAGAAGGGACAGCAGTCCAGTAAGTCCATTGTCCAAACCGGGGTCCAAAAAATGAACGTCTTGTCCATGCCCAAACCGACCAATGAACCAATTGAGAATATTCGCGACACCGAGGCTGCCTGGGCGCAGTTTGAAGCCGCGACTCGAGAAATTCCACTCGGTCTCGAAGTGCCGATGATTATCGGTGGCAAAAAGATCTATTCAAATCAGAAGGGCAAGAGCCTCAACCCGGCCAACAAACAGTTGGTCTGTACTTTTCAAGAGGCCGACTCAAGCCATGCGCAAATGGCTATTGATGCGGCACTTGCAGCGAAGCCTGCATGGGCTGCGCTTTCGCCGGCAACTCGTTTGCAAAAACTCAGAGACCTTGAGGCCGTGCTGGCCAAGTGGAAATACCAGACCTGTGCGACCGCAGCAGTTGAATGCGGTTACACAGCCAATGAAACTTCAGCGAGCTGGGCTGAGCTGATGGATTTCGTTCGTTTCAACAGCTGGTTCTATTCCGAGCTACTCGCTGAGCGTATGGGCGATGGGCCAATGGAGACAAATCAGCTTCAGCTGCGCCCGCTTAAGGGATTTACCTGTGCTGTTACCCCTTTCAATTTCCCGATTGCGATTGGCTATAATCTCCCGCTCGTAATGGCCCTGACAGGCAACACGGTGGTTTGGAAGCCCAGCAGCGATGCCGTTCTGACCAGCTATTTGCTCATGCTTGCGCTTGAAGAGGCTGGATTTCCACCCGGTGTTATCAACTTCATGACAGGTGAAGGCCCCAACTGTCTCCCGACAGTTCTCAAGCATCCAGAACTGACCGCATTGAATTTTACCGGAAGCTTCAACACAGCCCGGGTGTTTGGCAACTATCTCTTCAACACTGATTTCCCGCGTAACAACTTTCCCCGTTTTGTCGCCGAAACCGGAGGCAAGGATTTTCTTGTAGCTGACAGCGACATCGATGTTGTTGATACGGCCCAAGCGATTGTGCAGGGTGCGTTTGGGCGCAGTGGTCAGAAATGTTCCGCGAACAGCGTTGTTCTGGTGGATGAAAAGATATGGCCTACATTGAAGACTGAGCTAGTGAAGCAGACTCAGGCTCAGTTGATGACTCTCCCGGTTGAGCGCAAGGCTGACCTCGGGCCCGTCATCAATCAGCGTGCGTTCGACAAAATCAAGGCAGCTATTGAAAAAGCTAAAACGGACAAAAATTGTACATTCATTGCAGGTGGAAAGTGTGATGACAGCAAGGGTTATTTTATTGAGCCCACGCTGATTGAAGTGAACACGGATTTACATGATCTGTTGAGTGTTGAGATTTTTGGGCCAGTGACAGCGATACGCACCTTTAAGACCCTCGATGATGCTGTGCGCATTATTGAGCAACATCAGTATCGCCTGACTGGCTCTGTCATCAGCCGCAATGAAACTTTCCTGGAGCGCGCCATCCCGGTTCTCTCGCAGCTTGCAGGCAACTTTTATGTGAACAGAAAAACAACGGGTGCTGTTGTGAACCAGCAGCCTTTTGGTGGCGACGGTGCGAGCGGAACAAACGCCAAAGCGGGCGGAAAATGGTATCTGCTCAACTTCGTTTCTCAGGGAAGTATCACGCGTCGCCACAACCGTAGCACAACGCCCCAGGCTTTTGTTGCTCTCAAGAACACACTTGGACGTTAAGCTCTAACTCCGAATGTTTCTTCTGAATCGCCCCGTGGCAGCCGTTCAGGTGCTGCTGCGGGGTGTTTTTTTCTTACCTCGGTTTTGCTCTGCCCAAGCGCAGGCCTGCGCACA